>CBFHTF010000005.1:0-61272 GCA_965658685.1 Luminiphilus sp.
GATGAGTGCTTGAATGTCATCGTCGCTCATTTGAGCCGGTAGAAACGCTTGTATTACGGCGATTTCGGCAAGTTCCTGAGCCGCGAGTTCATCGCGGCCAGCATCCTGATACTGCTGCGCGGAATCACGACGCTGCTTGAGCATTTTGTCGAGTATTGCAAGCGCGCGTTGGTCATCGACGTCTATTCGCTCGTCGACCTCAACGCGCTTAAACTCCGCCTGAATAAGGCGAATGGTGGCCAGGCGCTCTTTTTCTTTCGCCTTCATTGCGGCTTTCATGGCCGCTTTGATTGTGGCGACTAACGTCGACTCGCTCACCGATAACGTCTCTATCTCAGTACAAGCGCTGGCGCTTGCGGTTTTCGCGGGACATCTTCTTGAGATGGCGCTTAACAGCAGCAGCGGCTGCACGCTTACGCACGGTGGTGGGCTTCTCGTAATGTTCGCGCTTACGCACTTCGGCCAGCAGACCTGCCTTTTCGCAGGAACGCTTAAAACGACGCAAAGCTACGTCGAAGGGCTCGTTTTCTTTTACCTTAACTGAAGGCATTCAATCACTTCCTGTTAACGTTCACGGGGCTCGCCCGCAGCGAGTCACCCAGATATAAGGGGCGCGCAGTATAGGCTTGTCAAAGGCATTTTGCAAAACCAATTGACGTGTTAGTTTTCACGGCCTTTAACCACTGAGAAGGACGCCCTGTGCTGGTACTCGGAATCGAAACAAGTTGCGATGAAACCGGGATTGCGCTCTACGATACTGAGCGGGGGCTGTTGGCTGACGCCCTCTTTAGTCAGGTTGACGTACATGCGATTTATGGCGGGGTAGTGCCCGAGTTGGCCTCGAGGGATCACATCCGAAAAGCGCTGCCATTGGTAGATCAGGTGCTGTCTGAGGCAGGCTGCCATAAGAGTGCCATTGACGGCGTAGCTTACACCGCCGGCCCAGGTTTGGTGGGCGCGCTGATGGTCGGTGCCACCCTTGGGCGATCAATTGCCAGGGGTTTGGGAGTGCCCAGTTTGGGGGTGCACCACATGGAGGGCCACTTATTGGCGCCGTTATTGGCGGATTCGCCACCACCGTATCCGTTCGTCGCGTTGCTGGTGAGTGGTGGTCACAGTCAATTGGTGCGGGTGGACGGTTTAGGTGAATACCGTTTGCTGGGCGAGTCAGTCGATGATGCCGCTGGGGAAGCGTTTGACAAAACCGCCAAGATGCTGGGTTTGCCCTATCCCGGCGGCCCTCACGTGGCGGCCTTGGCTCAAGGTGGGAATCCAGATCGCTTCACATTTCCGCGTCCGATGGTTAAACACCCAGGCCTTATGTTCAGTTTTTCGGGTTTAAAAACCCATACATTAACCACCGTTAGGCAGTGTCGCGAGCGGACCGGGCTTACTGATCAAGACAAGGCCGACATTGCTTATGCGTTCGAGCGAGCGGTGGTGGATACCCTGGTCATTAAATGTCGTCGCGCACTGCGCCAAGAGGCGCTAAAAACACTCGTCATGGCGGGCGGTGTCAGCGCAAACCGAACGCTGCGGGCCGCTTTGGCAGATAAACTGGGGCCAGAGGGCGTCGGTGTGTACTACCCAGAGCTCCGGCTGTGTACTGACAATGGCGCCATGATTGCTTACGCAGGCGCTCTCCGAATGTCTGCTGGTCAGTGTGATACTGATAACGCAGAGGTTCATCCACGCTGGCCCATGACCGAGTTATCCCCACCATGACAGATCGTATTTTCATTGAAGGCTTACAAACTGAGGCAGTCATTGGTGTCTACGATTGGGAGCGCCATATTCGACAGCCTTTGGTGTTTGATTTGGAGTTGGCCACGGACGTCAAGGTCGCCGCTGCAGACGACAACATCGACCGCGCCATTGACTACGCTGCAGTTGCCCAGTGCATTATCCGAGAGGTTGGCAACAGCCAGTACCAGCTGCTGGAAACATTGATTGAGCATCTTGCCTTCACGTTACAGCAGCAGTTTGAAATAAGTTGGCTGCGCTTAAAGGTAACTAAACCCACTGCAGTACCCGAGGCCGCTGGTGTAGGTTTGATTATTGAGCGCGGAAAAAACGAAGGGTTATCGGGCTGAGAGCACGTTAGCGATGGCTTGTTGACGGGCACGTCGCAGGGCGTCACCAATGGCGGCGCCTGTTAAGCCCTCTGCGTTAATGTGCTGCATATTAACTTGAGCTGCCGCTGCTCTGGCTGCCATCAGTAACTGTAGTGCGGGATGTTGCGCCACCAATGTGCTCTCGAGTGCAGCAAGGGTGGCACAGAATCCGGTAAAGGGTTCGTCTCTGCGCAAGGCATCGAGCCCCTCAAGAAGTACCAGGCAACGATTAGGGTCTTGTAATGCTGCGCGTGTTGCGGCCCTCAGAGAGCATACTTTGGTGCTCAGTAATGCTGTGGCTTTGGGTACCCGAAGATCTGTGCAAAGGGCTTGAGCTCGATCACTGGGCAACTCCGCAAGCAGTGCCGACCACCGCGTATCTATCTGTTCCGTATAGGGTGCCGCCCGTTCCAACAGTTCAATACCCGACGTTACAGCCACTGCTGGGAATAGCGCTTTCAAGCCATTGCAGTGGGCTAGTACTCGGAAATACTCAGCGGGTCGCCGCTCACCTAAAGCGCGTTCAGTCTCGGTCCAGACCCGCTCTTTTGATAGGTGTGCTAGCTCGCCCGCGGCAACTATTTCAGTCATGAGTGCCATGGTTTCTGGCGCAATTGAGAACCCCATGGAGTGGTAGCGGGCTGCAAATCGCGCCACCCGCAGTATCCGCAAGGGATCTTCCACAAAGTGTGGCGACACATGCCGTAACACCCGTGCTTGCAAATCTGCCTGCCCGTCATAGGGATCAATAACTGCGCCTTGAGCAGTCATGGCCATGGCGTTTATGGTCAGATCTCGGCGTGACAGATCTTGCTCTAATGTCACTGAAGGGTCTGCGTGTACTTCGAAGCCATGATAGCCGTGGCCTTTTTTGCGTTCCGTTCGCGCTAGGGCGTATTCCTCTTTAGTCACCGGATGCAGGAACACGGGGAAATCGCGCCCGACTTGTTGAAAGCCCTGATCTAGCATCGACTGGGGTGTGGCTCCCACGACTACCCAGTCGGTTTCATGAAATGGGTAATCGAGTAGGGTATCCCGCACTGCGCCACCCACGCGATAAACAGTCATGGTCATTGCGTGGTTGCTCTAGCCGGGACGCTTACCCGATGAAGGGTCTCGAGGTTGATGGCCGTGAGTTCATTGCCCCATACACAACCGGTATCAAGGGCTAGCGTCTGAGGGTTGTTTGTCTGGCCTTGCAGGGCGGCCCAATGACCGAAGATGAGGATGTCATTGGTTTCCAACTTCATCGGATGCTGGAACCAGGGCTGTAGCGGCTCCCCTTGAAAGTCTGCTTTTTTGGGTAGGCGTTCCTTGCTTTTCAGGTCGAGTGCGCCCGACGCCGTGCAAAAACGCATGCGTGTTAAATAATTGGTAATCAAGCGTAACCGCGCCCAGCCACAGAGATGAGGAGACCAGCGTGCGGGTTCGTTACCATACAAGGTCTCGAACAGTATGCGCGCCCGATCACTTACTAACGCCTGGTGTACTTCGTCTGCCAGCGTGCGCGCGGTTGTCATGTCCCAAATAGGCGGCACTCCCGCATGCGTCATAGTAAAGCGCGTCTGCCCTATAGTCTCTTGCCAGATGAGGGGTTGCTCTTGCAGCCAGGCTAGCAGTTTATCGGCGTCAGGCGCGGCAAGAACATCTTGGAAGTTATCTGATTCGCTTGGCAGGGCGGCACCGTGCCATGTCGCAAGCAAATGAAGATCATGGTTGCCCAACACGACCTTCACCTGATCTTTATGGTTATAAAACCAGCGTAAGGTGGCGATATTGTCTGAGCCACGATTGATAATGTCGCCCACGGACCAGAGTACGTCGCGACCATCATCAAAATGTATTTTTTCTAGCAGGGCGCTAAATTCGGGAAAACAACCTTGAATATCGCCGACAGCGAACGTGGCCATTCCTCACTCCTTATTGGCGCGCTAATCGTCAGGTAGGCAACGGCTCAAAGTCAAAAGTTGCTCAATGGTTAAACTTTCCGCTCTTGCGCTGGGCTCGATCTGGGCATTATCAAAGACGTCATCGCCAAATATTCCCTTGAAATTATTGCGCAGTGTTTTGCGTCGCTGCGCAAAAGCGATTTTTGTTGCCTTGCCGAGTGCCCTCGATTCTGTCTCGCTAGTTGCGTCGCCTTGTTTGGGTATGAGGCGCACAATGGCAGATTGAACCTTGGGTGGCGGATAAAATGCCTCTTTCGGCACCTCGAATAAACACTCTACATTGCAAAGATATTGGCACATGACACCAAGTCTGCCCCAGTGTTTAGTGCCAGGTTTTGCAGCAATTCGATCTACCACTTCTTTTTGCAGCATGAAGTGCATATCACTGAAACAGGCCTTCTGCTCGAGCAGATGAAAGAGAAGGGGCGTAGAAATATTGTAGGGCAAATTTCCAATAACACGCAGTGGCTGGCAATCTCGTTGCAGCTGTGTGTAATCAAACGTCAGTGCGTCAGCATTATGCAAAGAAAATCCTGCATGTATGCTGAATGACGCAAGTAGCAAGGTGGTCAAATCCCTATCGAGCTCTACAGCATCGAGCCGACAGCCTGACTGAAGAACAGGTCCTGTGAGTGCACCCTGTCCAGGACCAATTTCCACAACATGATCTGTGGATTTAGGATTAATGGCTCGCGCAATGTTCTGGATGACACCATCATCGGTTAAAAAATTCTGCCCGAAACGTTTGCGTGGTTTGTGAGACTGACTGACTTTCGCCATTTAACCCTGACTTGACATCTTCGAACGTCGTTAGAATTTCCGAGTGCACACTTTAGTGGGTATTCACTAAAGCGTCACCCTAGGAGCCATGCATTTTTTTACTAGTAAATCCCGCTGATCGACTGCTGTGGAGATGCTTTAGTCATTTGTTGGAATTAGACACTGATCTAAGCTGCCGCCCTGCTCCAAAAATTCTCGGAATGCAACGGGCATGCGTCCACGACCTGTCCACTGAAGTGGCTTGCCTTCATGGGTAATTTGATATTTGGGAGCAACCTTTTTACCGCTTTTCGGTCCCGGTTTATTTTTTGCTGTCGCTTTACGCTTTTTACCCGCCTGTTTGCCTGTAATTTCGGCAAGGTCTTCCGGCGCCAATCCAAGCTCCGATACGAGCGCGCTGAGCTTTTTCAAGCTCGCTTCCTTGCGCTTTTTATCTTTCTCTTCGTCACGTTTCTTTGCATCTTGAAGCGCCAGCTGTAAATTGTTGATGGCACGCTCTACTTGTAGGGCTGTTGCTTTTTTTGCCAGCTTTTTGGCGAAAATTTTCGATTTGGCAAGTGATACGATAATTTCATCTTCATTCATCATTATAAAGATCCTATTAATTGTATGGGCGAGCTGCGCCACCTTTAGGGGCTATGCAATGTCGGCTGTTGAGACAATAATAGGCTTTGGCGTGAGAAAAATAAAGCGTCAGATGGGTGAATTTATAGGCCTTTTTGGGCTATCGATAGTTCGATGGCATAATTGATGGCGTTAGTAAGGCTGCTTGCACTGGCTTTTCCTGTGCCTGCAATATTTAACGCAGTTCCGTGATCGACCGACGTACGAATAACAGGTAGTCCGAGAGTGATATTAACGGCGTCGCCAAAGCCAGCATATTTAAGCACGGGTAGTCCTTGGTCGTGGTACATCGCTAAAAACGCATCGGCTTTTTCAAGGTTGCTAGCATTAAACGCTGTGTCAGCGGGTAAGGGGCCTGTGAGCCTAAATCCGTGATTGTTAAGTTCATTGATAACTGGATCAATGATATCTATTTCTTCAGTACCTAAGTTTCCTGCCTCACCCGCGTGGGGATTCAGCCCAAGAACCATAATATTTGGTTCGCTTAACCCGAAGGTTGATTTGAGATCATGTTCTAAAACGCGGAGGACATTCGTTAATCGTTCGCGCGTAATTGCCTGTGGCACCTGTGATAAGGGCAGGTGTGTTGTCGCGAGTGCTACGCGCATATTGGGTGTGGCCAGAAGCATGACCACGGTTTTTGTGTCGGTGAGTTCAGCCAAGTACTCGGTATGTCCAGAGAAAGGAATGCCGGCTTCGTTAATAATGGATTTTTGGATGGGCGCAGTGACCAGTGCATCTGCCTCCCCAGATTGGCAAAGCTCTACGCAGAGCGTTAGTGCGGCCAACACATAGGAAGCGTTCGCGACATTGAGCTGTCCTGGTATGACGGCATTTCGTGCTGGGATGTCTACACAGTATAAATTGCCCGGGGTGTGTTCCTTCGCCGGCTGTCCGCTGGTGTAGGGTGTTAGCTGCAGCGGCTGCTGCAATTGCTGGGCACGTTGCTTAAGTACGCTGCCATCGCCAACAACAACCAGTTCAGCAGGCCACTTAAGCTGGGCGCATTGAATGACAATATCGGGGCCAATACCCGCGGGCTCACCAACGCTGACAACTATACGTGGTAGTCGCGTGCTCACTTAATATCAACAAACGCCTCGTCGCGTATTTTACGCAACCACGCTTCAAGTTCTTCGTCGTATTTTTGTTGATGCAAATAGTTAGCAACTTGGCGCCGTCGCATATCTTCTGCCACATTTTGATCGCGTCTGTCGGTCACTTCTAGTATGTGCCAGCCAAATTGTGATTTTACGGGTTCAGTAATAATCCCGATTTCAGCACCCGCCATTGCAGTTTCAAATTCGGGCACCATCTGACCGGGGTTGGTCCAGCCCAATTCACCGCCTTCTTGGGCTGAGCCGATATCGTCTGAGTATTCTTTCGCAATTGCGCCAAAATCCTCGCCATCGATAATGCGTTGTCGAAGGCTTTCGATTAGTTCAAGCGCTTCGGCTTCATCAAGTACTTCGGTGGGTTTGATCAAAATATGGCGCACCTGAGTTTGCGCGACCAGGCGTTCGCGACCGCGCTCATCGACAAGATATACCAGGTGAAAGCCGGCGCCACTCTGAATTTTGGCGGTGTCACCAACTTTTAGCTGAGGAATAACATCGGCGAACATACTGGGGATGTCTGCCAATTTACGCCAACCCAAGTCGCCTCCTTTGAATACGTAAGGCTCCATCGTGGCCACGGCTTCTTCGAATGGTTTGCCGTCGAGAATAGAGGCTAGTACGCCGTCGGCAAACGCTTCTTTTGACGCAAGAGCTTCGTCACTATCGTCGCGTCCGGTTTCCAGTAGCGCTTGAACCACTCTGAATTCAGGTTGTGTCATGGCCTCGCCCTCTTCGGTTGCGAGGAAGTTGTCAATTTCTTGCTGCGAAATTTGAATATTGCGATTGACGTTCCCTTGCTGTACTCGCTGTATAGTCATCTCCCGACGAATTTCTTCGCGCATGGCCAGGTAGCTCTGACCCTGTTCTTCAATGGCAGCACGAAATTGTTCCAAGTTAAGGCCGTTACTGGCGGCTACTCGCCCCATCGCATCATCGAGCTGTGCGTCGGGAATGCGAACGCCGTAGCGATTGGCTAACTGTAATTGGATACTTTCCATAATGAGTCGGTCCAAGGTCTCCCTGTACAAGACCTCCTCGCCGGGCGCCGTCACGCCTCGGCGCTCAAGGCCCTCTGAGACCATTGCCAGACGCTCTTGTAACTCAGTGGCCAAAATGACGTCGTCATCAACAATAGCGACAACACGGTCAAGTGTCTGGACGTCGGCTGTCGCAACGTTAAACACGCTGCTACAAACGACTGCTAGTGCAGCTAAGAGCATCTTTGTACTGCGTAGAGCATGTCGTTTGCGCGCTGATGGTTGTTGGATATTAATAGCGATCATCGAAGCCTCTGATCATGTCGTTAAGTAGGTTTTCTACACGGGAGCCAAAACCGCCCATCCCTTTGACCACAAACTGAAACTGAAGTGCGTTTTCACGCTCTAAATTTGGGTCAGTAAAGTTAGCATTGAGATCACCCGCGGTATCGATGTACCGCATGTAGAGCATTCTGATTTGCCAGCAGCAGTTGTCATACTCCAAACCAAGCATATCCTCAACGGATTCGTTTGCTTCCAAGGAGTACTCGAGAGCGCCAAAAATACGCCAATTGTCGTCAATGGGGTAGTAGGCCGATACATTCGCCTGCTCAGTGACGGGACGATCAAGAAGGGACGGAGGTGGCTCTCGCAAGGTGTATCCGGCATTAAAAACAGCGCCGTTTTGAGATCTGTGAATGACGCTGACACTGGCGGCATCGAATGTTTGCTCATAGACATCATAGAGAACGCTGGCGCGCGCTGACCATGCTTGCCCAGGTTGCCAGTTAAATTCTAAGGCGGTTGCTGAGCCACGTTGGTCCAATGCCGGGTCCGCCGAATTAAGCCTTACCTCGCGATCACGGAAATAGAAGATATGACCAATGCTGGCATTTAGCTGTTCACGGCCGTCCGCATCGTCGAATAACCGCGTGGTGATACCCACGGTCACCTGATTGGCATCGTCAATGCGATCGTGGCCACTAAATCGCGTGTCACGATACATTTGATCATAGCTAAAGGTGAGTTCAGCACTATCAAAAAATGGGCTGGCGCTTTGGTCGTCATAGCCGCTGTAGAGATAAAAAAGCCTTGGTTCCAGAGTCTGGGTCATTGCCTGGTCAGCTACGGTAATCGTGCGCTCAAACAGCAGGCCTGCGTCGAGACTCGCCAGAGGTGTAGCAGCGCTAGGATTACCGTTAGGGAGTGTTGTTGGGGCGTCGAGTTCATAGCTGACCGCGCGGTATTTCACTGCTGGTCGCAGAAAACCCCAGGTCCAACTCAGCGGGTATGATGCGCCGAATTCGGTATAACCGCGTTGCCCGGTAACTCGGTCACCACTGGCTTGGAAATTAGAATACTGGGCGAAAGCAATGGGTTCTATGCCATACCAATTGGCATCGCCCCGCCATTGGGCCGATATTTGCGGCCATTTCTTATAGTCATTCTGTATGTCCTCCGCCAGGCTTTGGAATGCTTGAGTTTGTACCGAAACGGTCCAGTCGTTACCCAGGTAGTCAATTTGGCCTAGCTGGATAAGAGCGGTTTGGCGTTGAGCGCTTAAAGATTGGTTGTCGAGATCTCGAATAAAATCGATGTCGCTAACCCGCGTGTAGTCAATGCTTGTTCGGATGCGGTCACTGTAAGTGCCGGTATGCAGCAGATTGGCCATCCAGCGGGTGCTATCACTGCTGCCGTATTCATCGCTGTATTTGTTGTCCTGCGATAAATAGGCACCATTCATATCCCAATAGCCCTCAGATTCATCGAGAAGTCGGCCATTGAGCTGATGATTCAGGCCCCGTTCAGCAATAAAACGCGGTGCGTAGGTGAGGTCGTAATTTGGCGCCAAATTGAGATAGATGGGCGTTGTGAGATCTAGGCCGCCGCGGGTATCAGAACCAATGTCGGGGAACAGTAGACCTGTTTTTCGTTGATCATTGATGGGGAACTGCAGCCACGGTAAATAAAAGACGGGAACGCCACTGACTTCGAAGCGTGCGCCACGAGCCTCTCCAACCCCTGTGGATGGCTGAATATCGATAGTGTTGGCGCTGAGTAGCCAGCTTGGGTCATTGGGTGCACAAAAAGTCACTGCGCCGTCATGCACAGTAATGGTGCCGTCGTCACTTCGATCGAGGCGGGTCGCGGATCCGCTCAGGTGGTTCTCGTGAAGCACAAAGCGAGCGCGCTCAAGTGAGGCGCTACTATCAGCCGTCCTGTAAGTCGCCTGATCACCCATCAGCACCATTCCGGGTTCTCGAAGAGTCACTGCACCGGTTGCGAAACCTTCTCCGCTCGATCGGTTGAATACGGTCTTGTCAGCGCGCAATAGCCGACTACCCTGAACCACGCTCACTGCGCCAGTCGCTTCTATTTGGTCAGCGTTAAGCGAGGTGTCTTTAGCGCTAATTTTAACGGGTGTCGTCAGTGGATCACTGACTGGGCTGCCTGCCAATGGGTCGATGTAGGCACCGCCGCATTGACGACAGCGTCTATCGGCAGCTGCTGCTGGCAACACAGATAGTGGCTGCCAGTCGATTGGCGCAATGCGTATTGTTTCAAGCACTTTATTATCGCCAGCGAGTACCTTGGTACAGCTCAGACCAACTACCAAGTAAAGTACGGTGCGGAAGTGGACGGGCAAAATGGTGTCTCGTGTGGGCGGATCGTGCGTAGTTTGGCAGCGCGATAAGAGTATACACGACAGACGGGTGACTAAGAGAGGCAGCTAAATGAACCTGGGAGTGTCCCAACAATCGGCTTTGGCCGCTTGGTTAGCGACGGTGGAGCCAACGCTGATTGGCGGTACGCTGACATTAATAGCCGGTGATGCCAGTCCACGCCGGTATTACCGCCTGGCGCTGGATGCTGTTAGTGGTGGTCAGCGTAAGACCCTCATTGCCGTCGATTCACCCTCAAGTGAGAAAAATCCAGAGTTTCTCGCCATGCAAGCATTGTTGGCACAGGCAGGGGTTCGCGTGCCCAATGTGGTTGCCGCAGACCTTGAGCAGGGTTTTCTGCTGCTTGAAGACTTGGGCGATGACCTTTTGTTGCCTGCGCTCAGCGAATACAGCGCCGGCGCTTGGTATGCCAAAGCATTCAGCGCCCTTGATTGCATGGCGAGTATTCCTTGCGAGTCTGCCCAGCTCCCTCGTTACGATCACACGCAGTTGATGACAGAACTCAATTTATTTCGTGATTGGTTTGTAACGAAATTGCTGGATATACCTTGGACCGATGAGGCAGCGGAGGTCTTTGAGGGCTTGTGCAGCGACTTGGTGAGCAGTGCATTATCTCAACCTTCTGTTGTTGTACATCGTGACTTTCACAGCCGTAATTTGATGATATTACCCAGCGGTGAATTAGCTGTTATTGACTTCCAAGACGCCGTGGTCGGTCCGATCACCTACGACCCGGTGTCGTTATTGAAGGACTGCTACATTGCTTGGCCTCGCCGACGGCAATTGGCGTGGTTGCAAAGCCACCAGCAAGTGTTGGAGGAGAATCACCGTGTGGGGCCACACGATTTCACCCAATGGATAGCGTGGTTCGATCTTATGGGCCTGCAACGCCACATTAAAGTACTCGGTATTTTTGCGCGACTCTCTTTGCGGGATGACAAGACCGCCTATCTAAACGACTTACCGTTGGTAATGGCTTACGTCCGATCGACCCTGTCGCTCTATGCCGAAAAACATCCGCACATCGGCGCATTCAACCAGTGGTTTGAGTCGCTGCTGCCGACGATCCAGCATCAAAGTTGGTACCGAGAGATCACGTTGTCATGAAGGCAATGATTTTGGCTGCGGGTCTTGGTACCCGCATGCGACCCTTAACTAACCGCACTCCCAAGCCACTGCTTGAGGTGGGTGGTGCCAGCTTGCTTGAGCATCACTTGCGCGGATTGGCGATGGCGGGATTTCGCGATGTCGTGGTGAACAGCAGTTGGCTGGGTGAGCAAATCATTGCCTTTTGTGGCGATGGTGCTCGCTGGGGCCTACGTATACGCATTTCTGTTGAACCTGAACCCTTAGAAACGGCAGGCGGCATTGTTCATGCGTTGCCATGGCTCGCCGACGATGACGCACCCTTTTTGGTGGTTAATGGTGACATTTATTGCCCTTACCCATTTACACAGTTGCGGCAGCATCACCTGAAGGTGGGTGGCGCTCACCTGGTGCTTGTACCCAACCCGCCACAGCACCCCCATGGGGATTTTCAGTTAGATGCATCTGGGCGTGTAGCGCTTAAACCTTCTAGCTGTGAAGGCAGCATGCCAAAGGCGAGTGCGGATGATGTTTCAGCGCCGTCAAAAACGTTCAGTGGCATCGGTGTCTACCACCCTGCTTTTTTTGCAGGGTACGGTGCTGATGCGGGCCCAATGCGACCCCTGCTCGAGCGAGCTATCAAGATGGGATTGGTGACGGGGGAGTTGTGGCAAGGCCATTGGGAGGATGTTGGTACGCCAGAGCGTCTGTACCAGCTGCGTGAGCAGTTGCGCACGCGGTCTGAGCTATAAGTGTGAGTGTTGGTCCCCATTGTCTCAGAGCAGTCGCGATAGATCCCTGCAACCGGTAAGATGACAGGCGATTACGACTAACCTAAGAGCAGTCTCGCACCCATGTCCCAGCTTCCTTTTGAAATAGCGCCGTCCATTTTGTCGGCAGATTTTGCGCGCCTCGGCCAAGAGGTCGATGACGTCCTTGCAGCCGGTGCCGATATTGTGCACTTCGATGTTATGGATAACCACTACGTACCCAACCTTACGATTGGTCCTATGGTTTGCAAGGCGCTTCGCCAACATGGTGTTACTGCCCCCATCGATGTGCATCTCATGGTACAGCCAGTCGATGCGCTCATTGGGATGTTTGCGGAGGCAGGTGCCAGCTACATTACTTTCCACCCCGACGCATCGACCCATGTCGACCGCTCACTGCAGTTGATCCGAGATGCCGGCTGTAAGGCGGGATTGGTGTTCAATCCAGCTCAACCACTCGATGCTCTGCGCTACGTAATGGATAAAGTTGACATGATCTTGCTCATGTCCGTGAACCCCGGTTTCGGCGGGCAGGCCTTCATACCCGCTACCCTCCAAAAATTACGTGAGGCCCGTGCTCTCATCGACCAATCGGCATTACCTATACGCTTAGAAGTCGATGGTGGCGTTGGCCCCGGGAACATCGCTGAAATTGCCGCCGCTGGTGCCGATACCTTTGTTGCAGGCTCGGCAATTTTTAACCAGCCGGATTACAAAACTGTCATTGATCAAATGCGTGCCGAGTTGGCTAGCGTTGCCACATGATCACGTTGCATGAATTTCAGCGCTGGTGTGCAGCGGGCTACAATCGGGTACCCGTCGCTCGGACCGTTCTAGCGGATACCGAGACGCCGTTGTCTGCGTATCGAAAGCTAGCACGTGGGCCCTTTTCATTTTTATTTGAGTCGGTGCAGGGCGGTGAAAAATGGGGGCGATACTCCATCATAGGTTTGCCCGCGGCGCGTCGATTGGTGGTAAGAGGTCACTCGGTTTCCTGGTGGCAAGGTGACACTGAGCTCTCATCCCAGCGGGTTGACGACCCTCTGGACTACATCGAAAAGGTGCAAGCTGATTTCAATACGGCGCCGGTCCCAGGCTTGCCGGTATTTCACGGTGGACTTGTGGGATATTTTGGCTATGACAGCGTGCGCTATGTTGAGCACAAGCTGGCAGAAACCTGCCCCCCCGATGGCTTAAACACCCCTGATATTTTGCTGTTGTTGGTCGACGAGGTGTTGGTATTCGACAATTTGGCCGGTACGCTCACCATGGTCGCCAACGGCGAACCCGGACAAGATGCCAAGGCCGCTTTTGCGCATGCCAACAAAAGACTCGATGAGCTTGAAGCTCGCCTTCCAGAGCCTGGTCCACCGCTGCAGACTATTGCTCTGGGTGCACATGACACCTCGGCCATTGAGCAAAGTGCGGAGTTCTTCACAAGCCGCGAAACCTTTGAGGGATGGGTAGAGCACATACGGCGCTATATCCTCGATGGTGACGTGATGCAGGTTGTGCCCTCTCAACGCATGGCGATTCCTTATGAGCAGCAACCGATCTCTTTGTATCGAGCATTGCGCAATCTCAATCCATCGCCTTACATGTACTTTCTTGATATGGGCGATTTCCAGATTGTCGGCTCTTCTCCGGAGATTCTGGTGCGGGCAGAGCAAGGCCAAGTAACCGTTCGGCCTATTGCAGGCACTCGGCGCCGTGGTCAGACCGAAGCCGAGGATCAGGCCCTAGCCAAAGACTTGTTATCGGACCCTAAAGAGATTGCCGAGCACCTGATGCTTATCGATCTGGGACGTAATGATGTGGGCCGCATAGCAGAACCGGGCTCAGTGACGCTGACCGAAAACATGGTGATTGAACGCTATTCCCATGTCATGCATATCGTCTCGAACGTCACCGGCACCGCGCGTAAGCAGCTGTCTGCGATAGATGCTCTACGAGCAACGCTGCCCGCAGGTACCCTAAGTGGTGCCCCTAAAGTGCGCGCGATGGAAATTATCGACGAGTTAGAACCGGTTAAGCGTGGCGTTTATGGCGGTGCGGTGGGGTATTTGTCTTGGGCTGGTGATATGGACACTGCCATCGCCATTCGTACTGCGGTTATTCAGCAAAATAAGGTGTACGTGCAGGCGGGCGCTGGTGTCGTCGCCGATTCAGTGCCAGCATCTGAGTGGGAGGAGACGTTGAATAAAGCCAGAGCCATGTTACGTGCCGTCGCAATGGTCGGTAATCAAGCTCAATAATGACTAAAACGCTCTATCCGTTAATTATCGCCGAGTGAGAATTTGTACGTGCCCAAAATAGTCATGATCGACAACTACGATTCCTTTACGTGGAATGTAGTGCAATACCTGTGGGAACTGGGAGCCGAGGTCGATGTGCGGCGCAATGATGAAATCACTGTGACAGACATTGAAGCCCTCGCGCCCGACAAAATTTGCATTTCCCCCGGACCTTGTTCACCGACCGAAGCGGGCATATCGATGGCGGTGATTGCCCATTTTGCGGGTAAGCTCCCGATACTTGGCATTTGCTTGGGCCAGCAGAGTATCGGTGCGGTGTACGGCGCAAATATTGTGCGGGCCTCTACGGTGATGCACGGTAAAACAAGCCCCATTCATCATCATGGTACCGGCGTATTTACCGGTTTACCCAGCCCATTTACTGCCACTCGTTATCATAGTTTGGTTGTGGCCCCCGACAGCTTGCCCGACTGCCTAGAGATTACGGCCTGGGCTGAAACTGATGATGGCGATATGGAGGCCATTATGGGGCTACGCCATCGTGATTCAGACATCGAGGGTGTTCAGTTTCACCCCGAGTCTATTCTGTCGGAGCATGGGCATGCCCTGCTGAAGAACTTTCTCGACCGATAACAGATAACGCTGCTTAGCGGGCTTGGCAGTTGTGGTACAACGCTCTCAAACTACTCTGAGTTAAGTGGTCATAACGGAACGTCAACGGGGGATTTGACAATGCATATTCAACAGGCGCTGCAGCAGCTCGTTGACGGAGAATCACTCTCTCGCAGCGATATGCGCGATGTCATGACCGAGGTTATGGGTGGCGGAGCCACGCCGGCGCAAATCGGCGCATTGCTCATCGCCTTACGTATTCGAGGCGAAACCATTGATGAAATCACCGGCGCAGCCGAAGTGATGCGGCGCTTGGCTACACGGGTCCATGTCGATCAAACCCATCTAGTCGATTTGGTGGGCACTGGCGGTGATGGCGCCAATTTATTCAACGTTTCTACAGCCGCCTCATTTGTTGTTGCAGCAGCGGGTGGTCGAGTGGCTAAGCATGGCAATCGCTCAGTATCGAGTGCCAGTGGTAGTTCGGATGTACTCGAGACTCTGGGTATGCCACTTGATTTGGAACCTCAGCAAATTGCGCGATGCATCGATGAAGTGGGTCTTGGGTTCATGTTTGCGCCGGCGCACCATGGCGCTATGAAGCACGCTGTAGCCCCCAGAAAAGATTTGGGTATGCGTACGCTGTTTAACATTCTGGGGCCTTTGACAAACCCGGCCATGGTTCAACGGCAGGTACTGGGCGTGTTTGACAGTGCGCTTTGTCAGCCAATCGCTGAGGCTTTGGGTCGACTTGGCAGTCAGCATGCGCTGGTATTGCATAGCGATGATGGGCTCGATGAGATCTCTGTTGCTGCACCTACGGCCGTTTGGGAGATGCGTAATGGTGTGGTCGAAGCGTTTCGCATTGATCCTGCAGATTACGGCCATGGTCATGACAGTTTGGCAGGCCTTGCGGTCGGCACAGCTCAGGAGTCTGCGGCATTGATTCGCGAAGCATTGGGGACTCGACCAACTGATGATGGTCTCAAGGCGCGCTCTATGATCATCCTCAATGCCGGAGCGGCCATTTATGTTGCTGGTGTAGCTTCTTCTTTGCGTGCTGGCATTGCGCTTGCCGACGACGTCATCGCTAGCGGGCAAGCGCTGGATAAATTGGAAACGTTTGTAGCGTTCACCCACGGCTTAAAAGCGGGAAATGTATGACGGGTAAATTATCAGCGCCAACAGTCTTACGTAAGATTATCGATCGTAAGCAAGAAGAGCTGGTCGAGCGGCGCCAACGACGGTCTTTAGCCGACTGCCAACGTTTGGCGGTCAGCGCAGACCCAACACGTGGCTTTATTGATGCGCTCGATCGTAAGGCTGCAGAGGGACAAGCTGCCGTTATTGCGGAGGTTAAAAAAGCGAGTCCAAGCAAAGGGGTTATCCGCGCTGATTTCGTCCCCTCAGACATTGCGAAGAGCTATGAACAAGGCGGTGCTGCGTGTTTGTCTGTGCTTACTGACCGTGATTTTTTCAAGGGTGACGATAGCTATCTACAGACTGCAAGAGCCGCGTGCCAGTTGCCCGTTATACGTAAGGATTTCACCATTGATCCCTATCAGATTTGGGAAGCACGGGCATTGGGTGCCGATGCGATCTTACTGATTGTGGCTTGTCTGGAACGGACACATCTCGAGGAGCTTTATCAGTGTGCCCAAGAAGCTGGGCTAGATACGCTAGTAGAAGTCCATGACGCGCAAGAGCTTGAAGACGCGCTGTCGTTATCGCCGCGCTTGGTAGGCATCAACAACCGTGATTTGCATACCTTCGATACGTCTTTGAAGACCACTATCGATCTGCTGCGCGCTATCCCCGAGGGTGTTCAGGTGGTTACTGAAAGTGGCATTCATACTGCCGATGACGTGGCACTGATGACACGGCACGGTGTAAATCGGTTTCTGGTGGGTGAAGCGTTTATGCGCGCCGACGAACCCGGTCAAGAGCTGCGCCGGCTATTTTTCTAAGTCGCCGATGGTTGGCCAATCACCTTTTGGCGCTGCGGCGGCCTCAGTCGGCGCTGTCTCTGCCTAGTGCATCGAGAGCGGGTGATTTTGGTTCGCGCAGCACCACAATGGTTTTACCCGATACTTCAACCAAGCCATCTTGTTCGAGCGACTTGAGTACGCGGCCGGCCATTTCCCGTGAGCATCCTACGATCTTACCCAGCTCTTGTCGGGTGACTCTAATTTGCATGCCGTCGGGGTGAGTCATTGCATCGGGCTGTTGAGTCAGATCAAGTAGTGTTTGTGCAATGCGTCCCGCCACATCGACAAAGGCCAAATCCGTGAGTTTACGCGTGGTAGCTCTCAAGCGAGAGCCCAGTTGAATGGTGAGCGCGTACAGCACATCGGGAAATTTGTTGCGCACCTGATGAAATCGCTCATACGTAATACGCGCTAACTCACATTCAGTGCGAGCTACTAGGTTGGCAGTGCGTGTTTCTTCGCCGAACAGACCCATCTCACCAAAAAAATCGCCCGGATTGAGGTAACTAACGACCATCTCCTGTTCGGGGTCATTTTTATCGTCAACCACCACCGAGACAGAGCCATCAAGAACGAGATATAAACAGTCGCTCTTCTGGCCTTGACGGAAAATAGTCGCTCGGGATTTAAACGTCTGCACGTCACAGAACCGAAGAAACATTTCCGCATCGGGGATGCGCTTGAGCACGATAGGTTTCATTGGCAGTCAATCCTTATACCAGCGGGTGTGAAAAGCTCATGAAGACGGTGCACGACAGCCACCAGCATACCGTAATTTTCCCCCCATGAGACACCTGTGTGACGTTGGCCTTGCCCAACTTACTATTGTGCGATTTCGCTCCAAAGGGGCTGTCTTTTGCGATACTAGCGTTTTATCAAATGAGCAGGGAGACAGGAATATGGAAGGATCGGTCAAGTGGGTCGATGGCGCGCTGTTTTTGGGCGAGTCGGGCAGTGGTCATGCGGTGGTCATGGATGGCCCTGAGGATTTGGGCGGAAAGAACCATGCTCTGCGTCCCATGGAGATGCTGCTGTTGGGCACAGGCGGCTGCGCTTTGTATGACGTGGTGAGTATGCTTAAAAAATCCCGTCAGCACGTCACAGACTGTAGGGTAGAGCTGAAGGCCGAGCGTGCCGACGCCGTTCCAGCTGTATTCGAAACCATGACCTTGCATTTTGTGGTGACAGGCCATCAACTGAAAGAGGCCCAGGTCAAGCGGGCCGTAGAGCTATCAGCTGAGAAGTACTGCTCAGCGTCGATTATGTTATCGAAGGCAGGCGTGAAGGTCGGACATAGCTACGCCATTGAGGAGGCGGCAAGCTAGTGCTTAAAGTTTTTCTCCCCAGCGGGGGGCTATCGATCGACACGCCCCCCGACAGTGCTCGTTTTAAATCCAGTAGCTACTGGTAGTCATGACTTTGGCAATGCGCGTCATGACATCTTTAACGGGTCTGGGAAACTCTTGGCCACCTGCGTTGAGTGCGTTCTCTCCGTGGCGCTCTTCATCTTCTAACATTTGCTGCAGTATTAGCTGGGACTTTCGATCATCGGCCGGGAGTGCTTGTAGGTGTTCCCGAAGATGATTGGCTACGCGCTCTTCGGTGGCATGCACAAAACCGAGGCTTACCTTATCACTGATGGCGCCAGCCGCGGCTCCCAGTGCCAGTGAAACCCCATAGAATACAGGGTTGAGTGCACTGGGTCGTGCATCAAGTTCCTCTAGCCTTTGCTCACACCACACCAGATGATCAATCTCCTCTTGGGCCGCTTCTTGCATCTCGTCGCGGGTACCAGCACTTCGTGCGGTGAGAGCCTGACCTTGATACAGCGCCTGCGCACAGACCTCACCCGTATGGTTAACACGCATGAGGCCTGCCGCGTGGCGGCGCTGCTGAGTGGATAGGGCGGCCTCGCTGTGGCCATGCGCAGGCGAGGGCCGTTTCGCACTGGCACCACGGCGACTGAGCGTTCTCAGCATGCTGTCGGCCTCTACCAGCCAGCGATCGAGGGTGGTTAATTCACGTTGCATAACGGCACCTCTTGCCTTGATTACCGCTACTTTAGCGCGCCAATGCACGCCAGCCAATGTCGGCGCGATAGGTCATGCCATCCCAGTGAATGGCATTAACCGCTTGGTAAGCAAGCTGTTGTGCGCTTTGAATATCTGCGCCCAGAGCGGATACACACAATACCCGACCACCACTGGTTACCACCTGGTCGCCCTCTATTTGAGTCCCTGCGTGAAAGACCTTAACGTCTGCGGCTTGTGGTTGATCGAGCCCATTAATCACAAAACCTTTGCCATAGCTGCCCGGGTAGCCGTGTGCAGCTAGCACAACCCCAAGTGCTGCTCGCTCATCCCAATCCACCGATTGCTGCTGCAGTTCACCGTTAAGTGCGGCTAAGCAAAGCTGATCAAGAGGGCTTTGCAGGCGCTGCATAATGGGCTGGGTCTCAGGGTCGCCAAAGCGACAATTGAATTCGATAACCCGTGGATTGCCTTCAGTATCGATCATTAACCCTGCATACAGAAAGCCGGTATAGGGCATGCCATCTTTCGCCATGCCCGCGATGGTCGGTTCGATAATGTCTGCCATGACGCGAGCATGTACAGCATCAGTCACCACTGGTGCCGGTGAGTAGGCGCCCATACCACCCGTATTGGGGCCGGTATCACCCTCGCCGATACGTTTGTGGTCTTGGCTTGTGGCCATGGCTACTGCGTGGCTACCGTCGGCTACGACGATGAAGCTGGCCTCTTCACCACTTAGAAATTCCTCGATAACGACTCTACAGCCTGCTTCCCCAAAGGCATTACCCGATAACATATCGATAACGGCCGTCTCTGCCTGCTCAAGGGTTTGGGCAACGATGACACCTTTACCCGCAGCCAGACCGTCGGCTTTGACAACGATGGGCGCACCTTTTTCCCGAAGATAAGCCAAAGCCTCGTCGGTATCGGTGAAGTTGGCGTAGGCGCCGGTAGGAATCCCATGGCGCGCGAGAAAGTCTTTGGTGAACGCTTTCGAGCCCTCCAGCTGCGCCGCTTGTTGGCTTGGTCCAAAGCAGGGCAGGCCACGCGCTTGGAAAAAGTCGACGATGCCACCCACCAAGGGTGCTTCAGGACCAATCACCGTTAACCCGCATTGCTGTTGTTCGGCAAATTGTGCAAGTGCCTGAAAATCCATGGTATCGATAGCAACGTTTTCCAGCTTTGGTTCATTCGCGGTACCGGCGTTTCCGGGAGCTACAAACACCCGTTGTACATGCGAGGGTTCCGCCAGTTTCCAGGCCAGCGCATGTTCACGCCCACCATTTCCAACAACTAAAATGTTCATGGTTTAGTTCCCGTTTATTACGTTCTCGGCGAGCTTATTGCCGACGCTAATTAGTGGCGGAAATGACGCATGCCGGTGAAGACCATCGTCATTCCAGCTTCGTTGGCCGCCGCAATGACCTCGTCGTCGCGTATTGATCCACCCGGCTGTATGACGGCTTTGATACCGCGTTTTGCTGCGTTATCGATGCCGTCGCGGAAGGGGAAAAATGCGTCAGATGCCATGGCAGCACCATGGATATCCAGCCCCGCATGCTCTGCCTTGATGGCTGCAATTCGCGCAGAGTTGACCCGTGACATTTGTCCGGCACCCACACCCAGGGTCCGATTGTTAGCAGCGTAAACAATAGCGTTCGATTTAACGAATTTTGCGACCTTCCAAGCGAACATAAGATCCAGCCATTCTTGTTCGGTTGGCGCCCTCTCGGTGACGATGTTCAATTCGGCTTGACTGACCATGCCGTCGTCCCGATCTTGGACGAGAAGGCCACCATTAACACGTTTGAAGTCGCGGCTGGGGGTTGGTGATGACCAGTGCCCGGTGCGAAGTAGGCGCACATTTTTTTTCTCAGCGACGACAGCTACCGCTTCATCACTGACATTTGGTGCAATGATGACCTCTACGAACTGTCGCTCAACAATGGCGCTGGCGGTTTGTGCGTCCAGTTCACCGTTGAAAGCAATAATGCCGCCGAAAGCCGATTCGGGATCGGTTTCAAACGCGCGTTCATAGGCCGACAGCAAATTATCGGCAGTGGCAACCCCACAGGGATTGGCATGTTTCACAATGACACAGGCCGGCATCTCAAAATTCTTCACACATTCAAGGGCGGCGTCGGTATCGGCTACATTGTTGTATGACAGCTCTTTACCTTGTAACTGCACTGCGCTGGCAATACCTGCCTCCGTAACTGAGCGCTCACGATAAAATGCAGCCTTTTGATGGGGGTTTTCTCCGTAACGCATATCCTGCGCTTTTTCGAATTGTAAATTGAGCGTGCGCGGAAAGTCTGGTGCACCGTTACCCACTTGCTGACCAAAATAGTTGGCAATGGCACCGTCGTAAGCCGCGGTGTGTTCGTAGGCTTTAATGGCTAAGTCGAAGCGAGTATTGAGTCGCGTTTGCCCTGCATTGGCATCCATTTCCTCTAGCACGCAGTTGTAGTCGTTAGCGTCGACCAGAATAACCACGTCTCGATGATTTTTTGCGGCAGCACGAACCATTGTTGGGCCGCCGATATCGATGTTCTCTACGGCGTCCTCAAGCGAGCAATCAGGCCTGGCAACGGTGGCCTCAAAGGGGTAAAGATTGACCACGACCATGTCGATGGCAGCGATATCGTGCTTAGCCATTACCGCATCGTCAGTACCCCGGCGTCCCAAAATGCCACCGTGAATCGTTGGATGTAAGGTTTTAACGCGACCGTCCATCATTTCTGGGAATCCGGTGTGGTCGGATACTTCGGTTACCGGTATGCCCGCTTGTTGCAATAAACGGCAGGTACCGCCGGTGGATAACAATTCAACCTGCCGCTCAATCAATGCCTGGGCAAACTCGGTGATACCCGTTTTGTCAGATACGCTGATTAAAGCGCGTTTTAGAGGGCGAAGTTGCGGGTCATTCATAGTTTGCGTCTCATGTTTTTGGCATCAATGATCATGGTGGTGTCGTATGACGACGAGTGTATACGTTGGTAACTGCGATGATTGGCTATAGCTAGTTCTCGGTACCTTCGATCAATCCATAGCGCCGGAGTTTTTTGCGCAAGGTTCCCCGGTTCAGGCCGAGCAGATGTGCAGCCCGACTTTGGTTGCCGGCGGTGTAACCCATAATTGCTTTCAGCAGAGGCTCCTCAACTTGCGCCAGCACCATGTCGTGTAATCCTGAGGCTGGATCCCCTTCAAGCTCCTGCAAGTAATGTGCAATGGCAACCTCGGCACTCTCACGCAAAGGTGGAGGCGGTTCGTTATTGGGAACAACGTGGGACGTGGTTGATGATGCTTCCTCGGGCGTTGTTCGATGGTCGCTATCGCGATTGTTCGAGTTGTTGTTCAAAGTAATTCGTGCCCTCTTTTTATAAACGGAGTGCTTTAGGGTGATCGCTGTTGGCGTTAGGTGTATGGCTCGATGAATTCCCTAGGCGGCTGTACGCTGCGTTGCCCCAAGATGCAATGTTGGTGCTTCGTTCATTGGTTCCAGTGTTTGGGCCAGTTCAGATAGCCATTGTCGCTGCTGTTCCTCGTGTGCCAATTGGTTGAATGCTCGCTTAATAACTTGCTGTGGCGTTGGTGCTGACAGTTCGCTGTTATCACCTATCGAACACTCTGATGTTGCGCTATTGCCGATGGTAAGGCTGTCGAGAAACCAGCCGATATGTTTGCGGGCGATGCGCACACCCATAACGGGCCCGTAGAACTCGTGCAGTGCAACAAGATGGCTCATCATTAATTTAAATTGTTCAGTCAATGGTGGTGCTCCAGCACTGACATCGCCAGACAATTGACGGGCAATGAGGCCGGGCAACCAGGGCTGCCCTTGCGCCGCTCGCCCAATCATTATGCCCGCAGCGCCGGTGTGCGCCAGCACAGATCGTGCTTTGTCTGTGCTATCGATGTCGCCATTAGCGAGCACTGGAATTTGTGTGTGCTGAACAATATCGGCAATAGTGTCGTACTCGGCGTTCCCGTTAAATCGATCGGCACGTGTCCGACCATGAACGGTTAGTAGTGCCACTCCGCAATCCTCGGCAATGCGGGCAATACGCCGCCCGTTGCGCGCACTGGGGTGAATACCGGTACGGATTTTCAGCGATACTGGCACCCCTACCGCATTGACTACCGCCGAGAGTATTTGCTCAACCAGCGTTTCATCGGCGAGAAGTGCCGAACCTGCCGCCTTGCGACACACTTTCTTCGCAGGGCAGCCCATGTTGATGTCGATAATATCGGCGCCTTCGGCCTCGTTGAACCGAGCAGCCTCGGCGAGCATGTGCGGATCACTGCCGACAATTTGCACTGATCTCACGCGTTCTGAGGCGCACCGTCGGCGTCGCAGGCGACTTTTTTCCGTGTCTTTAAGTCGTAAATCGGCGCTGACCATCTCAGCCACCGCCATGCCCGCGCCCTGCTTGAGACACAGCTCTCGAAACGGAGCGTCACTCACCCCGGCCATGGGCGCTAACACCACGCGGTTGGACAGCGTGTGCTTGCCTATTTTGATGGCTGTGGTGGTTGTCATGGGCGGTGCCTTTAGCAACGGACGTATAGCAAGCGTGGAGCGCTCTGCAAAACGGCCGGCGATCATACTACTGCTCACACGGGGGTTAAAGGGTATGTGGTTGTTTTTTAACCATGTCGATAGCTGGCGATTGAAAAGCCGGTTAACGTCGGCGAAAAGTGTGTAATCTTCCCTAAACATGCATTTTGTTAGACATGTCGATGCCGTTTGGTCCACACTACATCATTGGTGACCGGGTCTTGCTTGATCTGGTTGGGAACTGGCGCTAACTGGCGGGGAACGAGCTGCGATGTCAGACCTTTTGGTAATCCATGGACCCAACCTCAACATGCTGGGTCGTCGTCAGCCAACTATTTACGGTAGTGAGACCCTCGAAAGTATTAATCAGCGACTTGTTGCCGAAGCGCAGCGGGCAGGCGTGACCCTGGCTTGTTACCAAAGCAACCACGAAGGTGAGTTGGTCGATGCTGTTCAGCAAGCGGGTATCGACGGCGTGCGATTCATCATTATCAACCCCGCGGCTTATACGCATACCAGTATCGCCTTGCGTGACGCGTTATTGGGAGTCGACCTGCCGTTTATCGAAGTCCACCTCTCCAATGTGCACGCGCGCGACGCGTTCCGTCAGCACAGTTACTTCTCCGACATTGCCCAAGGTGTCATTTGCGGCCTAGGTAGTTTTGGGTACGACTGTGCGTTGGCTGCGGCCGTAAACACCCTAGTCACCACGGATTCCTAACGAGGACATACCATGGATATACGAAAAGTAAAAAAACTGATCGAACTGCTTGAAGAGTCAAATATTGACGAGATTGAAATTAAAGAGGGCGAGGAGTCGGTCCGTATAAGTCGCAACATGAATGCGGCGCCCGCGCCTGCAGCATACGTACCGCCTGCACCTGTGCCGACACCAGCGGCACCTGCAGAGCCCGCTGCTCCAGCGGAGGCCCCCGCTGCTGCATCCGATAAGGCCAATGCCGTTTTATCGCCCATGGTCGGTACGTTCTATCGAGCGTCATCGCCAGAGGCCGCTGCGTTCGTCGAAGTAGGCCAAACGGTGCGCGTAGGCGATGTGTTATGCATTGTTGAGGCAATGAAAATGATGAACCAAATCGAGGCCGATCGGGCCGGTACTGTAACGGCCATTCATGTAGAGAACGGTGAGCCGGTTGAGTTTGATCAGCCCTTAATTTCTATTGCTTGACGATCTGGACGGCGGCTGTCGTCCCATCGGGAGATATTCCCATGCTTGAAAGAGTCCTTATTGCTAACCGCGGTGAAATTGCACTGCGCGTTTTGCGCGCCTGCCGCGAGCTAGGCATTGAAACGATTGCCGTACATTCCACTGTCGATCGCGAATTGAAACATGTTCGATTAGCCGATCAGGCGGTATGTATCGGCGCTCCGCCATCGAAGTTAAGTTACTTGAATGTGCCCGCCATTATTAGCGCCGCCGAGGTAACCAATGCGGACGGTATTCACCCCGGATATGGCTTTCTCTCAGAGAATGCCGACTTTGCCGAGCAGGTGGAAAAAAGTGGCTTTGTGTTCATTGGCCCAACCGCTGAAACGATTCGCTTAATGGGCGACAAAGTATCGGCTAAAGATCAAATGAAGCGCTCAGGAGTACCAATCGTACCTGGCTCTGAGGGTGCCATCCCCGATGACCCCGATGAAATACTGCGCATAGCGCGCGATATTGGCTACCCGGTCATTGTTAAAGCGGCAGCAGGCGGTGGTGGCCGCGGTATGCGTGTGGTTCACAACGAAGAGGTGTTACTTAGCTCTATCCAGGTGACCCAATCGGAAGCGGCTGCAGCGTTTGGCTCCCCTGTGGTGTACATCGAAAAATTCCTGCAGCGCCCGCGCCACGTTGAGGTACAGGTTCTGGCCGACGGTCAGGGTAATGCAGTGCACCTAGGTGATCGTGATTGCTCCTTACAACGTCGTCACCAAAAAGTTATTGAAGAGGCCCCAGCGCCGGGTATCACCGATGCCGAACGTGCCACCATCGGTGAGGCTTGTGTGCAGGCTTGTATCGACATCGGCTATCGTGGCGCGGGTACCTTTGAATTTCTTTATGAAGACGGTGGTTTCTATTTCATAGAGATGAATACACGGGTTCAGGTTGAACATCCGGTAACCGAGATGATTACTGGTATCGATATTGTTCGAGAGCAGTTGTTGATTGCCTCCGGGGAGAAGTTGTCGGTACGCCAAGAAGATATCGTGTTTCGTGGCCATGCCCTTGAGTGTCGTATCAACGCCGAAGACCCGCGTAACTTTATGCCCTCGCCGGGTCGTATCAATACCTTTCACGCCCCCGGTGGGCCAGGTGTTCGGGTCGATTCACATGTATACAACGGTTACACCGTGCCGCCCCATTACGACAGCCTCATCGGCAAGCTGATCACCCACGGCGATACCCGTGAATCGGCTTTGGTTAAAATGCGCCAAGCACTTGATGAATTAGTTGTCGAGGGGATTCGTACCAATGCGGCTCTGCACCGTGAATTAGTGGTGGACCCCTCATTCAGGGCTGGCGGCGTCAGCATTCATTATCTCGAGAGCAAATTGGAACACGAGCATTGAGCGAACCTGGGTGGCAGCAGTTACGGTTTGAGACTGACAGTCAGCATGTTGAAGTTCTTGAAGACTGGTTATTTGAGCAGGGTGCTGTTGCGGTAACGCTTGAGGACAATGCCGATGAGCCGTTACTTGAGCCCGGTCCGGGGGAGACCCCCATGTGGCAAAAGGTACGCTTGTCGGCCCTGTTCTATGAAGGCGTCGATTTGAGCCCAGTACTCGATTCGGTACCCAGTGGTTGGGTCACTGCGATGGCAAGTGCCCCGGAACATGTGCCCGATCAGGATTGGGAGCGGGCTTGGATGGATAACTTCCATCCTATGCAAATGGGCTCCCGTTTGTGGATTTGCCCTAGTTGGGTGGCACCGCCCGAGCCCGATGCTGTTAACGTACTACTTGACCCGGGCCTAGCCTTTGGCACCGGGACTCACCCAACAACGGCCATGTGCCTAACCGCACTCGATCGACTAATCGAACCCGGTATGAGCGTTGTCGACTATGGTTGCGGCACAGGCATTCTTGCCATCGCTGCATTGAAGCTCGGTGCCAGTCTCGCTATGGGTGTCGATAATGACCCCCAAGCCCTAACCGCCAGTCATCAAAATGCAGAGCGCAATGACATAAGCTCGTCGTGTTTTCAGGTATTGGCCCCGGACAGCCATGAAGTACTTAAATGGCAAGGCACCGCGGATTGCGTTGTTGCAAATATTTTAGCGGGCCCATTAAGTGAGTTGGCTGATAGATTATTGGCGCTACTGAAGCCCGGTGGCCATCTGCTGTTGGCCGGATTGTTGACTGACCAAGCAGATTCACTCATAGCGCGTTATCGGCCGTATATTCAGCTATCGGTCGTTGACAGGGTCGAGGAGTGGGCATTACTAGAGGGTCGCTTGGCCAGTTAGCCTCGATGTGGGTTTGCACCCGTGGCAATGCCTTGCTTGCCTAACCTTGAGCCAGAAGCTCGCGCAGATCGATGAGTGCTGCGTTTGCCCTGGAAATGTAGCTCGCCATTACCAATGAATGGTTTGCCCATAGTCCGAAACCAGAACCATTTAGGATGATTGGACTCCAAACGGTTGCTTGGGTGGCCTCTAGTTCTCGAATAATTTGTTGCAAGCTTACCCGCGCGTTCTTTTTTTCCAGAACGTCGGCAAAGTCCACTTCTGCGGCTTTCAGAAAATGAATGAGCGCCCACGCGGCACCTCGGCTTTCATAGAATACGTCGTCCACTTCACTGCGTGGTGTACGTATTTCTTGCTCCACGGGCTCGTCAGTTGACGCCACTGCTGCCGCGTCGCCAGCAAGATCAATATTGAGGCGGCGCTGTCCAACACTTGCTGATAGTCGCTGAGACAAACTACCCAGCCGTTTCTCCACCATGCTTAACCAATAACTCAAATTGTCGGCGCGAGCGTAAAATTGCGCCCCACGCTCTCCCCGTTGGGGCAAACGTTGAAAGTAGGCATCGAGATAGCGAGCAGCGTCTCGGTATTCTCCCTCCGATGCAGGTAATGCCCAGCTGTCAGATTGGAAATTGATGCGAGGTTCGGCCAGTGTCAGATCGACATCTTCTTTTGACTGGGACTGGGAGCGGCTAAGCACTTCGCGCATGGCACGCGCGAGGTCTCGCGACTGGATGAGTACGCCGTACTCCCAGTTAGGCATGTTGTCCATGAAGACGCCGGGAGGGAAAATATCGTTGTGAATATATCCGCCGTTTTTATCCAAAAGTGTTTCTATGACGCCCATTAACGTCGCGGTAGTGACGGCACCGGTCACTCGTTGCCGCGGGTCTTCAAGCCGACTGTCGGCGTTTTGTTCCACATCGAAAGGGTCGGGTGCACTACTCCAATAGCTGCCAAGCGCTAGCATGGCCACGCTGTAAAGAACCACGACGCCCAAAATCCAGCGCCACAGTTGTGAGTAATTACCTGCCCCATTGAGTACGAGCGTATCTTTGAGTTGTGCAAAGAAGGCTTTAACAGATTCGGTAATCGCCATTGTACGCTCCGGGAGTGGTGACTTAATGATGCATATTGTGGTTACTGTGGACTTTGGGCGCACTACGCATCACATCCGCGTTAACGCAAACCGATTCATTGGCCGCCAATTGGATGCACAAGTTCACGGTGCTTCCCGATTTGGGCATCCTATCGACGCCCATAAGCATTAGGTGAGGGCCGCCAGGCGCCAGTACCCAGCTTTCACCGGGCGCCAGACTTGGAAAGGCCATTGGCACCATACGCATTTGGTCACCGATATGCTGGGTTGTGTGCAGCTCAACGTGTTTAGCCATGGCGGTTGTTGCGCCGCTTAAAGTGACAGTGGTATTTCCAGTGTTAGTGACTGAGCCGTAGGCTGCCGTCATGGTTTGGGAGGGGGGTAGGGCACGAACCCACCAATTTTCCAGTTCAATAGCAGCGTTTGCTGTGCTGCAGGCGATGATGCTTGCTGCTAGCAACAACTGCTTCGCCCACAACGGTGGCTTTACTCGGATGGCCGAGGCCTTACAGGTCATTGTCATTGGCTGCCAAGCTCCTTGGTGTCCTCACTCAGGCTGACCCTCGCCAGCGCCTCACGAACGATTGACGACGTTAGCAGCTGAGGTAAAAGAAAAGGTTCCTCCTTGGGGTCGGCGGGATACATAACGTAAAGCGGTATGCCATTGCGACCATGACTTTTTACAAACTCGCCAATGTCGGGGTCGTAATCGGTCCAATCGGCAACCATGTAGACCACGCCCGCAGCTTCAAAGGCTTCGCGTGTACTGTCGGTAAATAGTACTGCCTGTTCGTTAGCTAAACAGGTGATGCACCAGTCGGCGGTGACATCGACAAAAACCGGTACACCCTCTGAGCGCAAACCTGAGAGCGCATCGGCGCTGTAGGTGACGGTGCCGGGTGCGCTAACTGCCGTGGTTTCCTGTTTGTCACCGCGTACGCTGGCTAATGAGAGGGCGGCGGCGATTATTAGAAGGGCCAGAATACGCTGCCATGCTGCACCCCGGTACAAATACAGACCGAGTGCCAGCAGCACTAGACCCGCGAGAGCTGCCGCCATGGCGTCGAGCCCTGCCTGCTTACCTGCCACCCACAGCAACCAAACTGCTGTGAGATATAAGGGGAAAGCCATTAGCTCTTTCAGTCGCTCCATCCATGGACCGGGTTTCGGCAGCGCATTGCGAGCTGTGGCTGAATAGCTGAGCATCACCATGGGTGCTGCCATGCCCAATCCTAGTGATGCAAATATCAACGCAGCTATGTATGCCGGTTGTGTCAGTGCAAACCCCAATGCGGACCCCATGAAAGGAGCGGTACAAGGACTTGCCACAACAACCGCAAGCACTCCCGTGAAAAAGCTCCCCCGGATACCACCTTGACCCGCCAGAGACTGCCCAAGATTCATGATGCCACCACCAAAGTGGACGAGTCCTGATAACGACAGGGCCATGGCAGTGAACAGGTAGGCGAGGCCGATAACGAAAGCCGGTGACTGCAACTGAAAGCCCCAGCCAATGAGTTGGCCCGCACTTTGAAGAGCCGTAAGTACCGCCGCCACGGCCATGAAACTTGTAACAACACCTATTAAGTACCACCAGGCGTGGCGATGGTGTTCTGCCGGGTCGCCGGTGGCAAAGCTCAGGACTTTTAATGACAGTATCGGAAATACACAGGGCATTGCATTTAAAATGAGACCTCCCAAGAGGGCAAAGCCTAATGCTGCCAAAAGTCCCAGTACCGCTTGCTGACCACTGTTAACGGTTGCACTGCTGCTTGATGGGTCTAGCGTGACTGACGCCGCGTCAAATCCCTGTAGTTGAAAGGTTTCGGTGTTTGGTGGATAACATAATCCAGCATCGGCACAACCCTGCGATGTCACTGCGAGCGTCCCCGATTCAAAGGACCGCTCGGTAATGACAGTCAGATCAGCCTGATGGTAATAGACCTGAACATCGCCAAAAAATTCGTCATTTCTGAGCAGGGCCTCAGGGAACGTAATCTCTGTGCCAATGGCACCGGCCGCGTCTTCCAGTTTTACTTTGAAGCGATGTTGGTAGAGGTAATAGCCATCTGCTATCTGCCAATACAGGCGCAGCTGCCTGGGGCCTGTGCGTTCAACTTCGAGGATATATGCTTGCTCTACGGGTAGAAACTCGCCGGTTTGCTGGCTCAGTGCGCCCGTTAAGCCGCCGTTCTGGGCCTGGAGCACTGCCGGCTTGGTGATCGCTAATAGTAGTGTGATCAGCGCGGCAACCATTAACCCGTAGCGTTTCATGGCATCAGTTCCGTCGGTCGTAGCGCAAGCGTGTGCCGTGATCGAGTGATAATCGAATCTCGTCAGCGCTCAGCTGTTCAGGAAAATACACCCCAGACACTTTCGCATCCAGCAGGCTGGCACCCTCTAGATTGGTCTCTCGAAAATCAATACCTGATAGGTCGGCATTACGGAAGTAGGCGTTGCTGAAATCGAGCCCTCGAGCATTCATGCGCCGAAGATCACGCCCTCGGTAATCCCCACTTTTAAGATGGCTGGTATCCAAGCTGTCACGCTGGGCATTAAAGCTATCGACATCTTCATGTCGGAGCATTTGGTAAAGCGGGTCTGGCTTAATTTCAGGTTTAACATCGTCATTCATGCTGGTGGCCTATTTTGTGCGGGCGATGATCAGTCGCCGAAGAACTCTTGGCGCAGCGCGCGGTATTCGTCGGGCTGCAGTCGTGGACCGAAATATTTTACAACTTAGCTCGCCGCCCGGACTGCAAATTCTGCCGACCGTCGGTAGTTTTCACCGCGGCGTAATCCGTACAAAAAGGCGCCGGCGAACATATCGCCAGCACCATTGGTATTGACTGCCTCTACGGTGTGCGCGGGTACGTATTCGATGTTTTGGCCATCCCAGGTGACGGCACCTTCTTTTCCGCGAGTGATAACACAGGTTCGTGCTACGGCTTGAATAGCTTGAAGCGCCTCGTCGAGTGACTGGGTATTTCCCCATTCCATAGCTTCGGCTTCGTTACAGAACACTAAATCTACCTTTTCGCCCAGCAATTGCTGCATATTGTCGCGAAAATACGCCACCATGCCGGGGTCTGAAAAACTGACAGCGGTTCGGGCACCAGAGCGTTCTGCGGTTTCACGCGTGTGAATCGCAGCAGCAAGCCCAGTGGCTGATGTAACTAAGTAACCTTCCAGATAAACCCAGTCGGCGTCGGCAATAGCCGTCTCATCCACTTCTGCCACCGATAGCGTTTCCGAGACGCCCAGAAATGTATTCAGGCTACGCTCAGCATCGGGTGTAATCAGCACGATGCACTTGCCTGTTGTTCCGTTGCCACGCTTATCGTGAAGACTGTGGGCTACCCCGGAGTTTTCTAGGTCGCTTAGGTAAATATTGCCATCCGTATCATTTGCCACCTTACAACTCATGAATGTGGGTGCGCCAAAAAGCGCAGTAGCAATCATGCTGTTACCGGCACTGCCCCCTGAGGCATGGCTGGCGCGGATCAGATGGTCTTTCAGGTGCGTCAGCAACTCCGCCTGACGAGCCTCGTCGACGAGTGTCATCATGCCTTTTTCGACCTGCATGGCTATTAGGTCGCTGTCTTCGACCTGAAGTTCGGTATCGACCAGCGCGGCGCCGATGGCATAGGCAGCATAGGTTTTCACATTGAGATCCTGTTTTCTGAACTGGGTATCAATAAAAAATGTTTGTCGCGATCGAAATGGCAGTACATTGCATAGCTTGCTAGGAACGCCCTCTCACGCACATCTAAAATCCTTGTTAGGAGCCGACGACGCCTTTGACCTATTTAAAAAAGCCTGCGATGGGCAACGACTGGCTGCCTGCCGATGATATCAGCGAGGCTCTGGCAACACGGGGATTTATTATCCTGCCCGACATCATACCTGAACCTATTCGAGAAGAACTGCTTGCCGCCGTTAAGATTGCGCAACCTGTGATGCGTCCAGCTGCCATTGGTCGAGGCGCTGATGAGCATCAAAATCAGTTTGTCCGACGAGATCGAATTGCTTGGTTAGACCCGGCGACATCAACGTTAAATGGATGGTTTTCGGGCCTCGCCCGTCTGCGCGAGGCGCTGAACGAGCGTTTGTTTCTGGGGCTGTGGGATTTTGAATGCCATTTGGCCCATTACCAGAATGGCGCATTTTATAAACGGCACTACGACGCCTTCTCCGGTCGCTCTAACCGTCGAGTGTCCTTGGTGGCTTATCTGAATTCGGGTTGGTCGCCAGAACAAGGTGGTGAACTTGTGCTCTTCACTGCCCCAGAAAAAGACAATCAGTGCGCTGTTAAGGTCACACCCTTGCTGGGTACCCTGGTGCTGTTTTTATCTGAGGACATTCCCCATGAAGTGCTGCCTGTTACTCGAGACCGATTCTCGGTTGCCGGTTGGTTCAGGGTTAATGACACCACGGGTCATCGACTTGATCCCTCTACCTGAGAGCCAGAGCAGCTCAGTGCCGAGCGCATTACGCCTGGTCACGCTACACTGACGGTTTGACCACGCTAATGCAGAATTTATGTCACTCGCTTTTCCACAACTGATTAAACGCCTAGCGCGCCACGCTAAGCCCAGCAAAAACTATGGCCCTGTGCAAAAAAAAGCAGCGGTCGCGATTGTGCTTCGGCCCAGCAATGAGGGGCCAGTTATGTTGATGATAAGACGCGCTGTGCGGGAGGGAGATCCTTGGTCCGGGCATATGGGCTTTCCCGGGGGGCGACGGGATCCTGACGATGCCTCAAGTCTTGACTGTGCGCTTCGCGAAACCTGTGAGGAACTTGGGCTGGACCTGAAGCAACACGCAAACTTTGTGTGCGAGCTGGGTGACGTCAACACGGGATGGCGTCCCGATCGCCCTGAAATGCTGGTTACGCCTTTCGTGTTTACCATTGAAAGTTGTCCGCCCTTAGAGCCAAACCACGAAGTGGACGGTATCGTTTGGGTGCCTCTCGCATTTCTGCTGGATCGGCGCCATCGAGTGCCTTTGAGCTGGGAGTGGCGGGGTACCGCAGTGGAGTCGGATTCTTATCTTTACGATGGCAACCGCATCTGGGGGTTGTCGCTTATGATGATCGACGAGTTACTCGAGGCAATTAGCCGTTAACGCGGCTGTTCTTGCTCTAGCGCATTATCTTGACCACGTAAGAAACTGCGTGTGTCCAGTATGAGTGCCTTGACCTTGGGGTCTTCGCGGCTTGCTTCTTGTAGTGCTGCTACTGGTACGCGTCCCGCTAAATACGATGCCACCAGATCGGCGAGAACCGGTGACATATCGGGCGCAAAAGCCCATCGCGGCATGCCGGGAACCAAATTGCCCGACACCGTATTTCCCGCTGCGCGCAAAAAGTAACCGCCGCAGATTGACAAGGCATAATCGTAAGGCCGCCCAAAACTTACGTTAGGGGTGGTTGGATTAAAACCATCTTCGGGAACATCGAGGATTTTGTGCAGTGCCATTAACCAGCGACTACCCGGTGTAAAGCGCTCGGTCTTTGGACGGCAGTAATCCTCTGCTTGCATCCACACCCTGAGGGTTGGCTGCCACGCGTCTCCCAACATCGTCTGCTGCACACCTAGGTCAACCGCATTGCCTCGAACATCGACAACTTCGCCGATAACCACTAGGTCGGTGTTAGGTGCCACCTCTGCGAAGCTGCCCTGCCATAAGCATTGGCAGCCATTATCGGGTACCTCGCTGATAGTCTCGGCTTGCGCGCTTAGCGCGATGAGACCCAACCAGGCTGCAAAACACTTGCGGACAGAAAACCCGTGCGCAGGCATTGTCCTTAATGGGTCTGGCTCAAGAGCCGTGCCGCATCCATGGCGAAATACGTCAGGATACCGTCGGCACCAGCGCGTTTGAAAGCGAGTAATGATTCCAGGGTGACTTGGTCGCGATCTAGCCACCCTTGGCTGAACGCTGCCATGTGCATTGCGTATTCACCACTGACTTGATAGGCAAATGTTGGCGCTTGCAAATCATCTTTAACCCGGCGAATGACATCGAGATAAGGCATGCCAGGTTTGACCATAATCATGTCGGCGCCTTCTTGTAGATCGAGCGCACACTCATGTACTGCTTCATTCAGATTAGCGGGGTCCATCTGATAGGTCTTTTTATCACCACCTTTCAAATTCCCTGCAGAGCCGACGGCATCGCGGAACGGTCCGTAATAGCTAGAGGCGTATTTCGCTGCATAGGACATAATTAAGGTGTTCACGTGGCCCGCTTGCTCGAGTGCTGATCGAATTGCGCCAATACGACCGTCCATCATGTCGGATGGGGCGACGCAATCGGCACCTGCGGCAGCGTGGGACAGGGCTTGTCGTACCAATGTGGCGCTGGTCACATCATTTAAGACGTAGCCGTTATCGTCGATGATGCCATCCTGGCCGTGGGTGGTGTAGGGATCGAGCGCCACATCGGTCATGATACCCAGCTCTGGTGCGGCCGCTTTTAGTGCTTTTACCGCGCGTTGCACCAAGCCATTTTCATCGTAGGCGGCCTCTGCCAGTAGCGACTTGTGCTCCTGACCCACTACGGGGAACAGTGCGAAAGCGGGAATGCCCAGGCTTACCGCTTCCTGGGCGAGTTCACACAGCAGATCAATCGATAGCCGTTCAACGCCCGGCATTGATGGTACCGGTTGTCGTTGCTGGCTACCCTCCAATACGAAGACAGGGTAGATCAAATCGGCACTGGTAAGGGTGTTTTCAGACACTAAGGCGCGGGAGAAGGGTTGCGCACGTAAACGGCGCATCCGGGTGTGGGGGAAAGGTCCTCGTTGACTCATGGTAGGGTCCTTACAGGGCAGCAAAAGCGTTGGCCGCTGCTGCGACGGTGGCTTCGATGTCGGCATCCGTATGACAGGCGGACATAAAGCCTGCCTCGAAAGAAGCCGGGGCTAGATAGACACCGGCGTCTAACATGGCGTGGAAGAACCGACTAAAGGCGGCGTTATCGCAGGCGATGACCTGTTGATAGTTGGTCACTTTGGTTTCTTGCGTAAAGAAACCGCCGAACATAGTGCCCGCATGGTTCGTTGTGAATGGCACGCCAGCTGCATCCGCGGCTTTCTGCATACCTTCTACCAAAGCACGTGTTTGCCTAAATGGCTCATCGTAGAAACCGTCGCGGCCAATAATGGTCATGCACGCCAAACCCGCTGCCATGGCGACCGGGTTACCCGACAACGTTCCTGCTTGATAGACCGGTCCTAGGGGCGAAATGTGTTCCATAATGTCGCGTCGACCACCAAAGGCCCCCACGGGCATGCCGCCGCCAATTACCTTGCCAAAACAGGTGAGGTCAGGTGTGATTCCCAGCCAGCCTTGGGCGCACTGCACACCGAAACGGAAGCCGGTCATCACCTCGTCGAAAATCAACACGCTATTGTGCCGCGTGCATAGTGCTCGCATGGTTTCAAGGAAGTCGCGCTCGGGCAATACGCAGTTCATGTTGCCGGTGACAGGTTCAGTGATCACGCAGGCAATTTCATCGCCGATCTCATCAAATGCCTGTCGCAATGCCTCTGCGTCGTTAAATGGCAGGGTGACAGTATGTTGTGCAAGTACATCGGGTACACCCGGTGAGCTGGGTACGCCGAAAGTCAATGCACCGGATCCCGCTTTGATTAACAGCGAGTCTGAGTGTCCGTGGTAGCAACCTTCGAACTTGATGATTTTGTCACGACCGGTGGCGCCCCGTGCCAAGCGGATAGCACTCATAGTGGCTTCGGTGCCTGAGTTACACATGCGTAACATATCGATGCTTGGCACATAGCTGCAGATTAACTCGGCCACTTCGCATTCGATTTCAGTGGGGCAGCCAAAGCTCAGACCGTGTTCGGCTGCTTTGATAACAGCTTCGCGCACTTCAGGGTGGTTGTGCCCCATGATCATGGGCCCCCAAGACAGTACATAGTCGATATAGCGCTTACCGTCAGCGTCCCAGATATAGGCACCGTCAGATCGGGCCATGAATCGGGGTGTGCCGCCAACCGCTTTAAAAGCGCGCACGGGGGAATTCACGCCGCCAGGGATGTGTTGTTTAGCGCGTTCGAACAATTCTTCAGATTTAGTCATGGTCTGCTCTTCTGGGTGTTTGCTGCATTATCGCAGGGAGCTAAGTGGGATACCAACTGCTGTTGAGTTGGGTGGATTACCAGGGCCGTACATAGACCAACAGCACAATGGCAAACAGAAATAACACAGGGACTTCGTTGAAGAACCGGTAGAAGACGTGGGTTTTGCTGTCTTCACCACGATTGATGCGTGCCATATAGACACCGCACTGAAGATGATAGGCCACCAGGAAAGCGACACCTGCAAGCTTAGCGTGCATCCAAGCGGCTCCTAAGTAGTATTCCCATTGATAGCTCAAGCGCCACAGTCCAAATACAACGGTCAGTACCATGAAGGGTGTGACAAACTTAAATAATTTACGCGACATGGTGGCGAGAGTGGCCTTGGTGTTGGCGTCATCGCTTTGTGCGTAATACACAAAAATCCGCGGTAAGTAGAACAAACCTGCGAACCAACAAACCATGAAAATGACGTGAAAGCCCTGAATCCATAACATAAAGTTCATACCCCCGACTTGCGACTTGCGACTAGCGTGTGCAACCACTGCGCGCCTAGTATCGCTGCGGTCGCCGGTTTACGACAAACATGAGACAGTATCTGGCGCGGGACCTTAGCAGAAAACGGAGTTAGCATGATCAAGGTTGGTATTGTCGGTGGTACTGGGTATACGGGTGTTGAGTTACTGCGCCTGTTATTGCGCCACGACACAGTAGCGCTCACGCAGATTACCTCGAGGGGTGAAGCGGGTCGTCGTCTTGATGATTTGTTCCCGAGTTTGCGCGGGGCTACCGATCTTGCCTTTACCGATCCCGCCGACGCCGTTCTGACCGAATGTGATGTGGTATTTTTTGCCACCCCCCATAATGTTGCTATGCAATCAGTGCCGGGTCTGATCGATGCCGGTGTCCGGGTCATTGATTTATCTGCTGATTATCGCCTGCAAGACGTAGCGACCTGGGAGCATTGGTATGGCGAGCCCCACACCAGTCCCGATCTCTGTGCGCTTGCGGTTTATGGGTTGCCTGAGGTCAATCGCGCGGCTATTGCGGGCGCGCAACTAGTTGCCTGCCCAGGCTGTTACCCCACCTCTGTACAGCTAGGTTTCCTACCATTACTCGAGCAGCAGCTCATCGATACCAATCATCTCATCGCTAGCAGTGCCTCGGGTGCCAGTGGTGCAGGTCGCCAAGGAAAGATCGCGAATTTGCTTACGGAGGCCGGGGATAGCTTTAAAGCCTATGGTGTGAGCGGTCATCGCCACCTGCCCGAAATTGAACAGGGCCTGAGTGCTATTGCTCAAACCCCTGTCAATCTGACTTTTGTGCCCCATTTGGTGCCAATGAGTCGAGGTATTCACTCCACGTTATTTGCAACGCTGAATGCCGAGCCTGAGGAATTACAACACTTGTTTGAGCAGCGCTACAAGGACGAGCCTTTTGTCGATGTATTACCTGCAGGACAATTACCCGAGACCCGAAGTGTGCGCGGCGCTAACACTTGTCAATTATCGGTCACTCGCCCCCAAGGCCGGTCGACGGTCGTCGTCACCGCCGTCATCGACAACTTGGTGAAAGGCGCGGCTGGGCAGGCGGTGCAATGCATGAATTTAATGTTTGGCCTGCCGGAAACCTCAGGCTTGAATGTCATTGCCCTGATGCCATAGTCATGCCTAGGCACCAGCACCGTACGGTCATTAAGCGAGAGCACCCCATCTACAGCCCTTTGCGGCGCTTATTACTGGGCTTGTTAGTGCTTACTGCTTTGGCGAGTGCTTTTGGTATTGGGCGTTATTACAGCCTGCGCCAACCCGTGCCGATACGCACCGTAGAGGATGAACTTCGGCAGCAAGTGGTGAGCCTTGAAACACAGCTCACTTTAGAGTCCGACACTGTGGCCAATCTCTATGCAGAGCTCGCACAATTGCGTGCGCAATTCGACGAACTGGAGCGCGAGCTGGTCTTCTATCGAGATGTGATGGCGCCAGAGCAAGGGTCAGAATCTATCGTGTTGATGCCACCTGTTTTTGTGCCGGGGGAAGTCTCTGGGCAATGGCGCTATATTTTGTTGGCTCAGCAGGGCAAACCCAGTAAATCCCGTTACCAAGGTGATCTACTGGTGACTTTTTGGGGTACCGCAGCAGGCCTGCCTGGCAGCTATACATTGGGTGAGCTCGATGCCGACCGTGCTGAAGGGCCACTACTGCTCGACTTTCGATATTTTCAGCGTATCGAGGGCACGCTTACGCTGCCGCCGGGCTTTCTACCGGCGCGGGTTGAATTGCAAGCGTCGATAAGCAAGCCCAAGGCTGCTACAGTGACACGAGAGTTCCTATGGACGCCCCGGAAGGATCCCTCAGTAGATTGAGCGGCCGGTCTCGAACAGCGGGTAGTTGTGGTGACGAGCCATTCTACTGGAGCAATTAACCCATCGAGTCTTTGGATAATAAAATGCGTGGACGCAAAGAAAAGCCTCTTGAAAGTGTGCAGGGCAGCACGACACTTATTGCTACCGAAGCTGTTATAACGGGCGATATTCAGTTTTCAGGCAACCTCGACATTGAGGGGCGTGTCGTGGGCTCTATCGTCGCAGAGCCGGGCAAAGAGGCAATGTTGCGTATTGTGCAAGGTGGGCGCGTAGAGGGTGAAATTCGAGTGCCAGCCGCAATGATTAATGGGACAGTTCAAGGTGATATTCACGCCAGTGAGCGTCTTGAGTTGGCACAAAATGCGGAAGTGCATGGCGATGTTTACTACAACCTCATTGAGATGATGGTGGGTTGTAGAGTCAACGGTGGTTTGCGGCATGTTGCTGAGTCCACCGATGATCTCACTCAACGACGTGAGCAGCGCCAGCAGGAAGCTGAATAAACCCCTGTTTTATAAGGGTTTATTCGCTGCTTTGTGCCGTTCCATAGACACCAAATAAGAGTATACTCGGCGCTCGCTATAGCAAAATAGATAGGCTCGGTATTTCTATGAGTGTGGTTGAAGCATTTGATCCCAATGAAATTCGATTGACCGATAACGCCGTGACGAAGGTTCGCGCATTGGTTACCGACGAGGGTAACCCGGCGTTGAAGCTGCGGGTGTACATCACTGGTGGCGGTTGCTCAGGTTTTCAGTACGGTTTTACCTTCGAAGAAAGCACTGCCGACGACGATTGGGTGGTTGAGAAAGATGGGATCACCGCCGTGATCGATGCCATGTCTTACCAGTATTTGGCGGGTTCTGAAGTCGATTACACAGAAGGTTTAGAGGGTTCTCGGTTCGTTGTGAACAACCCAAATGCCACAACCACCTGTGGCTGTGGTGCATCTTTCTCGATTTGACTGGCTGTGACTGCAGCTGAGCGGGACGCGCCTGTGCTCAGCCTGCATAACTCGCTCAACCGGGATAAATAGCCCCCAGCACGCGATAGCCTGCTGCTCCAGTAGCTGCTGGCTCGTTGCCCGGCAAGCCTGACAAGCTGCGATAAGCGAGCCAGGCAAAACACGCCGCCTCGACCCAATCTGGGTGAATACCCATGGTTTCGGTGGTGGTCACTTTTGTCGGTTCCAAGAGTTTCGACAGTCGGCCCATTAGAAACCGGTTTTGGGCGCCGCCACCGCAAATGGCAACACGTTTAGGTGTATAGGATTTGATGGCATCTACTATGCTCACCGCGGTTAACTCGGCCAACGTGCGCTGAATATTTACCGGCGCTTGGCGCGGGTCGGCCCTGCTTTGCAGCCATTCGCGATTAAAGTACTCAGGTCCAGTTGTTTTTGGTGGTTGGCGGTGGAAGTAGTCGTCATCAAGTAATCTTTGTAGCAAGTGGGTATCCACTCTGCCCGAAGCCGCCCAGTCGCCGTTGACATCGTAACTACGGCCTTGATGGCGCCTCGTCCACCCATCGAGCAAGGTGTTACCCGGCCCTGTGTCGAACCCAATCAATGCACCGTCTTCAAGTAATAAACTGGCGTTGGCAATACCACCAATATTGACGACTGCGGTGGTTTCGGTGCTGGTGGCAAATGCTGCGCGGTGAAATGCCGGCGTCAATGGTGCGCCCTGACCTCCAGCGGCAACATCTCTCCGACGAAAATCCGCGACTGTTGTAATCCCCGTTCGCTCGGCAATGCGATTCGGGTCGCCAATTTGTAGTGTAAAAGCGGTATCACCGGTTGGACGATGACGCACGGTCTGGCCATGACTACCAATGGCAGCCACCTCATCACTACGTAGACCTGCTTGCGCCATGACGCGAAGAGCGGCTTGGGCAAAGTAATCGGCGACTTGTCGATCGGCTTGTCCCAGGCGGTCAATTTCATTGATGCCCGGTTGCGCCATACTCAACAGGGTATCTTGGAGTTCGGCAGGATAGGCTTCGCAGTGACTTGCGACAATATCGAAGGGACTTTGCTGGGTGACGTCGCTGTCGGCACTGTGCGTGTTAACGCGCAGTACGACCGCATCGATACCGTCGACGCTGGTGCCCGACATCAAACCAATGAAGTAGGGCGCCGACGTCATTGCTTACTCTTCTGACAGCGCCAGCTTGGCGTTGCGTTGTAAGGCGGCCAGCTGTTGCAGTGGTTGTTTGATGTGGCTTTGAAAACGCGCCAGTTCCGCTTGAGGGAGCGATTTTGCTTTGGGCAGCAGTTTATGAACAGTCCGTGGGTTACGGTGCACCCCGTGAACGAGAAACTCATAGTGAAGATGTGGGCCCGTAGCCGCACCGGTTGACCCCACGCTGCCAATTAACTCGCCCTGTTTAACTCTTTGTCCGCGCTTGACCTGTCGCTTATGTAAGTGAAGGTAATGGGTTTTGTAGGATTCACCGTGCTGAATGAAAACATAGTTACCGTTAGCGCGAGTGTAACCAGCTTCTACGACACGACCGTCGCCAGCGGCATAGACGGGTGTGCCTGTAGGCGCTGCGTAGTCTGTCCCTCGGTGCGGTCGCTTTGTTTTATAAATGGGGTGCAATCGGTTTGGATTGAAGTTTGAGCTAACGCGTGTGAAATCCACAGGAGCCCGCAAAAAGGCTTTGCGCATCGAAACACCTTCGGCGTTGTAGTATCCGGCATCGCCTAGGTTATCGATGTAGCGGTAGGCTTCGAACGTTTGCCCGTTATTTGTGAACGCTGCCGCCAAAATGTCGCCATCGCTCAACTTTTCACCGTCTAGGTATTTTTCTTCGAAGACTAATTCAATGGTGTCGCCCACTCTCGGATCGAGGGCAAAGTCAACGACACCACCGAAGATACCTGCCAAATCCATGATAATACGCTGCGACAGCCCGGCGCTTTGCCCCGCAAGGAACAGCGATGAGGTAATTTCCATGGTGGCCGTTTGCTGGCGCAGTTCGGGTTCGCGCTCGGTCACAGACGCTTGATAACGGCCCGTGGCCTGGCGGTTGTACGTAGTCCAGCGCAATGGTGATTCAATGTGTTTGACCGCTATTAATTGGCCATCATCGCTGGTTTTAAACGCAATGGTCTCCCCGGGGTAAATCTTGCGCAGGGCACGGCCGTTATCGGTGCGGGTCACCTCGTAAACATCTCGGTCGGTGAGGCCAGCTCGGGCAAAAATTAACGATAAATTGTCGCCATTACGCACCGTCTGATGGGTCCACTGAAAGCGCTCTGCCCACTGAAACTCATCCCTTGAGATATCGATGGGTCGCGCGGTGACGGTGATGGGCGCAAGGCTATCGGCTGAAGCGTAGGGCAGCTCATGATCGAGGTTAGCGGCCTCTTGAGGGCTCGAAATGGCGAGCGTGACCAGCGCAACACCTGCGCAGGCCATAGCCACTGCCAGCCAGTGGGGCAGTAATTGCGGTGTAGAAGGGCTTGACTGCGGGCTAGCGCCGCGTCGCACCGACTTTGTGTTTTTGAATAACAGGAGCGTCACCAAGAGTACCAGCCGAACCCCAACTACTATACGCGAGTTTTTAGCTTGCTATAAACCGTTTTACGGCTCTGTCGAGATCGGCGCTTGGCCCCGTTTATGCGATACTTACTGACCATTTCAGAGAAAAGTTGTGTTGCCATGTCCAGTGCGCTCTTAGCCGACCTGCGCGCCCGCGGTCTTGTGTTTCAAATTGCTGGTGAAGAGGCCTTTGCCGATTGGCTCGATGGTGGCTGTCGAACGCTTTATTGCGGCTTTGATCCCACCGCCGATAGTTTGCATATTGGCTCTCTGGTGCCCTTACTGATGCTGCGCCGATTTCAAGAAGCCGGCCACAGACCACTAGCCTTGGTGGGCGGTGCAACAGGACTAATTGGTGATCCCAGCTTCAAGGCGGCTGAACGGCAGCTCAATACCCCCGACGTCGTTGCCGGCTGGGTGGAGAAGATTCGTAACCAGGTGAGCCAATTCATAGCGTTCGATTGCAGTGCAGCTAACGCAGCACAGGTTGTTAACAATCTGGATTGGACCCAGGGCATCGATGTGCTCACTTTCCTTAGGGATATTGGTAAGCATTTCTCTGTGAACAGCATGATTCAGAAAGAATCTGTGAAGCAGCGAATTGAGCGCGAGGGATCAGGTATTAGCTTTACTGAATTCACTTATATGATCTTGCAGTCCTTGGATTTTGCAGAGCTTTACCGGCAATATGACTGTGGTCTGCAAATTGGTGGTTCAGACCAGTGGGGCAACATTACCGGTGGCATCGATTTAACGCGCCGTCTTCACGGCGGGCAGGTCTACGGTTTAACCATGCCGCTCATCACCAAGGCAGATGGCACCAAGTTCGGCAAAACCGAGAGTGGCACTATCTGGCTAGACCCGACGCGTACATCGCCCTATAGCTTTTATCAGTTCTGGTTAAATACCGCCGACGCCGATGTCTACAAATTTTTGCGCTACTTCACGTTCCTACCGGTCGACGATATTGACGCATTGGAGCGCGCCGATGAACAGCGGGAAGGACGCCCCGAGGCGCAGAATGTGTTGGCGACGGAGGTCACGCGGCTGGTGCACGGCACCGAAGGCTTGGAGGCCGCACAACGCATTACTCAGGCGCTTTTCAGTGGTGATCCGTTAGGTTTGTCAGTGGAGGATTTAGAACAATTACGCCTCGATGGGCTATCGGCTTCTTCGTTGGATATCAACGCGTTACCTCCCACCTTAACGCAGCTATTAACCGAGAGTGGTGTTGTTAACTCGGGTAAGCAGGTGAAAGACGCCCTCAGTCGTAAAGCCGTTTACATCAACGGTGCGGCCATTGGGGCAGAGCAAAATGCGCAACTCGATCTGTGCTTCAACCCTGAATCGGCACTGCATCATCGATTTTGGCTGCTGCGTCTCGGCAAGAAGAAATACCACTTATTTTACCGAGATAGTCAGTGAGCACTCGGTAGGAGCCACCCTATGTTGCCGGTGATTTTCGGACTTTCGGGCACGACGTTGAGCGCTGATGAGCGCTGCTTTCTCCGTCAGGCAGAGCCCGTAGGGTACATTTTGTTTGCCCGCAATGTTGCTTCGAGAGCGCAGCTTAAAGATCTGACTACATCGCTAAAAGACCTGCATGGTCGAGACGATTTACTGATTCTGGTTGATCAAGAGGGTGGGAGAGTAGCGCGGCTGGCGCCCCCCCAATGGCAGGCTTACCCTGCGGCTGCAGTATTCACTGATGCTTGGCAACGAAATGAAGCCTCGGCAACTACGGCAACCCAATACAACTTTGAAGCGCTGGGTATCGATTTGGCGTTGGCGGGTATTAATGTTGATTGCGCGCCGGTGCTTGATTTGCCTCGACCCGGAGCCCACGGTGTCATCGGTGATCGAGCGTTTGGCGTCGACGCACATGTGGTCGCCAGTCTTGGGCAGGCGGCTCTCGATGGTTTAGCGGCTGCCGGTGTTGCGGGTGTGATTAAGCACATTCCGGGACATGGCAGAGCCAGTGTTGATAGCCATCATGACCTACCAGTGGTGACAGCTGCTGAAGACGTGTTGTGGCAAGATGCTGCGCCTTTTTGCGCACTGTCCCATGCCCCCATTGCGATGACGGCTCATGTTCGGTACGACGCCTGGGATCCAAATGATTGCGCCACCTTGTCATCAGCCGTCATCCAAGGCGTCATCCGAGAGCGTATCGGCTTTGATGGTCTATTGCTGACAGACGATCTTGATATGCGGGCATTATCTGGCAGTGTGGCGTCTTTAGCGGTCAAATCAATTGCAGCGGGTTGCGATGTGGCGCTGAACTGTTGGGGCGATAGGGCGGTAATGGAAGCGCTGGCCAATGCTTTGCCAGACGCAACCGACGAATGTCAGCGTCGCGTAGCCAAAGCGGCTGAACAAGGGCAGATACGCCCTTCTGAGGCGTTATTGCTGGCGCGACAGCGCGATTGCATTGAAGCTCGCGATAGGTTGTTAACAGGCATCTAATCGACGCCATCAACGTTACAGGCGCTAGGGCGGCGATGACTGCCAAGCGCAAGGGAGCTGATCTGTGAAACGCGCACTAGCAGGCTTGGGTTTACTTTGGTTGATGTCACTGGTGGGCTGCGCAGAGTTTGATGCCCTTGTTTCGCCACCCCAGCCAGCGACACCGCCGCCGGCCGCACCAACAACGACAGCGTGCCACTCACCTCGCCCCACCATCTGCACAATGGAGTACCGACCCGTGTGTGCTCGTATGCGATCGGGGCGTGATGTCACCTACGCCTCTGCTTGTAATGCCTGTGCCGACGTTGCCGTCATCAGTTACCATGCCAATGCCTGTGACAATGACGTCAACCAATAAGAGCGTCGATCAATAAGAGATAGTAATGATGTCACTTACCCAACGAATTTTAGCGGCAATGGCCGCCGGTATCCTGCTCGGCTCGGTGCTCGAGATAGCCCTTGGACGCCTCGATCCCGAAGGTGGGCTTTGGCAATTTCTCCATGACGTTGTGGTTTTCGGTGTCTTTGATGTCGTTGGACGCATCTTTGTGGCGTCACTGAAATTATTGGTGGTGCCATTGGTATTGGTATCGCTGATCTGCGGTATGACGTCTCTCGGCGCATCCGCTCGTATGGGGGCAATCGCGGGTCGCACGATTAGTTTGTACATTTTGACCACTGCAATTGCAGTCTCGCTCGGCTTGATCGGTGCCAGTTTAATAGGCCCGGGACAGGGCTTGACTGCAGAGGCAGGCATTGATTTTGCCCCGAAGCCAGCGCCACCTTTGACCGATGTGTTGGTCAATATTTTTCCGTCGAATCCGTTCTCGGCCATGGCAAAGGGAGAAATGCTGCAGGTCATCGTGTTTGCCTTGCTGGTGGGTTTTGCGATCACTCGCGCCGGTGATGCGGGTACCCGTATCGCTGCATGGTTCCGCGATATGGAAGCCGTGGTTATGAAAATGGTGGGCGTGCTCATTGAGCTGGCGCCCTACGGCGTATTTGCGTTGTTGGTGAAATTATTCGCTACTATGGGATTCGCCACCATTTGGAATCTGGCCGCGTACTTCTTAACGCTATCGGGCTTGTTAATCTTCCACGGCTTGGTGGTGTACCCATTGCTGCTGCGTTCGTTTACCCGACTCAGCGCCAGTCCACTTTTGCGTAAAATGCGACCTGTTTGGGCCTTTGCTTTCAGCACTGCATCCTCGGGTGCCACACTGCCCGTTACCTTGCGTACCGTGGAACACAAGCTGGGAGTACCCAAGAGCGTTGCGGGTTTTTCCATTCCCCTTGGTGCCACGGTGAACATGGATGGCACTGCCATTATGCAAGGGGTAGCCACTGTATTCATTGCACAGGTCTACGGTATTGAGTTAACCGCTGTCCAGCTACTTATGGTTATTCTCACGGCCACATTGGCCTCTATCGGCACGGCGGCAGTGCCTGGCGTTGGCCTCATCACGCTATCGTTGGTGCTCACGCAGGCAGGTCTTCCCACCGAAGGGGTCGCGCTCATTATTGGCGTTGACCGCTTGCTCGATATGATCCGTACCGCGGTTAACGTCACCGGCGATGCCGCGGTCTCAACTATCGTGGCCTATCGCGAGGGTCAGCTCGATGAGCAGATATACAATGACCCCAATGCCGATAGTGAAGACCAAAGCCATGTTGCTAGTACTAATGTTTAAGTTATTGGATACGTAATCATGACCCTTAGTGTCCGTGTTGTTCCTGTTACCCCTTACCAACAAAATTGTTCGGTGGTGAAGTGTGAAACCACTGGTCGTGCCGCTATTGTCGACCCCGGTGGTGACATCGATCGGATTCTGGCCGCGGTAGAGGCGCTATCCGCCACCGTTGAGAAAATTCTTCTCACCCATGGACACATGGATCACTGTGCCGCTAGCGATGTACTGCGCCAGCGGCTCAACATACCCATTGAGGGGCCCGAACAAGGAGATCGATTTTGGATTGAGAAACTGCCCGAGTGGTGTCAAATGGCACAGTTTCCCCACGCCGATCCCTTTGAACCCGATCGTTGGTTAAGCGATGGCGATACGGTGACCGTTGGCGCCGCCACACTTCAGGTGGTGCACTGTCCGGGCCACACACCGGGGCACGTGGTGTTTATTCATGAAGCACAAAAACTGGCCTGGGTGGGCGATGTGATTTTTGCCGGCTCCATCGGTCGTACCGATTTCCCACAGGGGAATCACGAGCAGTTACTGAGCTCTATCCGCGATAAATTGTTTCCCCGTGGCGATGACATCCGTTTTATTCCCGGTCATGGCCCCGACTCTACGTTCGGGGCCGAGCGTCAAAGCAACCCGTTTGTGGCAGATCATCGCTTCGGTTAAACCTTGTTACTCGCTGACGAAGCCTTCCCAGCTGGCCATGTAGTCGATAAATCGAGGACCTAAACCCTCTTGACTCAAGTATGCGCGGCTGACCGGCAAGTCACAGGCTTTAAAGTTGGGGTCGGCGATGGCAAGTTTCGGAAAATCGTGGTGTAAAACCGCACCGCGACCGACGACGACCATGTCGAGACCCGCATCTAAACCTGCTTGCGCCTCTGCAGCGGTGTATATTTTCCCGGCTGCGGCAAGACGTACGCCGTCTCTGGGTAGTGCTGCAAACACTTGCAGCAGATTCTGACCTTCGAAGGCGGGATGCTCACAGTCTTTCTGCAAATCCCAAAGTGACATGTCGAGATAGTCCAGCCGTGAGTCGGTGAGTAATTGCCCCGCTAGCGCATGCATTTCTGCGGTATCGATACCAAATCGTTCGGGCGATAGCCGCACGCCCAGACTGAAGCCCCGGCCGCAACGCGCGTTGACACCGGCAATAATCTCCATCAGTAGCCGCGCCCGATTTTCTGGCGAACCGCCGTAGTTATCTTCTCTGCGATTGTATCGGGGGCTCAGGAATTCCGAGATGAGGTAGCCGTGGGCCCCGTGCAGCTCAACACCATCAAAGCCCGCTTTTTGTACCCGCTCAGCCGCGGCGACGAAGTCTTCGATCAGTTGCTGTACCTGATCGGAGGTCATTGCCTTGCTATTGGTTTTTTCGTCGTCTGAAGGGCACTGGGGAGTACCGTTGCAATAGTCTGGTTGAGCTCGCATACCACTGTGCTGCAGTTGCACTACTGCATGGCTACCCGCGCTTTTCAACGCCGCTGCCAAACGCGTTAAGCGGTCAATATGACGGTCATCGTGGGCACCCAATTGGCCTGGAAAGCCTACCCCTGAATGTTGAACCGATGTTGCGCAGGTCATCGTTAAACCGAAGCCACCTTTGGCTCGCATGCTAAGCCAGTGAAGTTCGTCATCGCCGAGGGTACCGTCGGCGGCACTCTGTAAGTTGGTGAGCGGCGCTAACATGAAGCGATTATGGAGGGTAGCGCCACAGGTAAAGCTGAGATTGTCGGCGAGTTGGGTCATGGTACGTCCTATTTATTGAATGAGTCGGTTCGGTCGAATGGTTTTCACGGGTTGATGGGGTAGGGCTTGCCGGCGAAGACGGTAGCTACTACCTCAATGTTGGACAGTTGCTCAAGCTCAACGGTCAAAGGATCGTGGGCGAGCACTGTGAAGTCGGCGATTTTACCGGCTCTTATTGATCCCAGTTCGTGGTCTCTACCGATGATAAAGGCGGCGTCGATAGTGACTGCGCGAAGCGCCGCGGCTCGACTCAATTGTTCGGTAACAATACCGGTATTGCCCTCGATGGTTTGGCGCGCGACTGCCGACCACATCAGTGTCAACGGCGATAACGGTGCCATAGGACTGTCGGAGTGCAGTGCCAGAGGGATGCCGGCCCGCTCCAGGCTACCTAAACGCACCATTTGTTTGGCACGGTCGGGACCAAGCCAGCTGTCGGCGTAAAGTTCTGACAGTATGTAGTGGTAATAAGGGTTAGCTGAGACAGCAGCCCCCAAAGCCTTGAGTTGTCGCGTTTGATCTTCGGTGCTGTAGGCAAAGTGTTCCAAGGTCATGCGATGATCAAGTCGAGGCGCTTCTCGATGCAAGCGCTTTAGCAAAGCTATGAACCAGTCGGTAGCCGCATCGCCATTGCTGTGGGCATGAAGCTGGAAACCGGCTTCCCAAAATGTACGGGCGAAGTCGTAGGTCAGCTCTCTCGGCGCCATCCAAACCCCGTTGTGGCCATCGAGATAGCCCGGGGGACCCATTTGGCTCAATCCGCTGAAAATGGCGCCATCGAGCATCAATTTGAAATGGTTGCCAACTTGCACCCGCTCGGTGTTGGTTTGCTGCCATGCCCGTACCTCGGCCAGGGCTTGCTCCGGCGACTGCTTGCGCCCAATGAAATCCAAAATGATGGGGGTCAAGATAATGCGCGACGGGATCGGGTAGTTGGTCGCCACGGCTTTAATGCCTTGGATTTCCCGCAAAGGATCACCGAAGATCCCGGTACCCATATCGAGTGCGGTTGTGACACCTGCCTGGTGCATCATGGACAGGAAGTTCGCCATGCCCTGGGCAAATCGCTGAGGTGCAAATAAAAAATCAAATTTGGGCACAATGGCTTTCAGGCCACCCTCCCAAAAGTGGCCACGCTCCCAGTCTGCCTCGCCAATGGTTGCTGCGTCGGCAGCAGTGATACCCAGCTGATTCCACGCCGCATCATTTCCGATTATCTCGTGGAATGAGCGATGCCAAAGCAGTACAGGGGTATTGCCAAACCATTCGTTGAGGGTGCTGCGGTCAATATCACCATGCCAAAGCGGGTGATAACCCCAGGTAATAAACGGTACTTTGGCGTCAGTGTCACTGCTGTGTTGGCGATACTGATTAACCAGCTGCGTGAGTCGCTGGCGATAGCTTGCCGGGTCTCGTGCGCCAGGAAATTCTCCCGTGGGCAAGGACCAGTCATCGGGGGCCAGAAAAGGGAACTGGGTAAGCACCGCAGGCAACATGGGGTGCACATGGGGATCAATGAACCCCGGCACCATTACCCGATCGCTAAAGCGTGTGTCTACTGTGCCACCTTTCAGGGCAAGCACTGGCTGTAAACTCTCTAACGACCCCACTGCAACGATTTGGCCGTCTTCGACGGCTACTGCAGTGGCATAGGGCATGGCCGGTTCCATGGTTACAATGCGCTGGGCAGTGTAGACGGTGATGTCGGCTGTTGCGCTACTGCCAATCAAACACAGGCCCATGAGCAGTCTTTGCATGGACGTTTTGGGTGCGCGCAGGCCCAGAGACAGTCGTGGTGTCATAGTCGGCGACTCTATTGCTTCGTTATTGTTGTGCGCAGCTTGGCCTAACGGATGACTTTAATCCAGTCGCCAATGCGAGGTTCACCGCTCGGGTAGTAGCCATTAATCAGTCGTAGTTGATCTTCTGCATTGGGAATGCGTGCGCTGCTAGCGAGACTCTCGAGTGTTGCCCCCCGTGGGACTTGCACGTAATGCAGGGTACGGCTGGTGCCCTTGGCCTTTTCTCGAGCTGCCAGTGGCCGAAAGCTCTCAATAACGGTGAGTAATTGCTCATCATCTTGCGCAATATCGGGCGCATTTCCCTCGAGCAAAAAGCGGTATCCGTGGTCAATCACCGCCAGTCGTTTGGTGACACCTCCGGCGCTTGCTAACGCCGTACTACCTTCAAGACCGAACTGCTGGAGCTCTCGTTGGTCACTAAGCGTACCGGTGGCGCTGCGACGCAGAAAAGCCGTTGGTGTCTCCTCGGCCTGAGCTTGGGAGAGGGTAATAGTGACCTTGCTAGTGCCATCGGGGGAACTTGCGGTGATGGCTTTCGCGCCACTGCTTACTCGCCAGCCCTCGGGGTATTTGAAGCTAAAGTCGAGCTTGTTGTGGTAGAAGCGATTGGGTTCTGCTTGAGCTTGAGCACTGGCACCGAATACAAGCCCTTCTGTTTGGCGCCGGAATTCACCGGGCAGTTCTGGGTTTTCCGGACGATGTTCCAAGTCGAGTGTGTTGGCTGTCTTGATGACTGTTTGCAGGCGCAGATCGTTGCGCGGGTGACTGGCATAAAGGCCATGATAAGTACCCGAGGGTTTGCCTGACGCTTTGGCTTGGACACGTCGGTACATTTCCTGATCTTTCAATACACCAATGACTGATAGCAGGGCGTCGGCGTCGTAGCCGGCAAGGTGCATAAACTCGGCACCTGCTGCATCTGCTTCCAGTTCCATTTCACGGCCATAGCCACTGATAACCTCGGCGCCCGCCATTTGGGTGGCATCGTAAAGATCGCCGCTACCGGTAAGAATATAGGCAGTGGTCGCTAATACGGTTGTGGTGGTACGTTGGGTGCTACGCCTGCTGTGATGACGTTCGGTGATATGGCCAATCTCGTGACCGATAACCCCAGCTAATTCGGCTTCAGATTCGAGGTAAGCCAATAAGCCTCGCGACACATATATGTAGCCACCTGGCATGGCAAAGGCATTGATATCGGGGGAGTCCAATACTGTAAACGTGAACGTTGCGTCGGGCATGCTGGAACTTTTGACCAGTCGCTGACCGATACGATCAATGTACTCGGCAAGCTTGGGATCGTCGTAGATGCCAATGGAATCGACCAGCTTTTGGTGTTCTTCTTTGCTCGATTCAGGGATGCTCACCTGGCGCCCGCCCACACTCACCGACGGACTACTGCCACAGGCAGAGAGCCAGCAGCACAACATAAAAGCAATCGATACCTTTGTTAGGGGGCTCATAGTGTCGTCAGTGATTCGCTGATAAATACTTGAGAAGTTGGTCGCCTAAACTATCGCAGGCAGTGCCTTGAACTGGCGCAATAATGGGAATGGGAACCACCACCGCCGGCATGTAGCTTTGACCACTGGTGTTTGCCGCTATCCGGCCGACCTCGGCCTTATTGGAAAGCCCCCAAATGGTGGCTTCGTAATCGGATGCCTTGCCCCAAGTGCCAAAACCAAAGCAGCCTGCGCCTCCCGGACCGACACCACAGGTCATAGAGCCCGAGCTATTGGTCTCTACGGTTGTGCCATCAATCCAAACCATATACTCGAGTTTGAGCGCCGACAGTTCTTGCGCTACCGGCGCTTCTGCGAGAAGGGTATCGATGTCTTCGGTGCGTAACGGCGCCGTTCGCGGTTCAAACCACGGATAGAGGGCATCGAGAAATTGGCGCTCTTCAATGACAGTGATTGACGGATCACCGCTGCGAATATGCTTGCCTATGCACTCGATGAATTCAAACTCGGTCTCATAATCGGGCGCGTGGCGCCGACCGAGGATGACCACGGATTGATCACCGATACCTTCGGTGGGCTCCAGGAAAGTCATTTCGTCAACGGTGGCAGTGACGCATCCGGTGAGCGCCATTACCGCCGCCAGCAGCATACCAGCCGCCGCTAGTCTGCCGTTACTGATCACCGGTTTTGTCCTTAAGGCTCTGTAGCCACGAAGCCACTTCCGGTACCCGCTCGAAGGCTGTTGCGAAATGGGCACCTGCATCGCGTAGCGCCACCACCGCCGCTAAATTGACCGCCTCTTCGTCAGTCTGAAGGAATGCTGTGGGTGTTTTGCCATAGGCACTCAGTTGGAAATCGGCAAAACTCTCTGTGGGATGGTAGCTAATATCGCCGTTGTCGTGGTCGTGTATCGAGGCGACATCGACCAGTCGGAAGCGATAGCGCATCCAGATTTCATACACCTTGATGTTGGTGTGCAATGGAATGGTGTATTGCAGGTCTTCGACATAGGGCACCAGCACGGCGTCAATGGTGCCGTCAATGGCATGCAGTGAGTCATGGTCTTTGATAACCACGACGCGCTCGAACATTCCGCCGAGTAGCGTATTCCAAAGATCAACTTGGGCATCACCGGTGCGCACCAGCCAATCGGATTCGTTGCGGCCTACCGCTTCATCATAGAACTCGTGGTTAGCAAATTCATCGCTGTAAACCACTCCTAGTGTAATGGGATACGGCTCCATGAGAGGCGCGGGGAAACGCCCCTCCACCACCACTTGTCGGGTGCCGCAGCCACTACACAACAACACCAGTAGGCTGATGAGAAACAGCAGTGATTTACGGTCTGAAGTCATTGAGTCCAACGAATGTGCCACCGTTTTTATAAGTCAGCTCCCGCATCAGTGTAGCAAAGCGAATGCCTGTGGTTTGTAATTGGGGCGGTCTAATGAATTGTACGGGGAAGCCGACTGCGTGGATTCGGACCCGTCGTTCACCTACGGTGTTCTCAGCGTTCAGTCTATCGACAGTTTGTACGACATCGCGAATCGAGGTGCCAGTGAATTCATCGCCAAACACATAGATCGATATTTTTTTGCCCGGGTCATAAAAGCTGCGTACCGCGTTGGTTATGCCCTCTACGGGTGAGCTGTTAGAGAAAACATTCCAGTTGGCTAGATTTCGCAGAATCAGTTGTCGACGAGCCGGTGTGTCGGGTATCCACTCACCTTGATAGCGACTGAATAAGTAATTACCCATGTCGTTCAGTACTTGAATGCCCTTAACTTCTGGGTAAATGTTGAGTGTTGCCTCCATTTCCTTAAGCATCCGCTCCCAGGCGTAGGAGAACATCGAGCCCGATGTATCGATGATAAAGATGATGTATTCGGAATCGACGGGTATACCGCCGATGTAATCGCTTTGCCTGTCTGCCTGCGCGGCAAGTAGGCGCTTTTCCTCTTCACTCAGGCGCTGTCTGGCAATGGCCAGTTGCTGCTCGATAATACTATTGCTGTTACGCGTGGTATCGAGTTCTTCATAGCGCGCTTTGGTTCGCGCCAGAGCGGCCTGCAAGATCGCTATACGTTCTTTACTGTCATCGAGTTGTTCGCGCTTAACGTTCAGGTCACGATTGAGAATGCGTGTTTCACCGCGGATCTCAAACAATTGCTCTGTCAGTTTGGCAACACGCCCGTCGGCTTCGACCACGGATTTTTCCAGTATCTGGGGCTGCACGGTTTTGGTAATCATCAATAGCAAAATAACAGCACCAAATCCGCAGCAAATGACGTCTAGGAACGCAATTGTGAATTCAGCAGTGGGCCGACGTGAACGCATTAGCAGTGATATCCCCTAGCGTTATGTATGCTCATGGCCAATCCCTTGAGGGTGACATGAACGAGCCGCCGCTAACTTGCGCCAGCTGCCAAAATTCAGAGGCGGCAAGTGGATCCCCCGACATTGGAAACAAAATAGTATTAACAGGGACCCCCGCCGGTAGTTGCTTAACCGCTTGACGGAAGAGTCTGACGCGATCTTGACCTGAGATGGTTGTGCTCTTGGGCGCGCTGTCCCCTTGTGTTGGCAAACCATCGGTCAGTAAAAATATATTGTCGGGGCTGCTGGGAAGTTGGGTTAGGGCGTCAAAGGCGCGATGAAGACTGGTGCCGCCCTGGGGCAGTGGCTGTTTTAAGGCATCGGTTGCGCGGGTGAGAGTGTTGGTATCGGCTACTGGTAACCACTGGCCTTCGGTATCCGGTAACACTACATTGGCGACTGTGTTGAAACGAATAATCTGGTATTGCGCATCAAGGGGAAGTTGAGCGGTAAGCCAGTCGACAGTAGCGAGTGCCCGCTGCCATTTCCCCGATTGCCGCTGTAATTCCGGCGCCATATTACGCAGGCGAATGACGTTGACGATTTCATCGGCCAGCATGCTCGCCGAGGTGTCGACAAGAATGGCAATGCGACGCCCGCCCAAATTGAGACCGGTAAGATACTGACGGTTGCCGTCACCCGTGTAGTCTCGTGCACTTCGACCAGCTTCTGACGCTGCAGATTCTCGAAGTTTTTTGACTTGATCTTCCAGTCGATTTAACTCGGCTTTGAGTGCCTCGATCGATTCATCATCGGCGGTATCGGTGTCCTCAAGACGTGCAATTTGGGCTTCGTATGCATCCAGCTCTTCGCTGACGCGAGTGGCCAGGCCATTGGCCTCCACAATGGCTAAATCGGCTTCCGTCAATGCGTTGCGCAGCGCTACCAAGCCGGCTTCACCTTCTTGTATATCTTGCTCGAGCAGGTCTATTTCCGCATACACGGTTGCATTGAGGGTCTGCTGTTCCACCTCCATGGCATGGTCGATAATCAAAAACACCAGCACCACGGCACCAAAGCCACAGGACATAATGTCGAGAAAACTCAGGTTGAAGGTTGAGGTTTGGCGTTTACGCCGCGCCATAGGTCAGCTCTCGACGGTAATCAATGTGGCCATGAACCCTTGGCTGTCGGCAATCACATCGCCGGCGTGTACCGTCTGCCCAGGGTTTAAGGGCTGCTCATTGACTGTGATTTGGCTATGTTCGTCTGCGGTGATAGCGACGCTGTTGTCGTTTTGGATGAATGCGATACCGCTGCCGATGCGTAGCTTCTCAGACAGTTTATAGGCGCTATAGCCGATAAGTAGATGGCTGGGTAAGGTTTGTGCTGGATTACTCGGTGCTGAATCAGCAGCGATCTCGTCGCTGCGCTGCACCCGTTTGTTGAGGTGTAGCTGATCGGGCGCTTGTAGTAGTTCGTGGTAGTGACGACTTATGACCGAGAGCAGAGACACACTGTCGATGGCTTGATGGTGCTGAGGCAGCTGGAGACCTGGCACAGAACACAGGGGGTTCTCCAGTAGCAGTGGTGTATCGGTATCGACCAGCCCTTTAATTTTTTGAGCGAGTTCATTGCCTGCTGGGGCCAGATCATCGCGCACGATGCGCGCGTTGTAGCCTTCGATGCTAAGGCTGCTCTCGGGCTCATGTTGTAGGACCTCGAGTAGCCCGGGTAGCTGATCGTAGAGAGACTGCTCACTGTCGGCACTGCGCAGCGGGTCAAAACGCGTCTGGTTAATAAATTGCTGACTGATGATGCTGGCCAATTGATCGAATAAGGCCAACAAACCCCGTCCCGGTATACGTTGGCTTTGTCCCGCTGTCACCGAGCCGCGATCGGTGCTGAAGGGGGTTGCCACCAATTGCTGTAGCTGCAGCTCCACATGAACGCCATCGGCGACAGCACTACTTGCAGCGAGGGCCGCTGTACGATGGACCAGTCCTGCCATCTGAAAGGGCAGGGCTTCGACAATACCGAGCAGCAATGATAACTGCTCGCGGGTCATGCACCCGGGTACAGCGGCGAGCACCGATTCCGGGGCACCCGACATTTGGTGCAGGCTATGTAAGTGATCGTGGACCAGGTCTGCATGATGCCGAGCGGGGCCCAGCGCTGGCGTCAGTGGTTGTGTATCGAGATGTGACCAATAGCGGGCATTAACAGACCGTGGTGTGCGGCGCCGAGTTGCTAGCGCGGCGGTCCCAAATTGGTAGTGTCGGCCGTCAAACCACGCGTAGCCCGGTGATGCTACGGTGACTCCGTCATGCCATAGCTTTAAAGCGCAGTCATTCAGATCGATGATGGCGCTCATGGGGTGGGTACCGCCAGGTGTCGAAGTAAATTTCGGTCGATGTAGCGTTGCGTACTGAGCACCAGTCGCTCTTGTGACAACTGCAGTTGGTGCAAGGCAAACATGATGATAATGCTCAGTACCAGAGCTACAAAGGTACTGTTAAAGGCTACCCCCAGACTAACGGTGACACCGGAAATGTCACCCTCAACGGCTTTGTAAGCCTGGCCCAAGGCGTCGCCAATGCCTCGAACAGTGCCGATGAAGCCAATGGATGGTATAGCCCAAGAAATATAGCGCACCATAGAGAGCTCGGAATCAAGCCTGTCGGCTTCGATATCGCATTGCTCGCGCACCGCGTCAGAAACGGCAGGAATGGACCGTGTACTTGCAAAGCGTTGCAATGCGTTACTCAGTGCGCGGGGCAGTAAGTAATCCTGTTGCACCGCCGGTAGTGCCTCGATGGCACGGACATACTCGCGGGCATCTTGAGGTAAAACGCGGGTGCCGTCGGCCACCTCTACGAGGCTGAGCGATAGCATGCGCTGCTCTTCGCGGGTGCGATAGGCCTTCAGCCCCATAATAGCCAGCGCCCATAGCAGCAAGATAAAGCAAGCTTCTTGTTCGAAATCGCGGATGACGATGGCCAAGGTGCGCTCGCTGACGACGTCGCCACCGGCGGCCTGTAGTGCCGCTTGCGCGGCCAGCTGTGCGTCAGCGCTAGGTCGGATAATGCCCACGTATGCGGCGTGCACTAAAACAATGGCCACCAAGAGTGCAAAGACCTGATACAAGAAGTCGGCGTTGAGTTGGCGGTTCATAGTGCGAAATCCTGGGGTTAAATATCGACGGGGAATGAGACCGATTTATCTTCCGATATGGTCTCTGAAGGCACGTAATCCAAGTTCGGGCGCGCCTGTGAAGGGTTGATGATGAGTTCATTCTCGCTCGCGGACGGGGTTTCGCTTTGACTAGCGCTTTGGGCTGCGTCAGTTTTGGTATCGCCCTTTGTTTTATCGTCTGATGACGTGTTGGTTTCTGGCGCTAGTGGCAAGATGGCGGCATCGCCGGTAACGGCGTCGCTGTCATTAACATCGCCGCTATTGTTAACACCGCCATTGGCCATTGCCGGTACATAAAACCACTGCAAACCCATAAATAGCAGCACAGCCACGGACGCTGGCACATCACGCCTATTACGATCAGCATCATTCGGCATAACGAGCAATCCTGAAACCTAAATCATCGCGCCCTCTGGCACCGTAATCACGGGCAGTGAGTCGTAACTCAGATAAACGGCTGAGTGCCCAGCTAGCGCCTCGCACGGTGTAGTTATCACCTTTTAATGCACCCATGGGGTCAACCGCAACTTCGGCGTTAGCTGACGGTATGGCATAGACATCGTTGACCCACTCGGCCACGTTACCTCCCAGATCAAATAAACCTCGGTGATTGGCTGGGAAGCTGGCAACCGGCGCGGCCACAATGTGCCCGTCGGCATAGCCGTTGAGGATGCGGCCTGTGACCAGCGCCGATGTGTTGTCAGCCACATTGACCACCGCTTGCGCAGGTGGAAAGGCGTCGCCCCAAGCGAAGCGTCGATAGTTTTCACCCTCAACCCGGGCTACAAACGACCACTCCGCTTCGGTGGGTAATCGATAGCCGGTGCTTGATGGATTAAAGCCATCGATAATGCCCTGAGAGTCTCGATAGAACGGTGGCAGCCCCTCCTTGTTGCTCAGCCAGTTGCAAAAGCGCGCCGCCTGCTGCCAGCTGACTTGCACTACTGGTTGGTGCTCTCGGTTAAGGCTGTTGCCCTCTATTTGACCGCTGTCGTGCTCGGCGAGGAATTGCCGAAATTGAGCGTTAGTCGTTTCTGTCGTCGCGATATAAAACGCGCGCTCAAGACGCACAGGGTGTTGTACCTCATTGGACCGGCGTCCGGGCTCGCGCCGCGACGCGCCCATCATAAATTCATTGAGAGGCTCGGCTGTGGGGTCAACAAGCACAAGGGTTTGCCCTAGGGCACTTGTCACTTCAGCTGTGAGTGCCGCTCTCCTTGCTTCCGCTTCTGTTAGTAGGGTAATGGCGAGTGTTTGCTCAAGACCTAGCCTTGGGGTGATGCGGCGGCGCTCGCTGGCATAGCCGGTAAGCTTGACTTCAACGCGTTGCTCCACCGCCGGTAATGCAAGGCTCTGACTACCCGTGCCGATGGTTTTGCCATTAATGACTAACTCTGCGTTATCGGGCTTTATCTCGAAACGAATGTTACCCAAGCGCGGTGTTAATTCGATATTACGTGTTAGCTGCTGACCTTTATCCAGCGCGAGCGTAATGCTTTTGCGGTCGTACCCTGCTTTCGATAATTGCACTAGGTGGTCTTGTCCGGGGCTTAGCGCCACGGTGATGGGTGTGCGGCCAATGAAAGCGCCATCGACAGTGACATTCGCCTGAGTTGGGGTTGAGCTAAGGGCCAGTTCGCCATCGGAAGGCACTAGAGACAGAGTGCCTAGATCCTGAGGCTCCCCAGCTACCACCGTAAGCTCAAGAGTTTGACTTTGATAACCCGGGTGACTGACCCGAAGCTGGCGCTCGCCAGCCAATACTTGGAGCAGACTCGCATCGAGGGTGGCCAGTGCATCATCGATGTAGATCTTGGCAGAGGCTGGTTCAACCGCAAGGCGAATATCCGCCCAGTTCGGTTGCAACGCAATGGCCAGTGTTTGCTGTACTTCGCGGCCAGTGATAGCAACATCCTGGCTATAGGCCTGGTAGCGAGGTGCAGATACGCTCAGGGCGTAGGTGCCAGCCTCTAGCGGATACTCACGCAGAGGTGTCGCACCCACAGGCGAGCCGTTTAACAAAACAGAGGCACCGCTTGGTTGCGACGATATCGACAATCTGCCAGGTAGGGGCACCGGGGTAACCTCGAGGGTTTGGCTATCGGCATCGGTGACATTCACCTGATCCTGCCAGGGATGGTAACCGTCTACAGAGACTACTACACGGTAATCGCCGGGACGCAAAAGCCAGCGTTGCCCAATAGGCAGTGCCATGCCATCGATGCTAACCACAGCATCGCCCTCGGCCATCACACGCACATCGAGCGAGCGCGCAGTCAGCAAAAAAACCAGACACAGCAGTAACAAAAGACCTGTAAGCGCCACGCCCAGCCACGGCCAAGGCAGCTTTCGACGATTGGGTGCAGTGGCGGCCAGTGGCTCGAAGGCGGCGGCTGAGAGAGGGGCATCTTGGTTAATGGGCGTAAAACCCCCAGGTTTTAGTGGTGGATCGTTGGGGTCACTCATATCGCTTCCTCACAACGCACCTCAATCGTTGTGTCTGCACCGGGCACCACCTCGAAATTGACCCGCACATCCCGATAACCGGTGCGCACACCCATGGCTGTGTATTGCCCGGGGCGCAGTGTTAGCAATGTTGTTTCGAATGCCCCCAGTCGCTGGACCCTAAGCACCGTGACGTCGGTGTTGCCATCGGATACCAAAGACACTGTTACCGGTGTTTTCGCGTAGGAGAGCGTCCGACTAGCTTGCTTAATTTGCTCGCTTAGTAGCGGTCCTGGATTGGCTAGAGCGATAGCCTGTTCTAGCGTTGATTCTGCCTCGGCCAATACCACGGGGTTTGTCAGGCGCTCTTTTTGCTCCACGATGGCCCTCAATGCTTCATCTAAGTTTGCTCGAGGCTGTGCAGATACGATGCCCTCTTGGGCGAAACTGAGGGTCGGATCGACAGCAAGCGCCTCCCGATAAACCGCCACCGCTTGCTGCCACAGCTCCCGGTCTACCAGCTCTTCACTGCGCTGTCTGAGCGTCAGCAATCGTGCCGCTATTCGGGCATCGTTGAGTTCTTGCTGTGCTGCTTGCGGCTCGGGGGCACCCGGTTTTAAGGCGGCTGCGTCATTGAACGCTATTTCTGCCTGATCGAATACTGCTTGTTCGAGCGCTAAATAGCCCGCCGACATGTATTTGCGGAAGCGGAAGTCAATGTCTAGTTGAACCACTTCTGCTTGTCGCTTTGCGGCCTGTTCATGGACCGGATCGGCGTCAAGTGCCTGTTGGAGTGCCTTAAGTGCAGCGTCATAGTCTTGTGCGCTAACGGCAGCCTCTGCTGTTGCCAAGGCTTCTTGCACGGTGTTAATAGCAGCTACGCGCTGGGTTAACGGTGTGAGCACAGAAGCCTCTGTTGCTAACTGACGTAGCCGTTCAAGCGCGGTGTTTGCGGTGTCTACGTCACCCTGTTCTACGGCAGCGACGAGTGTGTCGATGGCTGTTTCCCGTCGTTGCACAATGGAGCTTTCTAGCGCTAGCAGTTGTTCAAAGGCACCCTGGTAGGCGGTAGCCGCTTCCTTGAAACGACCTTCTCGATAGGCGGTATCGCCGTTTTCTGCCTGTTGTAGCGCGCTGTTGTAAAGTGTGGGTGCCCAATCGGTAACTGACATCTCTAGCAGGATTGCTTGCACTTCAAGGACTTGTTCCAGTGCCTCCTGAGCTGCGCGCCGTTCTTTTTGGCGCTGTGCATCGGCAAATGGACTGGGCCCCTCTTTACCAGGGCTCACCGTGCTTTGCGCACCCGAATCATTAGCCGGCGCCGCAGTACTGCCTGTGTCAGCCATTAGTGCCGTATCGGCAATGGGTGTCGTCGGTGAGACCCACTTGGGTAGCGCAAATAGCACCAACAAAAGCACGACCAGTAGCACTCCGATAGCCAACAGCAAGTATTTGGGTGCTGGTTTGACCGGTGCAGCCTCGATCGTCGCCGCCGATTTTGGTGTAAATGCTGCTGGCTGCAGCGGTTGTTCGTCGTGATCTGTCACGGCAGCATCTCTTTTGGCATTGCGTCAATGGCTCGTATAAACCTGCCGCCAATTAGCGGCCGGTGGGCGTCTGGTGTTCCGAAGGTGCCGCCAGCGCTCCCATTTCCGCAGCGTAGATATCAGCCATCAGCTCTCGCCACTGATCGTACTGGTCGGCCACATTGCCCGAAAGCCGAACGGTGCGATCCTCTAATTCAATGACCCGTGGTGTTATCTCCGCTTCAAGGCTTTGTCCGAGTTCTTCAAGGGCCAGGGTGTGAATATTCGATTCGGCACGCTTTTCCAAGCCGCTTTTCAACAAGTAGCCGCCCCCTGCAATACCCACAATGCCAGCGGTTCGGGCGTACTCATTGCCTGAACCTTGAGCTGCGATGCCTGCGATAACCGAAGCGGCACCGGCGATTAGTCGTGTATTAGCTTCGGTTTTCAGTTCTCGTAGCGCCATCACCTCTTCA
>CBFHTF010000006.1:0-52774 GCA_965658685.1 Luminiphilus sp.
CGAAGGCGCGTGTGCCCCTAAGAGCATGGTCTCGCAATGCCTCGGCTTGCTCTATAGTGCTTAGCTCCAAGCCAGTTTTGACAAAACGATCTTCAGCAACGGCAGCGTTGCTAAGCGCTACGGTGGCCACAATGGTGACCAGCGGCAAAGAGAAAAGGCTAAAGCGGGGCATACAATGGGTTCCTACTGCGTTTATAAAGACCGGATCGTACGGTAGTTTTCTGACCAACCCAATAATAGATCTGCTCTATAGCTCAACAACGTCGGGCAAGCGTTATACGAAAATCCATTGCACAAATATTTTTTCTAACCTTTTGCGCGAGAGGATTAATCAAAAAATCAATAAAAATCGCAAGCATTGGCCGTAAAACGAGGGCATTGAGCCCTCTGTAAGCCTGCCAAGCCGTGAACTAATAACACCGCTAGTTGGGTATGTGCTGGGGAATTAAAACACTACACTAGCGGGTGTTGCCATTTGGAGCGCAATCATGCGTCAGCCGACAATACCGCGTAACGAAGCGGCACGATTAGCATCCCTACATGAGTTGGAATTACTCGACGAGCATCATCATCATTTATTCGAAGGCTTAGCAGAGCTGGCGGCACAGTTATTTGGGGCCAACACGGGCCTGATTTCTTTGGTTGATGATGACCGGCAATGGTTCGCGGCACGACACAACATGGATGCGGAGGAAACCCCTCGCTCTATCTCTTTTTGTGGCCATGCCATTATTGGTCGATCGGTTATGGTGGTGTCAGATGCCCGCCTCGATTCTCGATTTCGAGATAATCCACTGGTGACAATGCCCGAAAATCCCATACGCTTTTACGCGGGCGCGCCTCTGATAACACCCGATGACCTAGCGCTGGGCACCCTTTGCGTACTCGACAGCACACCGAAATACCCCTCAGAACGACAGATCCAAGCGCTGGAGCAACTCGCCAAGCTCGCCGTCGATCAGATGGAGCTACGGCGCCACATGTTGCGGCGAGAGCAACAGTCACGTGCGGCGTATCAGCAACACCGGGCTCGTGCGCAACAGCTGCAGGATTTGGGTCAAGATCTTCGGACTGCCCTCGAAGGTGTTCTTGCCATGACCAGACGCGTTGAAGACAAAGCCAGCGAGATGGGTCTTGAACACTCTATAAGCGCTTTGAAGCACTCGGCAATGAGCCTATTTCACGTTACTGACATGCTCACACTTGAGGGCACAGAAAAACTTGAGCACGGCGGCTTGCGTGTGAGCCGTGTTGATCCTATGTCTGTTGCCGCTACCGTCATTGCTATCTACTCGGCCGAAAGCGAACGTCGGGGCATTGTCATTCAGCTACACGGTCACGAGCACGCCGTCGGTGACATAGAAACCGAGCAAGAACTACTCCGCCTTGCGCTGTTCCACGCGCTGGGGTTCGCACTGCGCCACACCAGCGAGGGCGACATCAATGTCACCATCAGAGCACGGCAACCCGAGCGCAAGCTGCACATTGACCTGTGCTACCCATCAAATACGGTCGAAAGTCCCTCTATCGATACCGCGGAACTGAACGCGGTGCTTCAGGGTCATATTAATGACAGCGATTGTCGGGCCGACCACTTGTTCTCATTGCACCGACTGCTGGTCCGATTAAAGGGGGTCGGCGCGGTGAGACGCGACAACGAACAGCACATTACGATTAGTGTGCAACTGCCCATGAGCTTGACGGCAAACATTACGGAGGCCTCGTCATCGACAACAGATTTGCGTTTAGCGTAATCATCGCCATTGGGTTGGCCTGCACCAGCGTTTGGGCCTGTGCCGACGATAAGCGCCCCACTACCAAAGAACTCACGTCAGTGATAAATGTCGATGGCTCAGGAACCGTACGCATTGTCCCCGATCAGGCCCACTTAACACTGAGCTTCTCTCTTCAAGGTAACGATACACGTGCCATGGAACGCGGGTTAGCGAGTAAAGTCAGTGCACTGACCGCAGCATTGCGAAGCCTGGGCGTGTTAGAAGCAGACATCAACACCAGTAGCATCCGGATTCAACCACAATACCACTACGATCAGCAGCGGCAGCAACGGGTCGAGCAGGGCTTTCATGTTGAGCGCTCGCTGGGGCTCACAATACGAGACCTGCGCCAGCTAGCAGGCCTCATTCAGCTTGCGACCGAGCATCAAGTGAGCTCGATAACCCCGCCGCAGTTAAGCAGTTCCAAGCATGAGCAAGCCTATCGACAGGCGCTCGATAACGCCTTTGAACAAGCTAAAGCGCGCGCGAAGCAATTAGCCTCAAACGCCGGACTCAAGCTTGGTCAGGCACTCCGCCTTAATGCCGTTGAGGGGTATCGCCCAATCTCGCCGGTTACCACTAGAAGCGTTATGGCTATGGCTGAAGATACATCTAGCTATGAGCCCGGCGAGCTCACTGTCAGCGCATCGCTAAGCGTTGAATTTCAGGCGATTGTGCCGTAGATCGCTTGGAAAATGTCGATCTCAACCCTATTATGAACACGTGGCAATACGCTATACATAACCTCCAGAGGAGAACGTGATGAACGATAAACCCATTGCTATGCCAGGCAGCAGCCAATTCGGCAGTGCAAGTTTGGTCAGCACTAACAAGGTCCTCAAGAACACCTACATGTTGCTTGGCATGACCCTGGCATTTAGCACCGTAACCGCTGGTATCGCTATCGCCATTAACCTGCCGCCAATGATGGGCTTGGTTCTGGCGCTGGTGGGTTTCGGTCTGCTATTTGTCGTTAACAAAATGGCCGACACAGCAAAGGGCCTTCCTGCCATCTTCGCCTTCACCGGGGTCATGGGCGCCTCGCTGGGGCCAACACTCAGCTTCTACCTGGCACTGCCGGGCGGAGCAACCATGGTCATGCAGGCTCTTGGTGGCACAGCCATTGTGTTTTTTGGCTTGTCGGCTTATGCCTTAACCACTCGCAAAGACTTCTCTTACCTGGGCGGCTTTTTAATGGTGGGGTTGCTCGTGGCTATTGTTGCTGGCATCGCCAACCTGTTTTTGGGCATTCCCGCGCTGTCGTTAACTATTTCGAGTGCCATCGTACTTATCATGTCAGGTCTGATTTTGTTCGACACCAGCCGCATCGTTAATGGTGGAGAGACCAACTACATCCGCGCTACGGTGTCCCTGTACTTGAACATTTACAATTTGTTCATCAACTTACTACACCTTATCGCTGCGTTCACAGGTGGTGATGACTGACGCTGAGTCGAGCCCTGTTATCGGAAGCCCCGTCTCGCACGGGGCTTTTTTATTTTGTCCAGCGCACCACGTGCTTGCTCTATGAATACCTCTCATCCCGCTCGTGACAGCAACGGCTTTTTACGGGATTGGCGCACATGGACACCCGATGTCGCCGAACAAATAGCCAGCGAGGAAGGCATTCAGCTGAGCAAGCCCCATTGGGAAATCGTGTCTTTACTGCGTAGTTTCTACGAACGCTACGATGGATCACCCGCAAACCGAGCATTGGTCAACTTTGTGAAACGAGAGCTCGGCCCTGAAAAAGGCAACTCCATCTACCTGATGTCGCTGTTTCCCGGCAGCCCGGCGCGGATTGCAAGTCGTATTGCCGGATTACCGAAGCCGAAGAACTGTCTTTGACCTCTTCAGCCATGACATTCCCAATTACCCCGAGCACACTATGAGCCTGAAGACAGTGACACCCGAACACTACAATCTGTTGCTGGAGCAGAAAGTTAATAACTTACTGCCCGGGTTTGCCCAGCTAGGACTCTCGCCACGGCAGGTATACCCTTCCATTCCTACCGGCTTTCGATTGCGCGCCGAGTTTCGAATATGGCACGACGGCAATGCCCTCGACTATGTCATGTTCAACCCCGATAACCCAAAACAACCCATTGCCATCACGGACTTTACGATTGCGGCCAAGCCCATTCAGTCGCTCATGCCCATTATTAAAGAGGCCATCACAGCAACGCCTTGCTTGCGTCAAAAGTTATTCCAAATAGAGTTCTTGAGCACCCTAAGCGGTGACATGCTAGTGACGCTGATCTACCACCGTAAGCTCGATGAGCAGTGGCTAGCCGCTGCTGAAGCGCTCTCCGAGCAACTCAACCTACCCATCGTAGGACGAAGCCGTAAGCAAAAGTGTGTGGTTAATCGCGACTGGGTAGACGAATGCTTGCACATTAACGGCCAAAATTGGCACTACCGTCAGCCAGAGCAGGCTTTTACCCAGCCCAATGGATTCATCAATCAACACATGATCGAATGGGCCATGGAACGCGCCGCTGATAGCAGTGGCGACCTACTTGAGCTGTATTGTGGTATTGGCAACTTTTCATTGCCGTTATCCACATGCTTTGACCGAGTCATTGCGACAGAGTTAAGCAAAGTGGCAACACGTGCCGCACAGTACAACCGCATGCGTAACAACACCGACAATGTCGAGTTTGCGCGTTTATCGGCCGAGGAAATGTCTGACGCCATGGCTGGCACTCGGCCCTTTCGGCGCTTGAGTCATTTGCAGCAGCCTTTGGGCGACTACCAGTTAGATACCTTGCTGGTCGATCCTCCTCGCGCGGGTCTCGACGCCATGACATTGCAACTGGCTCAACAGTTCAAGCGTGTTATCTACATTTCGTGTAACCCCATCACGCTTCAAGAAAATCTCAAAAGCCTCATGCATACCCACGACGTCAATGATCTCGTGTTTTTTGATCAATTTCCCTACACCCACCATATGGAATGCGGTGCCATGCTGGTGCGCAACCGATAACAGGAGGAACTGACGATGGCCCTATCACCCACTGCAGAGGACACTTTGGATCAATGGTTAACCGCGCATCCACAATGGCAGGTTAACAACGGGAAACTGTGCCGCAGCTTGCAATTTAACAGCTTCGTCGCAGCTTTCGGATTCATGACTCAGGTGGCGCTGCTCGCCGAGAACCAAGACCACCATCCAGAATGGTTCAATGTATACAACCGTGTGGACATTGCACTAACAACCCACGACGTCGGCGCCATCTCAGAAAGAGATTTGAAGCTAGCCGAGTCTATCGATGCCTTGAGCGCCAAACTGCAGCGCTAGTAACACCAGCGGTTTAGCTAGGCGTTGATAAGCTGGACGATTGCCTCAGGAACGCCAGATTCACTCAGTGTCGGTGCATGGCCAACGTCAGGTACTTCCACATATTGCATGGCCGGGTTACGCCGCTGCATTTCGGCGACACAGTCGGTGTCGAGTAAGTCAGTGATTGCCCCGCGAACCAACATCAGCGGTGTACTGCCGAGCGCATCAAACAAAGGCCAAAGATCGGGTGGAACCGCCGCGTCTTGAGCGGCTTGGATTGGTTGAGATATGGCGCTGTCGTAATCCAGCACCACTTTGCCATCGCGCTCAACGCAAATGTTCTGGGCAAATGTCTGCCAATCGCCATCAGTGAACAGAGGGAATGCCGGGCCATTGATGCGACGGGTGTAATCGACTGCCGCTGACCAATCGGGGAATTCACTGGCGCTACCCACATAGGACTTGATCCTATCGAGACCCCGTTGGGCCACTACCGGGCCAATGTCATTGAGCACCACGTGGCTGAACAGATTGGACCTGGTTGCCGCCATGGCCATGGCCATAAGCCCACCCATGGATGTGCCGATGGCTGCGCAGCGCTCGATACCCTGCTGCGCCAGCAGCACCAACATGTCGCCCACGTAATTGGGCAACTGATAACGCTCGCTCTGACAATCGTAATCCGACCGACCGCGCCCCCGCTGTTCAACAACTAACACGCGATGGGTCGCCGCTAACTGGGGCGCAATGGCAGCAAAGTCTCGGCTGTTACGTGTCAGCCCGTGCATGCAAAGGACAACAGGGGACGCCTTGGAAGGGCCCGGGTAGTCTCGAGCATACAGGGTCAAACCATCGGGAACGGTATAAAAAAGGTCATCATACTCAGGCATAGCGGCGATCCTTAAACTGCTCGCGAAGTTCGCGTTTCAGTATCTTGCCATTGGGGTTGCGCGGCAAGGTATCGATCAAAATGACATCCGCCACCCTTTGCTGTTTACCCACTCGCTGATTGATCCACTCCTTTACAGCCTTGGGATCAACCGCATGATCTGGACGCGGTACTACCAACGCCACGGGGGTTTCACCCCATTTTTCGCTCGCTAACCCAATGACAGCCACGTCAAACAAACCAGGGTGTTGCACAAGTGCTGCTTCGATATCTTGAGGGTAAACATTTTGCCCACCCGACAAAATCATATCTTTCTTGCGATCAACGATGTAGAGAAAGCCCTCATCATCAACATAGCCAACATCGCCGCTTCGCAACCAAGTTAAGCCGTCTTTATCGACAAAACGGGCGTCATTGTTGGCCTCCTCCCGACGCCAATAACCCGGCATTGCAATGCGCCCCCTCGAGCAAATCTCTCCCGATACATTGGGCCCGAGGACCTCATCGTTGTCATCAACAATGCAAATGTCGGTGCCCAAAAGAGGACGTCCTACGGAGGCCCAACGACCCTCTGCATGCTCAGTTTCCAACGTCGTAATAATGCCTTCGGTCAAGCCGTAAAGCTCGATAATGCCACAGGGAAAATGTTCGAAAATTGCTTGTTTGAGTGTTTCACGTAACGGCGAGCCGCAGCTCATCATGGCTTGCATCGCGCTGAAGTCAGCGCCGCCGCGCTGCTGTGCAGCCTCGATCACGCGCTGATACTGGATGGGTACCATGGCCGTATGGGTGATCCGCTCACGCGCTACCCGCTCTATAAAATCGTTTTCGTCAAATTTCGACACCACGTGAATACAGCCACCGGCAAGCAGTGTAGCCAGCATGGCAACCCAAGAGATATTGGAATACAGACCAATGGTCAGTAGCGTGCGTGCGCCACCGTGATAGCGCAGCGCCAAGGCCAAGTCGTAGGCCCAATCGCGACGACTCTGGTGATCGTGGGCGATGCCCTTGGGCAGGCCCGTTGTTCCAGAGCTATAAATAATATTAATGAGTGACTCACCACCAATGGACAGCACTGGCAAGGTTGTTAATTGATCGGCACAGAGGGCATCGATGGACAACCACCCAGGCTTGCTCGTAGGAGCTACTCGAAGCACCGGTAGAGCCAAGTCATTGGCAATACTATCGAGCCGATCAACAAGGTCATCACTTGCTACGACAACGCTGACTTCTGCGTGATTTAGCATGCCAACAGCCGCGACATCTGACACCGACACATTGAGCGGAACCACCACGCAGCCGGCTGCGATGCTGCCAAACAGAGCCTGAACCATGGGAAGCCCGTTGGTCATCAACAAACCCACACGGGCGCCCTCGGTAATCCCTTGGCTACGTAGGCCGTGTGCGAAGCGATGGCAGCCCTCGGTGAACGTTTGCCAGGACCAGGACGCCTCATCGGTGACAACGGCCAAGTCAGGAGCGCGCCACTTACCGTGTAACGCAAAAAGTTCAGGCAAAAGGGGGGCGGGAGTCGTGAAACTCATGGAATCTACCTGTTTTGAGAGATGGGGAAAGGAGCCCCGAAGGGCTCCGGAGGCAACGTCTTACAAGCGGTACTCGATGGTACCGGTGACAGTCATTGGAGGTGCATAGAACACTGAGAGGTTGTTTTCCAAACCCAGTGCTGATGGGCAAGCTGACGCCGTCCCCGGACCTTCACCTAAACCAAAGCAATAGCCAGACACTTTGATTTCCTCATCGGTCAAGTTTTTACCGTGGAGGCCAAAGCGCCAATGCTCGTCTGGACTCGTCCACACGGCGCTGGCATTGAGCACACCGTATGAATCTTGATCGAGCACCGAGTTGGCAATTTCAAACTGGCTGATATCGCTCTTGTACGAGTAATTCACGTTAAACAAGGTGAAACCACCCAGAACGGTAGTGTCGAAATTGACGCCTGCAAACACCATATTATCGGGTGTGTTTTGAATCTCCCGTTGGTTGGCAATGTTGACACCATTCACAATGTAGTCATCGAAACTGGCATCAAGGAAGTTGGCTGCAAACTGCAAAGCCACATGTTCGGTAACACGAATATTGCCCTCGATCTCGATACCACTGATAGTGGCTTCGCCGGCGTTCGTCACCGTACCCACGAAGTCGTCATTCACGCCATCGCCGTCAGTATCAACCCCTACGGAACCCGGAATCTGCATGTCAGAATACTCCGAGTAGAACAGCGCCACATTGGTCACGGCACGTCCATCGAGCCACGTGGCCTTAAAGCCCATTTCATAAGAATCGAGTTGCTCGGGATCGTAACCCTCCTCCACCGCAGGTGTAGCAAAGTTGGCACCACGCGGATCGAAACTACCCGCTTTCCAACCCTGGGAGTAGTTGGCGTAAAGATTCAAATCGTCACTCATGGCGTAGGCCACGTTGAGACGTGGTGACACATCGGTGTACGTTTTACTCGCTTCGTAGTCAGACGTTACGGCAATGTTAATAGCCGCGTCATTACCGAAGAATGGGGACTGCAAGCCCAAGTAGTTGGCACGGAAAATATCCGCTCTGCGTTCGTCTTCGGTGTAGCGTAGGCCCACCGCCACCGACAATTTATCGGTAACGTCGTAGGTCACGTCACCAAAGACCGACCATGCCTCGGTGTCGACCACACCACCGGTGTACGCGGTGAGACCACCCGGTACAAGTTGACCCAAGACAACATCGAAATCGTTCGATGCTGTGGCATCGAGATAGTAGAAACCGGCCACAGCATTCCAGCGATCGGTATTCCAAAGGATCTGAAACTCCTGACTGAACTGCTCGTTGTCGTAAACCACAGGGGCATCAAAATCGGGTTCGGGAAGTGAATCGAAATCGATAACCGACTCGGTGTAATCCTCGCGGTCGGCAGTGATCGAGCGGAGAGTGATCGCATCGCTAACCATCCAATCGATGGTCACCGAGTAACCGCTGGATTCCACTTGGTTGTTGCCATTGATACCGGTCGTGGTGCCTATGTCCTGCTCCGAAGCGCCGGCGCGTGTATCCCATACATCACCGATCGGCTCCCAAATGGGGCCGGGCGCATTCGATGGGAAGGGACGATAGCCGGCCACTGCCGATGACTGATCGTCGGTCTCATCATAGGCCATTCTTACCAGCAATGTATCGGTGACGTCCCACTCGGCACTAACGCGGTACCCAACAATGTCTTTGTCGTATTGTTCACCACCGGTGAAAACGTTATCGCCATAACCATCGCGTTGGAAGCTGGCAAAGGTACCACCGACTCGGAAGTTATCAGCGAGGGGAGCCGACGCGGTGGCCACAATATCCTGTTGGTTGTAATTACCAAAGCTACCGCGGAATCGAACGTCTACCTCATCACTGAGGCGTCGTGTCACGTATTTGATGGCGCCGCCAACAGCATTACGGCCATAGAGCGTGCCCTGAGGACCGCGCAACACTTCCACCCGCTCTACATCGTACAAATCGAGTAGCGCGCCTTGGGGTCGCGCCATGTACACGTCGTCAATGTACAAGGCCACACCCTGCTCAAAGCCAGCGAGAGGATCCTGTTGGCCAACACCGCGAATGAAAGCGGTTAGGGTGGTATTGGTAGCACGCGACGGTTCAAGGGTCAGACTTGGCACACTCTGCGCCAATTCACTGATATCGGACATGCCGCGCAAAAGAATGTCATCGCCTGACAACGCTGTCACGGCAATGGGTACCTCTTGAAGGTTTTGAGAGCGACGCTGAGCGGTGACCGTCACTTCCTCAAGCGCCAGTTTCTGCTGTTTGTCATTCTGCGCAAGAGCAGTGCCCGCCCAAGGAGTAAGTGACAAGGCCACAGCAATGGCCATGGGTGTTCTCTGAGAGTGGCGTAACGTCATGGGAACCATCCTTTTTAGAAGGTTTGCCGCTTTCCCATCCACCCTGCGTGGGAGGGTATGGTGAGCGGTATAGTTATCGTTAGTAAACCGCAGCTGCAGACCATGAGCACCTACGGGTCAGCAAGCTCCAAAACATTATTCAACAGATGTTGAATTGTCAACTGCTGCCTCTGGTGCTTTTCCTGCTAGCAACCAATAAGTGAGTAACGCCCAAGCCAAGGCCATGAAAATGCCATAGGTAGCCGACACCGCGGGGTTAACAACCCCCAATCCCAAATGAGCGATGAGGTGGGTGAGCAAGCCTAGAACCGCCGCCGGTGCAACCACCCATATAGAGACCGGACCTCGGCAAACCACCCCGAATAAAATCGGCACCAGTGACGCCGCTGCGAGTCCATAGACGCCCTTTTGGGCAAACAAGCCCACAACGGGTGGCGGACTCCATGCAAGCCATAAGCCCACCATTCCAACCGCTATCAGCACGTAACGTGACACCGCAAGTCCATGCCGATCAGCCAAACCCAGCGGTTTTAAAATATCGGTCACAACCATGGCAGACAGTGCAACCAAGATGCCATCGAGGGTGCTCATGCCCGCCGCCAAAAGTGCCACGAAGATAAACGCAAGTATCAGATCTCCAAAAGGCGTACCCATGAACTCTCTCAAGAGATACTCACGTACAACCGTGTCTTGACTATCTATCTCATACCCCGCCAAGCGCGCATAAAAGCCGATAGCCAGCATCAACATAAACACTGAACCCGACAAAACGGTGGTGATAATAAAGGCATTAACGTCTTTTGGGCTGCGCAGATACAGTACTTTGGTCAAGATATGGGGCTGCAACATAAGCGCAAAAGTGATAACGAAACCGCTTACAAACACCGAAAAAAAGCTGAAATAAAGCGCACTTGACGGGTTAAACACCGCTACGTAATCGCTGCTAATGGCTTGCAGGCGCGCCAGTGGTGCGTCGCTCAAGTAATGCAGACCATGCACGAACAAACCTGCCGCCACTAACAACATCATGATGCCTTGCAGGGTATTGGTGTACGCATGCGCATAAGTGCCGCCCATGAGTACATAGGAAAAAACAAACAGCACCACCAACACCAAGGCTGTCTTTTGATCAACGGGAAACAGGCCCGCCACCAGCAAACTGCAACCCACTAAAATGAGCACCACAAAAGTGATCGACAGCAGGTTAATAATGGCAAAGAAGAAACCCAAGCTTCTGTTTTGATAACGCTGATAGATCCATTGGGGAATAGTCAGCGAGCCCTGAGATTCACCCACCCGCAGGAAGCCACGAGTAAGAACGATAAGCGCGGCCATAATACCCAGCGCGCCTGCGACCCCAAAATGCACATAGGCAGATACCCCGTGGACATAGACAAAGCCCGGATTGATAACGAACGTCGCCGTTGACGATATCGACGCCGCCAAGGTAATGCCTACAAGCACCGGACTCATGTCTTTATTGCCAATGGCGAAACTGGCTGCAGAGGAGGTCTTACGCATACCCACCCATGACAGCCAATAGACGATAATGGCGTAACCTCCAATGAGAAGGTATTTGAAAAGCGTAGCGTCCACATGAGTCTCCTGTTATTTTTCCGTCATGCTATTCAACGTTTGTTGAATGCACAATCCCAATGTAGCGTAAACACAACAGCAATAAGCAGCGAGGGGCCCCGTGAAAAGCGCCAGCAAACGTGACCGCATTCTTGATACCGCAGAAATTTTGTTTGCCGAGCGAGGTTTCGACGGCGTAACTCTTCGCCAAATTGCAGAGGGGGCTAACGTCGATGTGGCACTTGCCAGTTATCACTTTGGGAAAAAATTGGACCTGTTTCACGCCGTTTTCATGCGCCGTGCACCTGAAATTAACAGCGCTCGCCGCGAAGCCCTAGAGCGAGCAAAAGAGTCTGCTGGGAACGATGGACTCTCGGTTGAACCCATCATCGAAGCTTTTTTAAGGCCCTTAGAACTCGCACAAGAAACAGGCGACAAGGGCTGGGAAAACTATCTTGCACTCATCGCCTACATCAACAACTCCCCCTACTGGGGACAAAAGATGATGTCGGAGGCGTTCGATGAGCTGGTTGAAGAATTCATCGATGCCCTGCGCACGGCACTGCCCGGTGCTCGTGATAGCGATCTCTACTGGTGCTATAACAACTTATCCGGAGCACTGACCTTAACCTTCGCTCGCACGCGTCGAATTGACCATTTATCAAAGGGACTGTGTCGGTCCGATGACTTTCGCGCCGCCTACGATCGCATGATCCCTTTTGTTGCCGCTGGATTCAGGGAGGTATGCGGCAATAGCGACAACAGGTAGGAAAAACCCTGAGCCGAATGGGCCACCCTACGCGGGGTAGCGCGACTGCAAACCTTCGTAAACATCATCTGGGAAGGACGAAGCTTCGACGTCCAGGGTCTGCAGTAACTCGGAGAGGTGCTCGTTGTCTTCCCTACCCTGCCATACCTTGACGTAACTACCGTCTTTATAACCGTGGTCTTGCCGGAAAAAGTTCAGCACGTTCTTACCCACATACTGTCGGTATAAGCCATCAAAATCGAGACCGCTGGCCAGCATCAGCTGAAGAAATAGCGGTATTGAGAATGCCTTATGCTGAAGGCTGTAAAGCGCCAGCAATTCAGTGGCTAGACGCACATCATCTGTCTCGGGCTCCGCATGGTAGAGCTCCAGCTCGATCTTGGCAGCGAGATCAGCAACAGTGGCATTGGGCTCAAACAAAGCTGATAAGCCAAAGTGCCAAATATCAACCACCTCTAACTGTACCTGCCCCCAATCTGGAGTTTGCTGCTTCCACCACTTGTAACCCACATGGTCCATGAGCTCGCCACATTCAATCCATATCGCCCGGTACCACTCGAAGCGCTGATCAATCCATTGTGGATGAACGCGGGTGTTCATACGGTCCTGCATGGTCAGCATGGTTTCAAGAGCAGTGCGCATCATTAAATTCCTTCTTTAGGGGCGGCAGCATTATGGCCCAAGGCCCGACAAACTTTCTTTCCCTGTCATCAGCGAATAATGAGGGTTGGTAGCCAGTGTTCGTTTGGATCAATAGGCTCTAACCACGATTCATCATAAAAAGGTGTACTCAAATCGCTTGGGGGCGCAGCCAACTCATTTAAATCAACGTGCATAGCCGTGCCCTTCAGATGATCACCTTCGTTTGAGAAGCTGTAATAAACCCCCTGCCAAAGATTGGCACCAAATTCACCCGGGCTCTTATACATAAACAGGAGATCTTGAGACAGCCAACGATAGTCATTGTTTGACCATTGCCGGGGCATATCGTAGGGGTACGGTATATGGCACCACAGCTCTTTAGGTCCCTCGAGGCACTTCATCTCTTTCATGGAAAGGAAGAAATCCTTGAAGCGGCTGTGGTCAATATCGAGGCTGTAACTGCCATCAGTGCCCCATGCCAAGTGTCCAATGACATGCTCTTTGCCCGCAATATCTTTTAGTATCACCTGGTCCGCAGCCCCGCAGACAAGAGCGCCTATGCTAAGCCAGCAGGCACAAACAAGGGTTAGGGTACGTGTCATAATGTCCTCTCACTGATGATTGGGAAGTCTGCCCACCTTGCGATGGCAGCTCAAGCACCGCGTGCAAATACCGAAAGTTGGGGTACTGTTGCCAACGATATTATTTCCCGCATGAGATTGAAGCATGACACCAGAAGCAAAAATCGCCTACCTCAACAAACACAAACCTGCCTTTCTCGATTTTCTGGGTGGTCGCGTGGTGGCGCTCGATACGAATAGCTGCGAATTTACGTTTCATGTTCCCCTCAGCTACTGCCACAGCGGCAACGTTGTTCAAGGGGGGTTCGTTACAGCCATGCTGGACGCCGCAATGGCACATGCTGTCTTCGGTTGTGACCCCACTGTGACTAAACTTTCCAGCCTAGAGATAAGCACTCGCTATGAGGGCGTGACGCCCGGTGACGAACCCCTGCGTGTCATCGGGCGTATTCAGAAACTGACCCGGTCGATTGCGGTTTTAGAAGGGGAGATTTTCACTGCCGCTGGTGAGCGCTGCGCGGCGGCGCATTCGACCGCGAAAATTGGTCGGTCGAGTGGTGCCTAGGAGATAGCTATTGTTGTCGTCGCTGCAAACCGAATCAGCACGAGGCATGGCGTGCATAGGCCTGCGATTCAAAGCCCCAGTGATTGGAAAAAAACGATACGCTCGGGTATGCCACCCTGCAATAGTTCGACGAGCGAGGCTGGGTTGCGGCCAGCATTCTTCACTATTAGGTAAGCGCCATAAGACTCAGCAAGGTCTTCGCTCTCTGGAAAGTCTCGAGCGTACTCAGTAACAAAAGTGATATCCGCTTTCTGGGCCTGCGCCCAAGCCGACGATCTTAAGTAGTCAGCATCAAGCGTTGCATGGACAGCTTCATGGGCCATTACCTCTTCAGCCACTCCACGAGGGATGAGCTCGTCTCTGACGTAATCAGTGTGCACAACGATACCTCCTGGGGGACCCGTTAAATTCGCCACTCCCCCGTTGACCCAAACTGTCTTGACCCCCTCAACAATCATAGGATCAAGCTGGCCAAGAATTTTTGCAAAGAAACGTGCCTCTTGCTCCGCCACAGATCGGGAGCCGACGTCATCGTTGATCACCATCTCAATGAGTTGCCCGTTCGAGAATACGGCATCGTAGACGTTTACGTTGGCTGTCACCGCAGCATTGACTCGATTGTCTGGGACAGTGCGAACTTCAGATAATGAGAAAGTGATCGACTGCAGGATGCTGGCATCTGACTCGATGATAGTGTCTGGCCCAATGAAAACGGCGCCATCAGTGGAGAGAAAAGGCCCCTCCGGATCGTGTCGCGACACCTCAATGTCGACCCGTTGAGTAGCTGCAGCCATGGAAGAATCTTCCACCGAGACATTGATCACATAAAAGTTGTCGCCGTCTACACTCGCAGGAGCATCCACATCCGGAGCTCTCAAAAAGGACAACTCTCCTGAATCTGCGTCCACCGTGAATGACGCTGCGTCGTCACCGCCGATTGAGTAGGTTAGGCGATCTCCATCGGGGTCTGACCCCCTTATCGTGTAAGCAATACCGCTCCGAGTTTGTGGAAATACCGCCTCGGACGCAGACACAATGGTGGGAGCACGATTAGAACTGCTGGCCGAGCTGGTTGCATCGCCGCCGCCTGAACAAGCCGCAAGGAGGGCGATAGCAGCCCAGAGGATCGTTATGCGCATACACTTCATCGTTTCAGCCCCTTGCACTACAAAAGGTGTGCCGGCTCTTATGCCTTCGGAATTGCCGCGGCTCTTAGTGAGTCACTGGAAAGTAGTGAGTCACTGGAAAGTCGTTGGCTGATCAAGGGCTGCGTGGAGACGTCATCGGCTGTTTTGGTGCCCGGGGCCGGACTTGAACCGGCACGATCGCAATGATCGGGAGATTTTAAGTCTCCTGTGTCTACCAATTTCACCACCCGGGCGTGGGAAGGTCGCGGAGCATACCAGAAGCAAGCGTATGCTGCATAGAACGTGGCGCGAGTGGTATTCTTCCACGAACAGCAGCGATAAGGATAAAACGTGGCAACGACTCGTGGCCAGTTCGGCTCTCGATTGGGATTTGTGTTGGCTGCAGCCGGCTCCGCAGTGGGCTTGGGTAATATATGGGGTTTCCCTACCCAAGTCGCCAGTAACGGTGGCGCCGCTTTTGTCCTCGTGTACTTAATATTGGCCTTTTTGCTGGCCTACCCAGTGCTGATGGCGGAACTACTCCTAGGGCGCCATGCTCATGGCAATGCCGTAGTGGCGCTCAGCAAGATTAGTGGCCGACCCTCAACAAAGGCCATTGGTGCAAGCACCGGCATTGCTGGACTTGTGACTGCAGGATTAATCCTTAGTTTTTACGGCATAGTCGCGGGTTGGATGCTGGGATATACCGCTGCCTACCCCTTGGGCGCCCTAGGCTTCAATGACGCGGCAAGCTGGCTTACGGGGTTCGACACCTTCCGAAACCTTGCCCTGATGGCACTATTTATGGTGCTCACCATCGCCATTATCATGGGCGGCGTCCACAACGGTATTGAGCGCTGGTCGACCCGACTCATGCCTTCGTTAATCATCACACTGGTGCTGCTGGCGCTTTATGTCATGACACTACCCGGAGCGGAAACTGGGCTTGGTGTGTACGTGATGCCGGATTTTTCGAAAGTACTCTCGGGGGAATTGATTATCGCGGCACTAGGCTCCGCGTTTTTTTCTCTGTCCCTTGGGGTGGGCACGATGCTCATTTATGGCTCGTACCTAGGCGATGACGTCTATCTCCCCTCCATCGGTGCTCAAGTAGCCCTAATCGATGTAGGACTTGCGGTACTGGCCGGCTTCCTGATTATTCCGGCCATGTATGTGGCCGCCGAGCGAGGCGTCGATATTTTCGACGCCAGCGGTCAGCTGCTATCAGAGGACACGCTGATATTCACAGTGCTACCTGCGCTCTTTGAGACACTGGGTGCCGCTGGCGTCGTCGTAGCCACTGCTTTCTTTGGCCTTATGGCAATGGCAGCGCTTACCTCTTCCATTTCCATGCTAGAGGTCCCGGTGGCCTTTTTAGTCGAGCGCTTTGGCTGGAAACGGCAGCGCGCTGCGCTTGTGGCGGGTTTGGTGATCACCCTTGTAAGTAGCGTGGTGGTAGTAAACTTCGAGCTACTGTTCGGACTGGTGATCACGGTCAGCACGCGCTATGGCCAACCCATACTGGGCTTGCTCATGTGTGTCTACGCGGGGTGGGTGTGGCGTCGAAACAGCCTGCTGAGCGAACTGAAAAAGAACGACCCCAATGCCGTTAATGGCTGGTTCTGGGCCATTTGGCCGTTCTACGTGCGTTGGATTTGCCCCAGCGTCATTGGCCTTATTTTTTGGCGATCACTCACGTAAGTGCCTGTAAAAGGCGGAGATTCGCGACGGCCCTCGAGACCCTTCAAGGATCGATACGGTTAAACATGTGGTCAAGCTGTCCGCTCGCAAATAGCAGACCGTAAACAGCCGAAACCAACATAAACACCAGCGCCACCCAATCCCCTGACTGGCCATATATCCATCCACTGAAAGCGAACATGCCAGCACTTAATCCAATTGCTATCCATTTAATCATGGGCGTCCCTCACCGATTATTACCGAGCCGCATAGCTTAAGGGTTGGCTCGCCGATGGCACTGGCTTTGTGGTCTGACGCCAAGGTTTGTGTTCGCAGTGATGGATATTGGGGCACGACTGCGTGCAGCCGCGACATGGCATAGGTTGATTGCTACCCTCTGATTCACTCACGATTTCACCTGCCTCTGCACCAGTGCCGTATATTCAATCTCACGCTCTTCCAAGACCGCGGTGAGCGCTTTTTCCATCAAGTGTCTGGCCTGATTGGTATAGGCGTAAACGCTTGCATGCACAGCTGCATCTTGCCAATTGTCTACCGAGCACTGGGTGCTGTATTCCTCAAACTGATTCAATGCCATCAGTAGATCAGATAAGTGCTTGGGACACTCACAATTGAGGGTATTTTTGAGTTTCGCCGCAGCCAGTAATTCAGTGTCGTTGTAGCGCCTAGGTTTGGGCCGTACTAAATCACCGAGATCAAATTCACCTTGTTCGGTATCGGCTGTGACCACCACTTTACCCATTTCATAGGCAAGCCGCGCGGTTTCAGGCGGGAACTCTAGGGTGCTAACCCCGCGACGCTCCAGCTCCTCTAACCATCGGTCGGTCGCCAGCTTGTACATCACAAGCGTACCGCCTGCGTTAAGTTGTTTGGCCAGTATTTCAGCAGCATTGATCTGACTGTTTGATAACGCAGCACATTCGACAACCAGCAGCGCCACAGGCCCCTCTAGCGTCAAATTGTCAACCGTATCGGCAACACTGCGGCGGCATAACAGCGCGCTAACACTTGAGATACAGCCCTGGTGCTCGTCGAGCCAATCGCACAGGGATTCGCCAACAAATACGACCTGTGGTTTCGCCGGGGGCAACTGACGCTGCAAATGCTTACCGCGACTCCTCAGGAGAAGCTCGAGGGTTTTACGCTCAGAGGAAGCGATTTCACCGATGCGAGCACCGTCGCTCACCAATGCAGCAATGAGTTGTAAGTGCTCTAGGTCGCTTTGGGTGTACTGCCGTCGACCAGAGGCAGATTTATAACTGGCCCCCAATCCGTAACGACGCTCCCACACGCGTAAGGTGTCGGGTTTCAAGCCAGTCAGCCGGGCAACAGTCCCTATACCGTAGAGAGGACGAGGCTCAAGAACCGTAAAATGGTTAAGGGGCGCATTCATGGACAACTCTTTTTTGTCAGTGATTTGTCTAACTCTACGGGGGCATTTGCAAGTTGGATGCCTCGGCGGGAGACATTGACCACATTTTGTTCACCCTATACATAGACAAGCTGTCCACATTTCAATCTTTGCAGTGTTCTCTGTCGTAGGTACAGTAGACAAACACACCCCGAGGTGGGCCATGAGCACTGTTAACCAGAGCGACGACAAAGACCTTGAGTTAATGTTCGCTGAAGCCCGACGCTATCCCCTATTAACGGCGGAGCAGGAGCGAGAAGTTGACGGACGCAAGTGGCAGGCGGTGAGGACGCTGCATCAACTATTCGCAACCGCGCCTGAGCTGCGGGAATACGTCCACACATTTATAAGCCAATGCCAACTCAATCCACCCGACATTGGGCGATTCGCCAACAGAGAACAGCACTTCGTGTTGCGGCGAGAGCTTTCAGCCTATTTCACTGACGGTAATCAACGTGACGAGGCTGCCCAATTCGCTGCAAAATTTGCGCGTGCGCGCTCGGAGAAACAGCGGTTGCAACTGGTGGACGCACTGCAGCTGCCTGCGAGTCTGACAGTAGGGATGGCAGTAGCCATGCTGCGCCGGGCCGGAGGGCAGTTCCCCGACAGCGTGGCCGATGCCATTGCTAACTGGGAAAGACAGTGGAACCCGCCCGTTTTGGCGCTATCACTTGAACGCGAGCAACTCAGAGTGCTTCGCCAAGGCCTGCGGCATTACAGCGAGGCCCGGGACGCATTGGTGATGCACAACCTCCGACTGGTCTACTCTATTGCCGGACGTTACAAAGGTCGCGGTGTGTCCTATGTCGACCTCGTCCAAGAAGGCACACTGGGGTTAATACGAGCCGCAGAAAAGTTTGAGTTTGAGAAAGGCTTCCGTTTTAGCACCTACTGCTTCAACTGGATCACACAAGCCGTGAGACGCTATGTGGGGGATGCTGGCACCTTGGTGCGCTTCCCTACCCATGTGCAAGAACAAATGGGCAGGCTGTACAAGGAGCGAGCTCTTGAGCATGCGCGAACGGGTATGGAGCCAGACGATGAAACGCTGGCCGAGAAGCTGGGTATGGATATTGAGAAAACCCGGCAGCTACTTCAGCTTCGCAATCTAGGTGTTTCCCTTGATGCCCCCCGCTTTGACGACGACGAAACCAGCCTTGTAGAGACATTGGCCGGCGATGCATTTGGTGACACCGAAGAATCTGCGGAGCAAGCTTCACTGCATCGCTTCCTGAGTCATGCTGTCGATAAGCTGGAAAATTCCGAACGGAGAGTAGTGGTAGCCCGATGGGGTCTTCACGACGGGCCTCCCCTTTCAAGGGCAGAAGTGGCGGAGACAATGGGTGTTAGTCGCGAGTGGGTGCGGCAGCTAGAGCGCTCGGCGCTGAAGAAACTGCAGAAACAAGAAGAAGTGAAGGCGGCCTACGACGACTATCACGATGTTGGCAATTACTGAGCTATCGACAGCACTGCGGTGCGGGTGGCGCACCGCCCCGCCGCTCACGCCAGAATATCGATGAGCGCCTCATCAATGGATGGAAACGAGAACTTGAAAGCCAATTCCTTTTGTAAGCGCTCGGGAACCACCCATTGACCACTTAATAGTAGAGCCTCCGCCATTTCACCCAAAAGCCCACGCATCACGAAACCGGGCACAGCCGTGGTGAACAGGGTTCGACGTCTGCGCGCGAGCGCTTCACTGAACGCTCTGTGGTTTACGGGATTCGGTGCCACAACATTGATGGGGCCTGAAACAGCCGTATCGAGGCAAATCTCGATAACGCGAACAACGTCTTTACGATGCACCCAGCTGAGCCATTGAGAACCTGAACCCAAGTAGCTGCCCACCCCGAAGTGAAATGAGCGCATCATTTCGGTGAGTGCACCACCGCCAGCGTCCAAAACAACGCCTAATCGCAACGGCACAACCCGGGTTGCATCACTTTGAGCGACCAATGCCGCTTGCTCCCAATCACTGCATAGTGTCGCCGCGAAGTCAGAAGCAACTGCCGATGATTCGGTAAAGCGCGCATCCGCCGATGCACCGTAGTATCCAATAGCACTGCCACTGATCAGTGCCGCGGGTGGCACCTCTAGAGAGCGCATCCATGTCACCAGCTTTTCAGTGAAATCGACACGACTGGTGCGTATCTCTTGTTTGTACGCGGGGGTCCATCGCTTGGCTGCCAAGGATGCACCCGCCAGGTTGACCACAGCATCAACAGGTTCCGTGATGGCTTCTAGCGCTGTGACGTAACGGATCTGAGGATGATTCTGTCTCTCGAGCTGCTCTTGGCGCGTTAATACCGTGATGCGCTCTCCACGAGCCACTAACGCCGGCAGCAAGGCGCTGCCAATAAATCCTGTTCCACCAGTGACCACAATATGCATACATCCTCCCTAAAAAACTCATGCAACGGGGCAACCGTGCATCTACCCCTTGCGTATACGTCCCATGTCAAAAACGGTTGAACATTTAGTCGAGTATTTCCAGCGCTACGATCGCTGGGTATTGCTCACAGGGGCTGGTATCAGTGCCAACTCTGGTATTCCCACCTATCGTGATGCTCGCGGGCAGTGGTTGCGCGTCACGCCCATACAACATCAAGAATTCATTACCCAAGCAAGTAAGCGCCGACGATACTGGGGCCGCTCAATGGTCGGCTGGCCGGGTGTGCGTGATGCGCGTCCCAATGCCACTCACTTGGGCGTCACACGGCTGGAAAACCTTGGGCGAGTGGGATTGGTTATTACTCAAAATGTCGACCGGCTGCATCAACGAGCGGGTAGCCAACAGGTAGTGGATTTGCACGGCCGTTTAGATCGTGTCTGCTGTTTGGATTGCGGTGCAGGTTATGAACGAGAATACGTACAAAAGCAGCTGTTAAGACTGAATCCTCACCACTGCCACTTCAGTGTGCAAGCCAGACCTGATGGCGATGCAGACTTAACTGATGCAGATGTTGCAAGCATTCAGCCATTTGATTGTGAAGCCTGCGGTGGCGTGCTAATGCCCGATGTTGTTTTTTTTGGTGGGTCCATACCCAGATCGCGCATCGCGACTTGCGAGCAGGCATTAAAAGACTGCGACGGCTTGCTGGTTCTGGGTAGCTCCCTGCAGGTCTACTCGGGCTTTCGTTTCTGCAAACGCATCTATGCCATGGGAAAACCCATCGTCATTCTCAACGAGGGTGTTACCCGCGCCGACGATATCGCCAATCTCAAAATAACCGACAATGCGCTCAAAACCTTTATTGACGCGGTCGATCAACTCTCACCCATCGCTGGCCCCAAGGAGCTTGCATGCCCAACACAAGTATCTTCTGGTTCCGACACGACTTACGCCTAACCGATCTGCCGGGGCTGGTTGCCGCTGCACAACAAGGTCCTGTCATACCGGTCTTCATTTTCGACGACAAGCTAGGTGGTGACTGGACGTTGGGCGGTGCAAGCCAGTGGTGGCTACACCATAGTCTAGCGTCATTGGACAACAGCCTAACGGGACTCGGTGGTCGTCTAATACTGCGAACTGGCGACACACTTACTGCGTTGACCACCCTGGTTAAGGAAACCGGTGCACGATCGGTGTTTTGCTCAAGACAATACCAACCCTGGGCAGACCCCTTAGAGCGGCAAATCAATACGTCGCTGGAGGAACTTGGCGTTCGTTTCAAGCGCTACCCGGGAACCCTTTTATTCGAACCGGACGCTATTACGACAGGTGCTGGCACACCTTTTAAGGTCTTTACACCCTTTTGGCGCGCCTGTTTAAAACAACCGGAGCCCGCTTTTCCCGTCGCCGCACCCGACTTGATGTTTCCTGATGCATGGCCCTCCTCGCTTACCCTCGATGAATTGGCATTGCGTCCAAGTGCCCCCAACTGGGCAGCGGGTTGGGAAGAACTGTGGCAGCCGGGGGAAGCGGGTGCCGGTGACGCCCTAGCCGCCTTTTTGCAGACACGGGTACAACACTACGGTGATGGGCGCGATTTTCCCGGAGCGCCCAACACCTCGCGCCTATCACCCTTTCTAAAGTTCGGTGAGATCTCCCCTCGACAAGTCTGGTGGGCAGCACAAAACAAACGGCAGGCGGAACCCGACAATGCCCCCGCGATTGATAAGTTCCTCAGTGAAATTGGTTGGCGGGAGTTTTGTAATCATCTGGTCGCTCAATTCCCTGCCATGCCCGATAGCGCTTTCAACCCCAAATTTGAGCACTTCCCATGGGCCTCCGATAACGACAGGCTTCGGGCTTGGCAACGGGGACAAACGGGTTACCCCATCGTCGATGCGGGTATGCGTGAGTTATGGCAAACGGGCTTCATGCACAATCGCGTACGCATGGTCGTGGCCTCATTTCTCACGAAACACCTCCTTACTCACTGGCGTGAAGGGGAGCTGTGGTTCTGGGATTGCTTGCTCGATGCCGATCTGGCGTCCAATGCCTGTAGCTGGCAATGGGTGGGTGGTTCCGGTGCCGATGCATCTCCCTACTTCCGGATTTTCAATCCTGTGGCGCAGGGTGAAAAATTTGATAAGGACGGTAGCTACACACGCCGCTGGGTACCTGAACTTACTGACCTACCCAACAAATATCTGCACAAGCCATGGGAAGCGCCGCCCTTGATTCTACAGAGCGCAGGTGTGGCTCTCGGTTCAACCTATCCGAAGCCCATCGTCGATCACAAAAGCGCGCGCGAAGCAGCGCTTGCGGCCTATGGCACGCTCAAAAATCTCGAGCTGTGACACTGGAGTAATCCTTTAACAAAATGCCCGGCATAAGCCGGGCAGAGTCAATCAATAGGGAGCGATCAGAATCGATAGTTAACTGTAGCCAACCAGTTAGCGGGTGTGCCCTGAATCAGCGTGGGCTGACCATCGTTTCCTCCGAAATTACCTGAATCGATCAGATATTCCTCATCGAGGATGTTCTTACCGTATAGGCCCAGTTCAATCGCATCACTCACTTGGTATTCGAGACTCAAGTTGAGTAGCCCAAAGCCCTCTTGCAAGGTGTCTGGGTCATTCGATGGCTCGAAATAAACGTCATCCATGTACGTCCAGCTCAGTACTGCCCTTAAGTCGTTCCACTGCATGCGTCCACCCAAGGTATAGGTGTACTCGGGCGAATACCGGAACTGGTTGCCTGCATAATTGGCCACGAAACCACCGTCGGTGGTAGCGCCATACTCGGCATCGTTAGAGCCAAAACTGCCGTATACACCAAACACCTCGTTGATCGTGAATTCACCCTGCAGCTCAAAACCAGAGACGCTTGTCGTTTCTGCGTTGGCGGTTGTGGTCAAGCCTGTCTGTGAATCGGTAACCGACACCACCAGATTTTCGTAATCAAAGGTGAAGTACGCCCCCTGTAACTGGAAATTACCACTCACCCAATAAAAACCGACGTCATTGCTGTCGACGGTTTCACGCTCCACATCGGGGTTAACAACAATCGCATTGAGCGGTGGCGTGCGCCCCTGGCCAAAGGTGTAGTAAACGCTCAACTCGTCGCTGACTGCATAATTAGCACCAAACTTCCACAGTGGGTCTGACGTGTCGTCGGAATTGCCATTGGCCTCGGTCTCTTCATCACGTACGCCCACATTGAGAGTGAGTGCATCGGTCACCCGCACATCGGCACTGGCAAACAGGCCGCGAGTCTCATTTTTGTTCTCGGGAATACCACCTGTGAAATCCACCAGCGTTGTCAGTACATTGGGTACAGGCTGACCATCGGCGGGGTTCACCGTCGCGGGATTATTCAACACATACTGTGCGGTTTGCTGTCGAAGTGCCTGCAAGGGGTAATCTGCAGGGTATGTATTGTCATCGCTTAAATTGTTGTAACCCGTGGGCTGTACAATGACAGCGTTGGCTATCTCCCGTGCAATGTAAGTCTGGAAGTTGGTATACAAGGTGTAGCTGGTGTAGTGGGAGTCGTAATCGAAGTAGTTGTAGCCAATGCGGGCATCTACACGATCACTGTTCCAGTTGATAAACAGCTCATGGCCTGTTTGGCTTGATTCATAGTTGTAATCACGCTCATCGAGTTGAATCGCAGCACCATCGGCATCAAAGTACTCGTACAAGTCGCCTTCGTTGTAATAGGCGTTGTACGCTATCGATAAGTGATCGGTTACCTCAATCTGTGTTTTCAACTGATACAAGCTGATCTCTCGATCAATAACGGTGTTAGTGGGCCCAAAATCTAAATCAGAGCCCGCATCGGCAATGCCGCCATCGGCAAGATAGTATTTGCTGTTAAAGCCAATGCCCGGGCCATCGTTTTTTTCATGGGCAATAATCAGATCACCTCGGAATCGATCGGTCTTGACCGAAGTCGTGAAACGAAGATTCGTGCCGACACGGGCATTTTGATCTTCACCTGACACGTTTTCGGTGTAACCGTCTTTGTCGACACTAAACGCGGCGAGTCGGAATGCCAGCCAATCGGTTACCGGCAGATTGGCAACACCATTAACCCGGTATTCGTTGAACGAGCCGACCCCTGCCCCGATCTCAAACCCTTGCTCATCAAAGCGAGCAGTATTCGATACGATGTTCACCGCACCATTCACAGCGAAGGAACCAAACGCCGTGGGTTGTGGGCCTTTCAACACTTCCACACGCTGTATATCGTGCAGAAACTGGCCCGAAAAGTTGCGGTCGGTGACGTTCAATCCGTTAAAGAACGAACCGAGCTTCTGCTCTCCATCCTCATTACCGATGCCTCGGATAGTGAAACTCTGGCCACCAACAGCCTGTTCCTGAACCAGCATATTGGGGATGAAGTTTGCTACTTGGTTCAACTCGCGGATATTTTCGCGCTCAAGGAATGCCTCAGACAGCACGTTCGTCGTTGTTGTTACATCGAGAATTGATTTTTCGACGCGTTCAGCGGTGACAATAACCACTTCAATATCATCGACGTTATCTTGAGCAAAAGCGGTGGGTGCCAGCGCCAGGGAAACGGCGGCAGCAATGACGGACGGTTTGAACATGCGTTTGTACCTTCTGCTGAGTGGGATTGGGTACCGAATCGGACTGACGCGGCTCGCCAGGCGCCAAGATCAACAGATAGTTATGTCACTCTTATTTCGCATTTCTTACATTTATATTAAGACCTGAGCTTGCCTAACTTTTGTCTTAAGCCGTACTGGTCTCACATAAACCCTTGAAAATATCCCAAAGCAGACGGTATCGAGACATGGGCGGCTGGGTTCTACAACACCAAGAAAGTTTTTACCCGGTATGCAGAACAAATGCTTTGGCTCTTTTGCGATATGTCGACGCTTATATTGGCAAAACAACTGGAAGGCTTTACCTTGCGTAGACGCCGCTCTTAGCGGTCACAACAACTACATTTTTATAGGAGCTCCCCTATGCATCGATACCTGACAGGCCTAGCCTGTATCGCTGCCGGATGGTCAGTAAGCATAGCTTCGACCTTTGCCGAACCCTTTCCCTCCACGTATCAAGCACTGACCTCGGAACCCACACTAATCAGTAACGCCACTATTTTGACAGGGGACGGCTCACGTCTCGACGACGCCAGTCTACTGTTGGCGGACGGAAAAATAGTCTGGGTGGGCAATGGCGACATTCCTCAAAAGGTGCGCCGTATTGACGCAGCCGGACGCTGGGTGACACCGGGCATTATCGATGTTCACTCCCATCTGGGGGTGTATCCAAGTCCTGATGTGCGCGCCCACTCAGACGGCAATGAAGCCACGGCACCTGTCACTGCAGAGGTCTGGGCTGAGCACAGCATATGGCCACAGGATCCCGGATTCACCCGTGCACTGGCGGGCGGCGTCACAACGCTGCAAATTCTCCCGGGTTCCGCCAACCTATTCGGAGGCCGCGGGGTTACGCTCAAAAACTTGCCAGCCACCACCTATCAGGCCATGAAGTTCCCAAACGCGCCCCATGGTTTAAAAATGGCCTGTGGCGAAAACCCCAAGCGCGTCTACGGCAGCCGCAACAAATCACCCTCAACCCGCATGGGTAACGTTGCCGCATACCGCACTGCTTGGATAAAAGCCCAAAAATACCGGGATGACTGGGCAGCGTACGAAACGAGCGACAAAGAAGATAAAAAGGCGCCGGAACGCAATTTGGAGTTAGAAACGCTCGCCGGCGCTCTCGCAGGTGACATCATCGTTCATATGCATTGCTACCGCGCAGATGAGATGATGACGATTCTCGACATGGCCGATGAGTTTGGTTACCGAGTGGGTACATTTCACCATGGTGTCGAAGCGTACAAAATCGCCGATGAATTGGCAGAACGTGGTGTATGTGGTGCGCTCTGGGCCGATTGGTGGGGCTTCAAAATGGAAGCCTACGATGGCATCCAAGAAAACATAGCTCTCGTCGACCGTCCCGAGGGATCCTGTTCTATTGTTCACTCCGATTCCGATGAAGGTATTCAGCGACTTAATCAAGAAGCCGCCAAAGCCATGGCGCGGGGCAATGCGGTGGGACTTGATATTCCACCCGAGCGCGCCATTCGATGGATCACGGAAAACGCAGCAAAGTCACTGGGTATCGCCAGTCAAACGGGTGTGCTCAAACCTGGCTTGATGGCCGATGTTGTTCTGTGGAATCAAAACCCGTTTAGCGTGTATGCCCACGCCGAACAGGTCTATCTCGATGGTGCGCTGGTTTACGACCGCAACAATCCTGCGCTGCAACCGAAAACAGACTTCGAGCTTGGTCAACTGCTAGAGGTAACACCATGAAAGCAACCGTGAACCGTTTTATTGCCGGTGTTCTCGTAACATTGAGTCTTGCACCAAGCGCCTTTGCCCAAGACCTGCTCATTATTAACGCCACGGTCCATACCATGACCGATGCGGGCGTTCTTGATAACACCGATGTTCTGGTGGCAGATGGCAAAATCCAGCGCGTGGGAAAAGGTCTATCTGTGGACACAGATATACAGACCATTGACGCTGAGGGTGCCCCGCTGACCCCCGCCTTTTTTGCAGGGGTAACTGTATCGGGCTTGAGCGAGGTCGAGGCGGTCAAAGAGGCTGTTGACAGTGAGTACAGCGGGTTATTCACGCAACTGCTACACCCCGAGTTCGACGTGAGAACGGCTTACAACCCGCTCTCCAGCGTCATACCCATTACCCGCATCGAAGGTTTCGGTTACACGCTGCTGGCCGCGACACGCGGTGACCGAAGCGTCTCGGGGCTAGGTGGTTTAGTGCGCTTTGATGGTGGCTTTGACAGTTTTGAGGGCAAGCCTGTTTTGTTCGTCGAACTAACAGGTCATGCTGCGGAGTCAGTCGGCGGCTCACGCGCGGTGCACTGGATGCTACTGCGACAAGCCTTCGACGACATCGAGGAAGAGAACGACGACTTGATGAGCTCGATTGGACGCCAAACCCTCGAGCAAGTGAAAAATAAAGGCCTGTTTGTCTTTCACGTCAATCGAGCGGCCGACATTGTGCAGACGCTAAAGTTTGCCAAACGCCACGGTCTCAATGCCGTGATTCATGGGGGGCGTGAAGCTTGGATGGTCGCCGAAAAACTCGCTTCAGCGCGGGTTCCAGTCATCCTTAATGCCCTCGACAACCTACCCGCTGACTTTGATTCGCTTGGCGCTCGCTCGGACAATGCTGCTCTGCTTAATGCTGCTGGTGTCACCGTTATGTTTAGCAGCGGTGAAACCCATAACGCACGTAAAGTGCGACAGGTAGCCGGTAATGCGGTAGCGAACGGCCTCGACCACAGCGCCGCATTAAGCGCCGTCACAGCAACACCAGCCAGGGTCTTCGGTGGCAGTGCGCGCACCATCGAGCGCGGCGCAAAGGCCGATCTGGTGCTTTGGAGCGGTGACCCCCTCGACGTCACCAGTTTAGCGTCGCAAGTCATCATTGACGGCAAACCGGATACCATGAAAAGCCGGCAAACGCTGCTGCGCGATCGCTACCTAACAACAGATAGCAAGCTACCCCGCGCCTACATCAAACCCTAACGCGAACCTCAGACTACATCTGGGCTGTTACGCAAGTCGCTGGCACCACCTGAAGAGGTGGTGTCAGGCTTTTGCCGCCAAATCGATAATCCGAGTGGTAGAGAAGCCTTCAACAAAATCCAGTACGCACACCTTGCCACCTGCTTTTACGACCGTGTCATAACCCACGATATCTTTGGGCTCATAGTCGCCGCCTTTGACCAACACATCGGGGATAACAGCCTCAATTAAATCGGCAGGGGTATCGGCATCAAACGGAACCACCCAATCGACACTGCGCAACGCAGACAGTAAAGCCATACGAGACGCCACATCATTGATGGGCCGGCTTTCACCCTTTAATCGACGCACCGATTCATCAGTGTTTACTGCGACGATCAATCGATCACCCAAAGCGCGGGCGCGCGCCAGATACGCCATATGTCCTCGATGGAGAATATCGAAGCAGCCATTGGTCATTACCAAGCGCTCACCGGCCGCGCGAGCCTGCGCAACTTTCGTCAGCAGACCTGATTCAGACAGCACTTCTCCTACGTGAGGTAAGGCAGCGTCAGCTTCCTCGGTAAGCGCAGTATTTAGCTCGGCTCGTGTCACCGATGCAGTGCCCAGCTTACCCACCACGAGACCCGCCGCGGTATTCGCCATTGCCGTTGCCTCGGGAAGCGGCATGCCCACCGCCATGGCACTGGCCAGCACAGAAATAACGGTATCGCCCGCACCTGTCACATCAAAGACCTCGCGGGCACGAGCTGGCAAGGTAACAGGCTCGCAGCCCCGCTCAAGCAACGTCATGCCGCGGTCGCTTCGGGTAATTAACAGCGCTTGCAGTTCAAGCTGATCACGCAGTGCAATACCACGCTCAATTAATACCTGCTCCGATTCACAGTGTCCGACCACCGCCTCAAATTCACTCAAATTGGGCGTCAGCACCGTTGCGCCACGATAGCGAGTGAGATCAGTACCCTTCGGGTCAACCAGTATTTGTTTACCGGCTTCGCGGCAAATACCAATAATGTCTTGTACCCGCGTCAATGTACCTTTAGCGTAGTCACTCAACACTACCGTCGATACGGCATCGAGGCGCGCTCGCACGAAGGCGGTGAACATGTCGTCGGCGTGTTGGGCTAGCGAGCCCTCGAAATCCATACGCAACAATTGCTGATGGCGACTCAAGACACGTAACTTCACAATCGTTTCGACGGCAGATGGGCACACGGCCCACGTCACACCCGCCTGCTCTACGGCCCGCCGCAGTAAACCGGCCGCCTCATCCTCTCCGCATAGGCCTGCCAGCGTCACTGCGCCACCTAAGGCCGCGATATTGACCGCAACGTTACCCGCTCCCCCCGCTCTATTTTCGCTGTGCTGCACTTTCACTACAGGCACCGGCGCCTCTGGGCTGACGCGATCAGTGCTGCCCGTCCAAAAACGATCGAGCATGACGTCACCCACCACTAAAATGGCAACATCATCAAAATTAGGGCAAGCGCGCATGATTTATGGCCTGTAACGTGAAAAACGAAATGCTAGCACGGCGCATCAAACCCCGTTAACTGGCGAGCTTGCTGTGTGAGCCATTTGCAGCAGCCGTCGACTGGTGTTTAAAACCTCATCTGGACTGATACCGGTCATGCAATCGAACCGGCCACCGCATGTGGGACGACGCCGACAAGGCGCACAGTCGAGGCCGTGAAAGATCACTTGGCTCTGGGGCTCAGTCGTGTCGATATAGGGCACCGTTGACCCAAACAGGGTCACAGTGGGGCGTTTAAAAGCCACTCCCATGTGGGTGAGTCCGGTATCGACACCCACTACCAAGGCGGCACCGGCAATCAGTGCAGCGCTGGCTGACAATGACAACTCGCCGACCCAATTCTCCACAGTTACGCCATCGACATCCGCTAACAGGGTTATTGCTTCGGCGCGATCACCAGGACCGCCCAACAATACAACGCGAAGTCCAAGGTGCTCAGTAACCAATGCAACAAACTGCTGCCAATGGGCATTGGCCCAATGCTTTTGTGGACGAGTGGTAAAGGGACAAATCACCGCATAGGGGCCCCGAGCAGACTCGCGGTCTCGCAATGCGAGGTCGCTATCAGAAAGGGCAATGTTCATGGTAAATGGATCAGTTACCAGGCCCATATCCTCGGCGAAACCCAAGTACTCGCTGCCGATACGCCGGGTATCATTGCGCTTCTCTAGGACCTGGGTTAGCAACCAGCGATTGCCCTCTTTTCCACGAAAGCCAACCCGCTGTGGTGCGCCACTGAGCCACCCCAAAATAGCGCTCTTCAAAAGGCCCTGAACATCGAACACAACAGTAAATCGATGGGCACGTAGTTCAGCGCGAAATGTGCGGATGGCCCGCCATAAAGCCCGGTACCGTTTTTGGCGCCAAAGAGTTCGCCAGGCTTCTCGTGGCCATAGGATCAGCGCATCGAGCTCGGGGTGATGCTTTACCAAACTTGCCGGCACGGGCTCTGCCAACCATGCAACGTACGCATCGGGATAGCGTGCACGAACCGCTGTGATCAGTGGCGAGGCAAACACCACATCACCAATAGCACTAAGGCGGATAATAAGGATGCGCGGCTGTCCCTCACCGGCTGGATCATCGGCGACCATCACGACCGCCCATGTTCAGACTGAGCGCTACCAGAGCCGGCTTCGATAGCCTGTTCACGCCGCTCTACCGCGTGCGCAACATCGAGCAAAGAACTTACCTGAGTGCAGCCGACAGCAGGCTCACCCCTAGTCAGATGATACCGCTGCGAGATGCCTGCCGATTCTGCAGCTTGCATGTCAGACAGCTTATCACCCACCATTAGCGAGGCACTGAGGCATACATCGAGTTGTTGAGCTGCATCAAGGATGAGCCCAGGAGCCGGTTTACGACAACTGCAGACGCTACTGAAAGCTTCGACCTTGCCATCTGGATGGTGCGGACAATGATAAATCCCCGCTAACTCAATGCCATTGTCACGTAACCAGTGCGTCATTTTATCGCTCAGACGATGAAATGCGTGTTCGCTGTAGTAGCCGCGCGCAATGCCCGATTGATTAGTGACCACCACCAGTCGATAACCCAAATCTTGTAGTTTGCGCATGCCCTCCAAGGCACTGGTCATCCACTGAATATCCTCCCAGCGGTGGATATAGCCATGGTCGATGTTAATCACCCCATCGCGATCGAGAAACGCTGCTTTCTGCACCGATCTACTCTGAGGCCAGTTCGCCAAATAACGATTGTTCGATGAGGTCACACAGCAAGTGGCCGATCAAAATATGGCATTCCTGGATCTGCGCAGTGACATTTGAGGGCACGATGAGGGCGGTGTCGCATAACGTTGCCAGCCGCCCCCCCGACTTTCCGGTCAAGCCAATCACCGGGCACTGATGTTCCCGCGCACTTTGAGCGGCAAGATTGACATTCGCTGAGTTACCCGAGGTGGAAATGGCTATCAATACATCGCCTGGCTTCGCCAGCCCTTCAATTTGACGGGAGAATACTTGGTCGTAGCCGTAGTCATTGGCTATGGCTGTCAACGCTGACGTATCGGTGGTTAGCGCAACAGCAGGTAAGCTGCGGCGATCATCAATGAAACGCCCAATTAACTCCGCAGCGATATGCTGCGCATCGGCTGCGGATCCGCCGTTGCCGCAAAGCAATACTTTTCTGCCTGCCGCCAACGCCGCACTACAGCGCTCAGCGGCCTCTGTAATCAGCTCGGCTTGCTCAGAGAGCGACTCTACAACGGCAACGTGTGATTTTAAGTGCTGGTGGATCCGATCAAGCATGTGTTAACAACCTAGACGAGTAATGCTGTCATAATACCAGCACCTCTGCGGGGGGTGTGACGCTAATCACAACACCTGTTGGTGGCCTGCGGGAAACCATGACATTTGCAGGTGAGGCGATATCATAGCGCCTCCGGATATTAACCCCAGATTTCTGGCAAGGATGCAGTACTCTTGCGCAATCACAGCACCATATCGCCCCGGAATCCATTCAGTGCACTAGATCGGGTTACTGGTCATGTCACTACTTATTTCTTGGTATTGGTGATCGCCTGCGCCTGCTCAAGTTGTACCTATGCTGCCGCATTCGATACCACGCCAACCGCTCCTAGCTATGCCATTAATGGCGATACGGATCTCTCCCCTATTCAGGTATTGCGCTTTGATGCCAATGAGCCCAGCCATCGTTTTAAGACCCTAAGAGCAGCACCCCGGCCGTGGCAACTCACCAGTGCAAATACAAAAATCGTTAATCGCCGAGACACCCATTGGATGTGGTTTCAATTGCGCAACGATGGCGCACAAGCCGCCGAGGCAATCGTCCTCTTTGATGAAGCATTTTTAGGCAGAGCCGACTGCTATGTTGTAACGGGCGCAGAAGTGAGTCGCACACCCAATGGTTTACAAATACCTCTGCGTAAACGCGCCATTGAAACCCGGTTACCGGCCTGCTCTTTAACGATCGAACCGGGGGGCCATCGAGATGTCTATCTTGCATTTGAATCTCGATTTAACGCTTCCTTTAGTGTGAAGGTACAATCACCGTCAGTCTTTGCTCAATGGATTAAGTGGCAATCGATTTGCTACGCCTTTGTTTTCGGTGCAGCTGCTGCAATCATTCTTTACAACCTATTTTTGTTCGCCAGCATTCGCGATTCACTCTACCTGCTGTACTGCTGCCACGCCCTTCTCGCCACGTTGTTTTTGGTTCGCTTCAGCGGATTCTCGCTATTTTTTATAGACTCACCGAGCGACCAATACCGCCTAGGTGCGGTTACCTGGATGCAGGTGGTGGCAATGGTGGAATTCACCCGACGCCTGCTCGATACCGGCCGAACCGTACCGCGTCTGGACTGGGGCTTACGTTTTATTAGCGCCAGTTATTTCGTGCTGGCAGTGATCACCTTTTTCGACATCACGTTCTACGGCCTAGGGATATACGGCGTCATGCCATTGACCTTGTACGTTTTGGGAACAGGCATTTACTGTATAACGCGTGGTAACCCCCTAGCGACCTTTTACGTGATTGCGCAAAGCGGCTACCTGATTGGCTATTTCTTGCTGGCCGGCTTGAGTATTGGGTTACTGCCTCATAATTTTTGGACTCGATACGGCTTCATTTTAGGGGTACTCACCGAGCTGGTCACTTTCTCCTTGGCGCTGGGCTATCGGTTCCGTCTACTTCAACAAGAAAAACTCGCGAGCCAGCGACAATTTATAGCGCTAGAGCAATCGATCAATGAACAGCTACAGGCGGAAGTAGAGCGACAAACCAGCGGCTTATCAGCGGCCACGCAAGAGCTCACAAGGGTTAACAGCGATTACGCGAAATTACTAAACAGCATTGACTCGGGCGTAGCCGCTGTTGATGCGTCGGGTGAGGTGGCATTCGCTAATCCGGCTTTCGCTAATACCCTGGCCACCTATCCAAGCTTGGCCGATGACATTAAAGCGCTCTCGGAACGGCAGCACATACCCGAAGGGCCCAAAGATTTAACCCTCATCGAAGGGGGGCAACAACCCAGGCAACTGCTGCTAAGCGCGACGGAACGACGGGATGATGCCGATCAATGGGCCGGCCTGTGGATTGTCACCACCGACGTCACCGAGCTTCGCATACAAGAGGCTTTTCTGCATCAGTCTGCAAAGCTGGCGCGCCTGGGTGAGATGTCAACGGGCGTAGCGCATGAACTCAACCAACCACTCAATACCATTCGGCTGAGTGCGGCAAATTTGCGCAAACAACTGAGTGCCAAACAACCCAATATCGATCTATTAACCCGCAAGTGTGAGCAGATTGATGATCAGGTGTCGCGCGCAGCGAAAGTTATTCAGCACATGCGAACCTACGGACGGGTATCAACGGCAGACTATGAGCCATTCAATATTGAAGACTGCGTTAATCGGGCTGTTGAATTTTGGTCTCAGCAACTCGCTGTGTTGAGTATCAAGCTGGTGGTGAAGCCCGCACCAGACCGCAATTCTCTTTGGGTCAACGGTAGTGAATCTCAATTCGACCAAGTACTCATCAACCTACTGAGCAACGCCAGAGATGCCATTGTCGAACAAGGTAACGATGGCTTGATAGAAATCACGATGGCAGAGACACCGACAACGGTACATTTGGCGGTGTGCGACAACGGTGGTGGTATCCCATCAGCGATCATCGATTATATCTTTGAGCCGTTTTTTACGACCAAACCCGTTGGTACAGGTATGGGCGTGGGCGGGTCGATCAGCTACGGCATTATCAAAGATATGGGAGGCGTCATTAGTGCCAGCAATACGCCTGATGGTGCTCGCATCGACATTGCTCTGCCCCGAAAAGCCTAGAGTTCTCGGAGATTTATGACATGACCTGTAGCAGTGACCCACTTCACCCCAAAGCGCCCAGAAAACACAGCTTGTCTGTCATCCTCATCTGCAAAAATGAGGCCGATCGTATTGACGATTGCCTGTCATCCGTTGTGGGCTGGACCGATCAAGTGGTGGTGCTCGACAGCGGCAGTACCGATGGCACCCTTGAGAAAATCAAAGAATTTGGTGTCGAGTATGCATCCACCGACTGGCCGGGCTATGGCGAGCAACGACAACGTGCTCTCGATAAAGCGCGTGGCGATTTCGTCTTTTCTATTGATGCGGATGAACGTATCTCAACGGCACTTCGTGACGAAATTATCGAGCTGCTAAGCCAAGACAGTGTGCCATGCGCGGTCTATCGCGTGCCGTGGCGCCAGATCTTACTGGGCAAAGAAATGCATTTTGGTCGCTACGCATCACCTCAGGCCCGCCTATTCAGAAGACGCGGTGCTCAGTACCCGTTTGCTCAAATTCATGAAACGTTGATGTTTCCACCGGGTCCCGTTGGCAAACTCAAAGGTGGACTCATTCACTTGAGCTATCGTGATTACAGCCACATGGCCATTAAACACGAGCAATATGCGTATCTTCTGGCCAAAGAAAAACAAGCCAGAGGCGAGCGCAGCTCTATCCTCTTCGCTTGGCTTCGCAGCAAATGGGAATTCTTCCATCAGTACCTTATTCGCGGATTGATACTCGACGGTGGCCGGGGTTTTTTACAGGCGCGTGCTTTAGCGAATTATGCGTTTAGCAAATATGCGGTTCTTTGGTCCTTGGACGAAACAAACGAGCCACCGGATCCAGCTTTCGCACCAGAGCTCCGGAAGCGCCGACCTGAAAACACATCCCACTAAAATGGCTGAACAGGGCCTATGAAACCTTGGGAGTGATGCATACACTGGTATGTCGCGCGCCGATGGCTACAACAATCCATAGATTTCCCGTCACCTCAGCCAGCCAGCCAGCCAGCCAGCCAGCCAAGAGTTTGTAACCATTTGAAGATACTGCATGTATTACAGAGCCGATATAGCCTCCCCCCGCAAAAATACGGCGGAACGGAACGGGTAGTATGGAGCTTGGCGACAAACCAGCAAAAAGCCGGTCATGACGTTCGCTACCTCTGGGGTAATGCAAAGCATCTACCCAACAACGCCCAGGTTGCCGACAAAAAGCAAGCCATTGAAAACCAGATCGATGACTGGCCGGATATCGTGCACTTTCACCGGCCGTTTCGTGGAGAGCTTCACAAGCCCTACATTTGCACGGAACACGGCAACGCCCAAAAACCAACCGTATACTCCCAAAACACGGTTTTTCTCTCACGTAAACATGCACACAATCACGGCGCTGAGTGTTTCGTTTACAACGGTCTTAATTGGGACGACTACGGCTCGCCCCAGCTGAAGAACTCGGGTGATTACACCATTTTTTTAGGGAAATGCAGTGCAGCACATAAAAACGCTCTCGGTGCCATCAACATAGCGCGGGCTGCCAACAAACCTTTGTGGCTGCTTGGCGGTCATCGCATCAGTCTAAAACGCACCCCCCCCATTATCTTGCGCCGACAGGTGAAATTCTGTGGCATGGTCGGGGGTGAAGAAAAGCACCGGATCATCAGAAACGCACAGGCATTAGTTTTCCCAGTGCGATGGCATGAGCCCTTTGGCCTTGCGATCATTGAAAGTCTGTTTTTAGGGGTTCCCGTCATCGCAACCCCCTATGGCTCGCTTCCTGAAATCATCAGTGATCCGGCGGTAGGCACGCTCTCGGACAACTACGCAAGCCTTAGCGGAGCCCTGGGGGATCTGTCACGGTACGACCGCAGCGCCTGCCACGAACTGGCACGCACCAAGTTTTCTGGCTATCAGATGTACCTTGCCTATCAAGCTTGTTACGAGCAAGTGCTCGATGGGGTACCACTGAATCGCCAGGAACCAACATGCGAGGGAGGTCTTCTCAACCTCCTTGATATCAGAGACCGGCCTTAACCACACACAAAAACCTATGAGAGCGACAGTGAATTGTCGTGACGTTACTGGAAATCGAGGGTTAAGTTGAAAGATGCGCGCGAGGGCACACTGGCGTTACTCGCAGCCACCGATTGGTGCCCGTCGATCAACGACTGCCAAGCCTCATCAAGTGCCCCACTCTCAAGCACAGAAAGCTTTTCCAGAGACCGCCTCAAGCGCTTTAGGTTGGCTTCCACCAGATTGACAGAGCGCTGTCGACAAAACGTGAATCCGTCAAAGTCGATGAGATAAATATCGTTTGGAGCGACCAAAATATTGCCCGCGTTAAGATCTGGGTGAAATACCCCTTTGTTATGAAAGGCCGCTAACGTTTTTCCAACAGCTTTAAACAATGCACTCGTGGCTGTGCCTTGTAGGAGATGTTCACGAAAAGACATCGAGTGGGAGATTTTTTGGTAAAGGGTTGCCCCCTCGTAAAAACAGCCCACACGTACCACATAGGTTGCCACCGGTAGGGGTACGGGCAACTGGTAATGTCGCAATACTCGCAAGGTTGTCCACTCACGGACCATACGCGTGCGCAATAAACCAAGAAAAACGTATCGACCGTCGATGAACTTTCCCACTAAGCCACCGCGGCGAAAGGGCTTCAGCAGAAACTCACCCCGCTCGTCACTTACAAAATGGACGGTGCCACGACCTTCAACTAGGGGGGTGGCATGCGACCATTCTCCGGCATCAAACAGTGCTTCAGACGGCTCGTTAACTATTTCATCGTCAAACAAAATCGTTAGAGGGCCTCTAACAATCGCGGCTGAGTTGGGCATAATCTGCCATCCAATTAAGAACAGTGAGGATACCACCCTGCAAGTCATTCAGACCACATCAGCCCCTTCCATCGGTGTTATTCGGCTCTCTGCCTTGGGTGATGTGTGTAATGCATCGGCTGCCGTTACCGCTATCCGCGACGCCATGCCCAGTGCAAGCATCACTTGGATCGTGGGTAGTAAAGAGGCCGCCCTCATTAAGGACATGCCCGGCATTACCGTTGTTCCCTTCGATAAATCGCTGGGTATACGTGCGTACTCAAGTGTTATGGCGCAGATCACTCAAAAATTCGATGTACTGCTGCACATGCAACTGTCACTGCGTTCCAACATCCTCGCTGCAATGATCAGAGCCGATCTAATAATCGGTTATCCAAAGGAGTATTCTCGGGAACTCCACCACTGGGTAATCAATCGATCAATCGAGGCACCCTTGGCACGGCACGTCACCGACTTCTTCATGCAATTCAGTCGAGCCATGGGCGTAGCAGATGTAAAACCCGTATGGCGCTTGCCCACGTCACCCTCAGCAACAACCTGGGCAACTGGCTGTTTAAGCGGTCACAAACGTTCGCTGCTCATCGCACCCGCGGCGAGCAACCCAGAGAGAAACTGGCTTCCCGAGCGATACGCCGCCGTCGCCGACTATGCCCATAAAGCTGGATTTCTTGTCGTACTCAGCACGGGGCCGGCTTCCCAAGAGGTTGCTTTGGCGAACGATATCGCATCAAAAACCAATGCCGCCGTTTTAAACCTTGCCGGTAAAACCTCAGTACAGCAGCTAGTGGCACTGTGTGGTGCTGTAGATATTGTTCTGGGGCCCGACAGTGGCACGCTGCACATCGCAAACGCACAAGGGGCAACAGTGATTGGTTTATATGCGCACTCAAACCCAGTACGAACCGGCCCCTACCATCACCAAGATCTAGTGGTAGACGCCTACAGCGAAACGATAAGCCAGCAGACAGGGCAAGCGGTAGACGATGTCATGTGGGGCACTCGATTGAAAGGTAGCCACCTAATGGCCAACATAGCTGTCGACGAGGTCATCAGTAAATTGGACGTGGCGATACGCAAGGTATGCAATACTCAGCACAGCGAGTGAATTACCTATTAGCGTGTTGGCGGGCGAGTAACGAGGCCTCTTTCGCGAAAGCATAAAAACTCTCGTTAACGGCTACAACCAATCCTCTCCAACCTGAGAACATCAGCCCCCTAAAAATCAACACTTTCAGAACAACAAACGGGAGAACGATGAGGAGTTTTGAGACACTCCCTCGAGCGCCTCGATGCGCCTTGTCGTTAGCCCTCAATTGCGCATAGGTCACGTGCTTTGAGAAATAGGTCATTACATCGTTATAGCCGTAGTGAATGATCTCGGCGTTCATACGCCCAACGCGACCCTCCACTGTGACGTTTTCGTGGACACTCCGATCGAGGGGATAACGAACAGAGTGCTTTCTGAACAAGCGCACGATCGAGCGCTTTCGGGACCAATGATGCAGGGGTTTGCCAGCGATGACATCGTTGATGGGCACATCAAAGGCAACCGTATTAGGTTCTTGTAATACCTCGAATATCTCATCCCTCAAAGCAGCGGAAAGCTCTTCATCGGCATCGAGATTCAAACACCACTCATGACGGCAGTGTGACATGGCAAACGCCTTTTGGGCGGCGAACCCTGCCCATGGTCGCTCGATAACAGTAGCGCCCATGTCCCGGGCAATATGAAGGGTCTGATCGGTTGAGCCCGAGTCAACCACAATAACCTCATCAAACCCTCGGACACTGTTGATGGCCCTAGCGATGTTGGCTTCTTCATTGCAGCAGACGATAAAGACACTGCACTTAAGCCGGTCGACCACTTTGCCCTCAGTCACGGGTGGTACTCATGCGTTGCTGTTCTTTCACAAGTACAGCAAGTGCTGCGTACTTATTAAAAGCATAAAACCCCAGCACCATAGCCATTATCAAACCGCGCCACCCGTCTAACATACCGAGCCGTAACACGTATTGCTGGAAAAAATCGACAAATAAACGGAGAGTTGCATAGCCCAAGGAGGCGCGTTTGCCCTGCTCAAACTTTTGCTGAGCCATCAACTGAGCATACTTTAGGTGCTTTTCTTGCAAGTGATAAAAGCTGCGCCAACTGTAGTGCAGTAAACCTTGTCGCGTGGTTCGGGAAATCTCTTTGGGTAGCAATAAAGTTTCATGGATTGGTCGGTCTTTAAAAGCCGCACCCGCTTTCAAAAAAAGTTTCCCTTGGGGCGAGCTGTATCTACCCCGCGTTAACTCTCCACCAAAAAGAACCGTACGCCATGGGATGTTGACCAGCGTGAATGGGACACTTGGAGCAGACAGCAACTGATCAATCTCTTGTTTTAGCGGATCAGTCACTTCTTCGTCGGCGTCTACGTTCAATACCCATTCGTGCTCACACAACGCTAATGCGCGGTTGCGCTGTTTGCCGAATCCTGGCCAGTCGGTAATGTGAACCTCGTCGGTGAACTGTCGCACTAAATCGACGGTACCGTCGGTACTACCACTATCCAGCACAATCAATTGATCAACCCAGTTTGCTAAAGGTTTCAGACAACGCTCTATCCGATCGGCCTCGTTGTACGTGATAACAAAGCACGAGATGCGGTGCTGTCTCATAGTGCTACCGCCCTATTCCCGATGATAAAGGGGGCGACGCGCTCCCAGACTATCTGTGGTGATAGCATCGATTTGCTGCCCACGACACAGAATAAACCCTTACATTCTGGGGAGAACGTTGCCTGTGTATCCCATTGTTCAAAGGGGTGTGCGTCGTGGTTAAGTAAATACTGGGGCAGGTCTGCTGTCTGGCACTCGACATGGTAGGCATCCAAACACCCATGCTTCATGGCACACAAATAGTAGAGCGAATACTCCGTCCATTTTGAGCGCCGCAACCGACCCAGCGTCCAATTACTAGCATGCCAAGGCCTATGCAAACGACAAAGACGCTCCACCCAGTCCACATTACCAACGGCTAATTCTTGTTGTAATAACGCCACAATGTCTTTCGATAGAATTGCCGGTGTCACCGACATACCCCGCCCCTCATGAGCGTGATCAGCCGGCAAGTTGAGTAATCGAGAGGATGATCGCCACCACTTTGGGTGTTGGGAGCGCAGTTCATACTGTATGAGTGCCCGTCCATCAATCACCAAATCATGGTAGCCAAAGGGTCTAAGGCAGATAACGTCCGCATCTAAGGTCAAATAAAATGGCTGGGATACAAAAGCTGAAGCAGCTAGTTTAATGATTTGTTGCTTACGCCATCCCCTGAGTGACGGATAACGAGCGAAAGCAGGTACCAACGCCTGCTCACTCACAAAGGTTATCGCTATGCTTGAAAATGACTGAAGAGCCGATTGAATCTGCGGAATTTCAGCTTCGTCTGCCACGATGAATAACTGGCCGAGCGATTCCGGTTCTGCGAAGGCCGTCAACGAGTGCAGTAATATTTTTGTTCGCAGTAAATCGTCGCAACCGTAACTGCCATCGACCTTCAGCGGAAGTACCAAGTCAATTTTCATTCACAATTCTCATTACCAAGCACAGCGACAAACGCGTTTATTGTGGTCGTGTTGAGTGCGCATTTAATGGGCCAAGCTTGGCAGAAAGGAGGCTATCAATTCCATTTGTTTACCGGCTGCTCCAGCCCTTGTGGCGAAGTAGTCCAACCCGGCGGTGGCAGCCTGTTGTCGCTGCCGTTCATCAACAAGATTTAGCGCCACAGCCTCAGCCAAGCTCACGCTATCACTGACCAAGCGGCAGCTGCCAGCAGCTACCAAGTCCCGATAAATACCGGCGAAGTTAAAGGTCGAGGTGCCGGCAATCACAGGCACCCCCAGCGCAATGGCCTCGAGTGGGTTGTGCCCGCCTCGGTCGTACAACGTACCACCGATAATGGCAGTCATTGCCAAGCTGTAAATGCTGCCCAACTCACCAAACGTATCGAGGACAAGGACCCGGGTAACGTCCGAAACAGTCTGTCCAGTCGCTGAGCGCAAGCTGTAGTCTATGCCGCGATTGCCGAGCATTTGGGTGAGTGCTGGAACACTGCGCAAGTGTCGTGGCGCAATGATAAGCAACGTCTCCGGGAGCTTACGCCATAGTAAATCCATGGCATCAAGCAGCGTTGTCTGCTCTTCAGGATGCATGCTGCCCGCCACCACTATGGGTCTGTCTGGCCGCATACCCAGCTCTTGCCCAATCATCTCGCCCTGTTGCTTCCGGGTGATGGCATTGATTTCAAATTTGACGCTATCAACCACAGTAACCGCCAATGGGTTCACACCCAGAGCGACGAGACGCCGGGCATCAGCGCGTCCCTGACACATCACACCATCGAGCCCTCTAAATGCATGTCGGAAAAGACACCCAAATTTTGCATAGCCTCGGGCTGACCGTTTCGACATGCGAGCATTGACAAGCATCACGGGCACTTTTCTACCCTTGGCCTGAGTCACAATGTTGGGCCACAGCTCAGTCTCGACCAGCGCCACTAATGCAGGACGCCAGTGGTTAAAGAAGCACCTTACGACCAGGCCAGCGTCGATGGGTGTCCACGCATGATCAACACGGTTACCAAATAATCGCCGCACTTCACGCGCACCGGTTGGCGTGGTTGTCGTGACCAAAACCGCGTAATCATCCTGAGCCAAAAACTGCTCGATAATAGGTGCAATCGCCAGCACTTCACCAACGGAGACAGCATGAAACCAAATACGACGGCCATTCTGGATGGTTGGTTTTTTTTGAGCAATCGCAAGTCGGCGCCACCAACCCACACGATATGCAGGCTCACGACGAGAACGAACGAGCAGGTGTAGCACGAAAACTGGCGTCAATAAGTATATGGCAAGGGAGTAAAGGACAGGCATAACGCAGCTTTCGAACGACGGCAACCGCATCATAGGTAGCCGAGCCCAAGTCCACAACCAATTACGTCGGTAGCAATGCTTAATAGCTGCCTTGAGAAAGCGCAGCGCCCTCGCTTGCATGACTGCTGTTGGGGCACCTGAAAGACCAGTGGGCCTTCAATCCCCATGAAATATGGAGGCTCGGGTCGGAATCGAACCGGCGTTGACGGATTTGCAATCCGCTGCATAACCACTCTGCCACCGAGCCATGGGTGTTGGACAGCGAACACGGAAAGACTTTCACGTTCGCAACAACAGCGACCGGGAACCCGTGTCGCGCAGGACGCGCATTATACCCACCATAGGGGCAGGCGCAATGGAAGAAAGCGTATGGAGCGGGAAACGAGGTTCGAACTCGCGACCTCAACCTTGGCAAGGTTGCGCTCTACCAACTGAGCTATTCCCGCGCGGTTCCCTCTTTTATGGCCTCTTGTATCAGCGTCAAGACACCTCTTGATCGACCACACGCATAAACGCGCGTAGATACAAGAACATTGACCAAAGGGTTAGTACCACTGCCACGAGTAACAAGCTCTGCCCCAACCAAAACCACACTTGAGAGCCGGTATCCGGCATTTGCGTGAGCAATAGCGTGATGGCAACCATTTGTACCGCGGTTTTCACCTTACCAATCACGTTAACCCGCACATGCGCATGCTGACCTACCTGCGCCATCCACTCTCGCAATGCGCTGACAACAATCTCTCGACCCACAATGACGCAGGCTGAGATGGTAATAAAGGCATTGTCAAAGCGCTCTGTGAGCAGTACGAGCGCAGTAGCGACAATAAGCTTATCGGCTACCGGATCAAGGAAAGCACCAAAAGCCGTGGCTTGCCCAGACCGCCGTGCTAACCAGCCGTCGAGCCAATCGGTGACAGCCGCCAACAGAAACAGCCCTGTCGCCCAAAGGGTTGCGTAGCGCGTACCGAGATAACAAAAGGCTACCAGCAAAGGAATGGCGGCAACCCGAAGCAACGTCAGAATATTGGGTATATTGATGGGCACGGCGTAGTCGCTAGCGAAAATTCACGCGCAGCTTACGACACCATGACAGTGGAACCAATGCGCAAAGCTGAAAATAAGGTGATTGGATAGCTGAACCGTAATGGGCCGGCCCGGGACATCAACCTATGAGAATATCAGCGTTGTCGAGCGAACACACGATTGCCAGCACCCGCCACAGACACCATCATGCTGTGCCCACTACCAGCCTGGGATAGCGCGCCTTGGTTGCTGTACCCACTGACATTGACATTCATCGCCAGCCCGCTAGCGCTGTTGCTAAAACCCTGCTCTACATCAAACCGATTGCGATCGCCCCTGAGCAGCACTGATAAGCGCCCATGCTCCCCTTTCTGGGAAACAGAAACACGATTGTCTTCGCCATCGTTGAGGGTAGCCACAGTCACCAAATAACCACCCCGCTGTTCAAGTCCAGCGCGATTATCTTCTTCGCCCAAACTGATAGTAGCGGTATTTGGTCCAGAGACGTTGACCTGCTCAATGCTGATGCGATTGTCATCACCTGAGTTTGTGATTTGCGCTGTGTTGATACCTTGCTGCCTCAGGAACACCGAGCTATCGTCATCTCCAGCAAATGAAGTTTGGCAAAATACCGCAGCCGCGAGCCCAAGCGCCGCACTGATTGCGCGCCCGTGAGTAAACGTTTCATTCATTGATAGCGTCATTGTGTTCGCTTCCGATACTCGTTTCGTGTGTACTGCCAGCCTTTGTACTGCGACTTACCCCACCGCGACGGTTTGCACCCCGTGACTTGCACCGCTCAGAAAAGCAATTTGCGATGCAAAACTGTGAACCGTGTCGCAATTAAAACAGAATCCCAAAGAGAAGTGCAAATGTTTGATGCAGATCACAGATTAAATTTGCGTTACAGCAAGAGATAAGCAACCCTCGTCGCCACAGATAAAGGACTTCACATTCAGCGAGATGATCATGCGAGCTTTATTAAAACCACTTTTATTCACCGCTGGCCTCTGCACGCTTTCCGCTGGCTGCATCGCACAGGTTTACATCACCCAGGCAGAGTTCGACGAACTCGGCGACGATGAAACAATTGTTGTGGGCAGCGAAACACAAGTCGGCCCAGCGCCCGACTCCACATTGGATCAACTGCCCTTTTTTGCCGGCGAACGTGGTCTGGGTAATACCTTAAGCGCTGCCCAGCGCGGTAACGGTAACGCCTTGGATGCACTGGTCTCTGGTGCCGGTAATCGTATGCTCAGCCAACAACTAGGCGACAATTTGACCAGCTTGCTGACCGTTCAAGGCTTTGACAATGATGTCTTACAGCGCCAGTCAGGTAGTAACCATTACTCAGAAATCAACGTTGACGGCAGTGGTCACAGCATCGAACATATCCAGAGCGGGTCTGGCACCAGCATGTTTCTTAATCGCATTGGGGGTAACGGTGCCGCACGTCCCATTACTATTATTCAAACAACAAACTAAGCATTCCTATAGGCAACCCAGCGAGGTCCCAAGGTGAGCCACATCGTTAAAGTACTATATGCCACGGGCTTGGCCCTACTGGCACAGAGCGTCAATGCAGACTTGGTCTATCAGCCACGCAATCCAACTTTTGGCGGCAACTCATTCAATGGCACTTTCTACTTGTCCACCGCCCAAATTGAGAACCAACATACGCCCAGCCGACAAGAGCGCGATGCTGTTGACGATTTCCTAAGCTCACTTGAACGTCGATTATTATCGGAACTGTCCCGAGACATCACCGACGCTATCTTCGGTGACAACGCTCAGGATGCTGGCTCTTTCGAAGTCGACGGTGTCACCATCGATTTTCTTAACACGGGTGAAGACATCACGATTACACTTACCGATGACGACGGCACCACCACTGAGCTGGTGCTGCCGACTGTCCAGCCTGCGACTGGGGGCTGAGGTATGTTGAGTACAGCAACTATTAAAAGGTTTTCTATCGGTGTCAAAGGCATCGCGCTTGCGGCAACGCTCCTCCTTCAGGGTGGCTGCGAAACGCTGAATATAGATCCATATCTAAAGGTTGGCAGCGAAGCGCCTCGTATGCCCGCAATTACATCAGCGGAACTGGGCCTTCGTGAATTGCCAGCCCCGCTACGTCAAATCGACGTCGGCGTGTATGGCTACCCAGATTTGACAGGGCAAAACAAACCTAACACCAACTTTGCTGAATTCTCAAGAGCCGTCACCCAAGGGGGAGTACACTTCCTCATCGACGCGCTCATGGCCGCCGGTGACGGGAACTGGTTCAACGTGGTCGAGCGGACAGGTCTCAATAACCTGCTGCAGGAACGTCGTATTATTCGCGGCACCCGCGATGAGTTCTCCGATGGTAACCAGCCTGCCATGCCTCCGCTACGCTTTGCGGGTCTGATGCTCGAGGGCGGCATCGTAGCCTACGACACGAATTTAACCACCGGCGGTGCCGGTGCTGCGTGGCTCGGCGTGGGCGCCGACTGGCAATACCAGCGCGATATGGTCACCGTATCCTTGCGAGCGGTGTCGGTACAAAGTGGTGAGGTACTTGCATCTGTCAGCGCAACGAAAACGGTTTACTCGGTCGCGACCCAAGGCATGGTGTTCCGCTACATCGCGGTCGATGAGCTGCTGCAGGCCGAAGCAGGCGTAACCTACAACGAACCACCACAACTCGCTGTTCGGCAGGCGATCGAGCTGGCTGTGTACAACCTCATCCTTGAAGGCCATGCGAAGAATTTATGGGACTTCAGCGACGCCGCCAAAGCAGCACCCGTGGTAGATAGATATCGACAGCTGCGTACTGGTGGCATCAGCGAGGATTGGTCTGGCGGCACACTGTTTGAAGAAATCGTCGATGCCGAGGACTAAACACCTCTTTATCGGCGTGTTGGTGCAAGGCCTACTACTACTAGGGTCTGCACAAGCTCAAGACTTGATGGGCGACAGCTTTGTACAACGTAAGGTTGGCATAGCAGGGCTGTCTTTAGCGGCTAACTACTTCAGCATTACCGCCCGCTTCCCCAGCGCCATTTACCAAGAGCAACCCTTTCAATTTCCTTTTCTTTCCCAGGTAGGCGAACGCATTCCCGCAAGAAACATCAGCTTGTCTGTGGAGCGTCGAGGCATGGAAGAGCAGCAGGCCAAGCGCTACGATTTAAGCAGTGAGGCACTGTTGTTATCGGGCCAGCACAAAATAGATTTCTCGCTGAATATGCAATTCACCGGTGAATACGAACCGTATCAAATGCAATTGCAGGTACTGTCGCTGGGTGCGCGCTGCAAACCACTCTATGAGCACATCACCCGAGCCATCGGTGAACCCGACAGTGTCAGCGAGAGCCAAGTCGAGTGGAGTTATATTGGTATTGATCAAGAAGAGCTGGTTACCGCTCGATGCGTGGACTTTTCAGGCTATGTGGTCACAGTTACCGATCCGCAGGTGGTCCCTCGATTTGAGAAAAGCATTGCCGACCGCGTAGAGTACTTGCTGCAGCGCTACCGTTAAGAAGAGAATCTAATCGTCGATACTGTGCAGGACGTCGTAAATGGTTTGCGCCAATGATGCGCTGACCCCTTCGACTTTACACAACTCTTGGACACTGGCACCGCTCACGCCCGATGCGCTGCCAAAATGTCGAAGCAACTCTCGACGACGTTTCGCACCGACCCCAGGAATACCCTCAAGGGTTGATGATTTACGTGCTTTTGAGCGTCGCGCTCGATGCCCGGTAATAGCAAAACGATGCGCCTCGTCGCGCACCTGCTGAATCAAATGCAGTGCCGGATTATCACCCCGAAGCGTTCGCTCCTGACCCGTGTCGCCGTCGATGAGAGTCTCGAACCCCGCCTTACGGGTGGTGCCTTTGGCCACACCAACCACTTTAACGGCCATGATATCGAGCTCTGAAAGCACCGACATGGCCTGTGCTACTTGCCCTTTACCGCCATCGATAAGTAGCAGGTCGGGGAGTTGTCCCTCCCCCGCCGCTAGGCGTTTAAATCGGCGCTCCAGCGCTTGTTGCATAGCGGCATAGTCATCACCTGGCGCGACGTCCTTGATATTAAACGTCCTATAATCTGCTTTTCGCGCACCCTCACTATCGAAGACAACACACGATGCCACAGTGGCTTCACCGCTGCTGTGGCTGATATCGAAACACTCTATGCGTGTTGGCGCGGCATCAAGGTCCAGCTCAGCACGCAAGGCTTCCAAACGCCCCGCCATGGTTTGTTTACCACTGAGCTGCGATTGTAAATTGCTATCGGCGGTTTGCTGAGCCAACTGTAGCCAGCGGGCACGAGCATCTCGCACCTTGCTTCGAAGGCTCACTTTATGGCCTGCTTGCTGCGTTAACGCCTGCTCTAGTGCCTCCCAACCCTCGGGAGCTACACCCAACACCACTTCAGCCGGTAGGGTTTGTCGACCCGACAAATAGAACTGAGGAAGGAATGCTTCAAGAATTTGTGCAGGATTTTCATCCAGTTTCAGGGGTGGATAAAACGTGCGACTGCCCAAGACGCGGCCCTCTCGCACAAACAATACCTGCACGCAGGCCGCCCCCGACTGACAGCTGGCAGCAAAAATATCGAGATCACCACGAGCACCTTCGATGCCTTGTACTGATTGCACTTGTTGTAATTGAGCCAGCTGGTCGCGACGCTCTGCCGCTTTTTCGTACGCTAATTCAGCCGCCGCCGCCTCCATCTCATCAGCCAATCGCACCATCAGTTCTTGGGACTTACCTTTTAAAAACAAGGTGGTTTTATCAACCTGCTCACCATAATCCTCATCCGACACCAAACCCACACACGGTGCTGTGCAACGGCCAATTTGGTATTGCAGGCAAGGTCTCGATCGATTGCGGAAATAGCTATCTTGGCACTGTCTCACCTTGAGCACTTTTTGCAGCAAGTGCAGCGTAGAGCGCACCGCGCCTGCGCTGGGGTAAGGCCCAAAATACTCACCTTTGCGTCGCTTAGGTCCGCGATGTAGGGCTAGTCGTGGCCAGCGATCGTGACTGGATAAATAAATATAGGGATACGATTTGTCGTCTTTAAGATCAATATTGTAGGGTGGCCGATGCTCCTTAATAAGATTGTGCTCAAGCAATAGCGCATCGACTTCCGTGGTTGTAACTGTCACTTGTATATCGGCAATCTTACTCACCAAAACCATCGTCTTGGTGCTCAGTCCACTAGACCGAAAGTAGCTCGTTACACGATTTTTCAGATTTTTCGCTTTGCCTACATACAGCAAGGCACCCGCTCGGTCGTACATCTGGTAAACGCCCGGTCGGCTTGTAAGGGTCTTTAAAAAGCCCTCATGATCGAACAGATGCTCTGCCACTTAACCGGTTATCCCACGGGTAATGGGGGTGACGCTGTCGGCACTGTCACCCTGCGATTCCTCTGGTGCTTCAGCAACACCTAGTACATCGGGCTCTATCTCAAGACGTACCCCAAATCTCGATTCGACGGAATCAACAATAGTGGCTACCGCCGTAAGCAGGGCATTGGCATCCATTGCAGACTGGTTAACCAACACCAAAGCGTGCTGTGCCGACATCGTTACCCCCCCCGTCGATCGACCGCGCCAACCGCTGTGTTCAAGTAACCAGGCAGCCGATAACTTGACCAAGGTATCGGTGCCAGGAAATTGTGGCATCTGCGGCCAACGTTGTGCCAGAGATTCGGCGACGCGCGGGAGTACCTGGGGATTTTTAAAGAAGCTGCCCACATTAGGAGATTGCTCAGGGTCGGGCAGTTTTTCACGACGCAGAGCGATTACCGCATCGACCACATCGCTTGCAGTTGCGTGCTCGCCCTCCAGCGCCGCTACCAAAGGCGGATACACAACAAGGGGTTCATCGACTTTCGACAATAAAAAATCCACCGACAAAATAAAGTAACGACCCCGCTGTCGGTTTTTGAAAATACTGTCGCGATAGCCAAAGGCACATGTTTCATTATCTAAGCGTTCAGGTCTGCCCGTTGCCAAGTCCAATACGTTTACCGCGGTAATGAAACGACAGACTTCAACACCATAAGCGCCAATATTTTGTACTGGAGCTGCACCTACTGTCCCGGGAATAAGCACTAAATTTTCAAGGCCGAAGTATCCCGATGCCACGCAGGTGATCACGAATTCATGCCAATTCTCGCCGGCCGCCACCCTGAGCTCGACCGACGTTGGCGTTTCCGATAACAACGTTATGCCGCGGTTTTTCACCTGCACAACCAGCCCAGGCAGCCACCGCTTAAGCACAACGTTACTACCTGAGCCTAAGGGTGTTAACCGTAGCTGCCGCGCGCTGGCCCACCGCCAGAGGGGCTCGGCTTGGCTATCATCAGACAGCACGCTGTAGTACTCGGCAAACGACTGGAGCCCCAGGTAATGGCTCGATGCCAGTAATACGTTGGCTTCAGGTATCAAAATATGGCCTTGGTAGTGCTCTAACACGCACTAAATCTTCCGGGGTATCAACACCCGCCGGCACAGGCAACGCCGGCTCCGTAACGATAATGATCTCGCCATAGTAGAGCGCTCTCAGCTGCTCTAGGCCCTCCAGCTGCTCAAGGTTAGCCGGTGCCCACTGTACAAAACGGCGAAGAAAACCCGCCCGATAGGCGTATAGTCCAATATGCCGCCTCGCCACACTCCACGCACGATTTGATGGGCTCACGGGCGCCACTCCCCGCTCAGCAGGAATTGATGCTCGGGAGAAATACAGTGCTCTTCCCTGGTAATCACAGACCACTTTCACCGCGGCCTCATCCCCAAACTCACAAGCGTCAGCAATCGGTGCAGCAAAGGTAGCCACAGAGGCCTCTGGGTTTTCCTGAAGTGTTGTGGCCGCTCTTGCGAGATTCTCCGGAGGCATTAGGGGCTCATCTCCTTGAAGGTTGACGATAATCGTGTCGTCAGCCCAGCCCAGCGTTTCAGAGACCTCGGCCAAACGATCGGTGCCCGACGGGTGAGCGGGATCGGTCATTACAACCTGCGCCCCATAATGCGTCATGGCTTGCTCAATACGCTCATCATCGGTGGCAACGACGACAGAGACAGCACCGGCTTTCAGGGCTCTCTGCCACGCCCAATACAGCATGGGATAACCATGAATATCTGCCAAGGCTTTACCGGGAAGCCGGGTTGAATTAAAGCGCGCAGGAATAACAACATGAAACATTTGAGCGATCCTCAAGCACTTAATCGTTGTGAGACAGCATCAACCAAACCCTCGGGCAAACGTGCCTCGATGCGCAGAACCCAGAGACGTTGTGCAAGCTCTCGATCAATAGTCCCTGGCAGTTTCACCGCATCTTTGTCGGTGAGCACAATAACGTCCGCACTGGCGCGCGCAAGGATCTCGGTATCGAGCGGGGCATGGTCCGGCACACTGTAGCGCTTGAGCACCAGGCCCAGGGTCTCTAACAATTCAAAAAATTGCTCAGGCTGACCAAGCCCGGTAGCGGCCAACACGTGCTTGTCGCGCCAGGCGTTTAGCGCATCATCAATGGTAATCTCGCTCTCAGAGGCGACGTGATAGAAGCCAGTGGGGCGATAGCGAAATCCGGTGTCCGACTCCTCACCATTACGTATAAGTACCCAGTCAACCTCATTGAGGCGAGAAACCGGCTCACGCAGTGGCCCCATTGGTAACGTCCAACCGTTACCCACCTGTCGCTTGGCATCGAGCACAGCTATCTCGAAGTCACGCGCCATAGCGTAATGTTGCAGTCCATCATCGGACAGTACCACCTGCACATTGGTGTACTGCGCCAAATGCGCCACCGCCAGTGCTCTCTGTTGACAAACCACCACCGTGCAACCCGCTCGGGCCAACAACAAGGGCTCATCGCCTACATCCTGTGCACTCGAGGTTACTTGCACCATGGTCGGAGTGGTAGATACCGAGCCACCATAGCCACGACTGACAACACCCACGCAAAAGCCTCGCGACGATAGAGCTCGATACAGAGCGAGTAACACCGGTGTTTTACCGGTACCACCGACGGTGATTCCGCCCACGATCACCACCGGCAGGGCTTGACGGGTCAAAGATCCATTCAAATAACGCCAGCGACGCAGATAGACCAAGGCCCGAAAGAGTAGATTCAAGGGTAGTAAACACCAGAGCCAGCCTGGGCTCTGGCTATACCAAACGTTAGTAACCCATGACTCTAATCTATATCGCCAGCTACTCACCATCGCTGTCACTGAGCTTATCGTCCTCGATCAAACTGCCACCCTGGTAGAGTCGAGCATAAAGCGGATTGTTTGCTAGCAATTCCTTGTGAGGGCCCTGCGCAACAATACACCCACCATCGAGCACCACCACACGATCGGCCCGCTCAATGGTGGCCAGTCGGTGGGCAATACTGACGGTTGTTCGATTGTGGGTAATGGTATCGATAGCGTTTTGAATATAGCCCTCGCTTTCGGTATCTAACGCCGACGTCGCTTCATCCAAAATGAGCACGGGTGCGTCTTTGAGTAGTGCTCGGGCAATCGCTAGCCGCTGCCGTTGCCCCCCCGACAAGCCACTCCCGCCATCACCCAGTACGGTATCCAAACCGGCGGGTAGCGAGTCAATAAATTCATTTGCATGCGCGTTTTCACAAGCTTGTTTTATGGCGTGGTCACTGACATCGGCCAATGCCCCGAATGCAATATTATTGCGGATGGTGTCACTGAACATATCAATGGATTGAGACACCACTGCAAACTGACGTCGGTAGTCATCAAGCCGATAGTCGTTGATTGGCGTGTTATCGAGAAAAATGGTGCCATCAGTGGGTTGATGGAAGCGCAGAAGTAATTGCACCAAGGTGGATTTACCACTTCCCGAGCGACCAACAATGGCTACTGTCTCGCCAGCACCAAGGGTAAGAGACAGGCTTTGAAGTGCTGGCCGTTGGGCGTCTGGATACTGAAAGCAGACTTGCTCCAGGCGAATATCACCATGGCTTCGAGTAATAGCGATGCGTCCCCGATCGAGTTCAGACTGCACGTCCAGCTGATCAAAAACGTCTTCCGCAGCCGCCAAGCCCCGTTGTACCACGCTTTGTATGCCACTCAGTGTTCGGATGGGTTTCCCCAACTGCGCTGCCGCCGTTATGAATGCCACGAGTGACCCTGCTGAGAATCCAGAGAGAAGCGACGGCTCTAGGGCAAACCAAAACAACGCACCCAAGGCGAATGCCAACAAGGTTTGTATCACCGGCGTGGACACTGCCTGCACAAATGCGAGCTTGAGACTTTGATTACGGTTGAACAAACTGGCTTCGTGGAAGCGCGCGCTCTGCTGCTGCTCTGCCCCATAAATACGGACGGTATCGAAAGCGCCAAGGGTTTCTCCACTAACCTGTGTGACCGACCCCATCGAATCTTGAATGCGACGACTATAACGTCGGAAGTGGCGCCCCAC
>CBFHTF010000007.1:0-32360 GCA_965658685.1 Luminiphilus sp.
TTGTTCAGCACTTAGCCGTTGCAATGCTGCAACCATATCGCCACGGGTGGTGAGTCGGGCACCGGCAGCGTCCGCCCGGTACTCGCGGTATCGTGAAAACGCCATAACGATGGCACTGGCAAGAAGACCCAACACGATCTCGGCGACAATAGTGACTGCGTAATAACCTAGCCCATAACCACGCTCGGTCTTGAACACGACCCGGTCAACCGTATGCCCAATAATGCGAGCAAAGAACATGACGAAGGTGTTAACCACACCCTGTAACAGTGACAGTGTGACCATGTCGCCGTTGGCGACGTGCCCGATTTCGTGGGCCAATACTGCCCGTATTTCATTGGGTTGGAAGCGTCGCAACAGTCCTGCGCTGACGGCCACCAGGGCATCGTTACGGTTCCAGCCGGTGGCGAATGCGTTGGCGGCATCGGAGGGAAATATCCCAACCTCTGGCATCTTGATGCCAGCTTCTTTGCTGATACTTTCCACCGTCTCAAGCAGCCACCGCTCTTCACGATTGCGCGGCTGATCAATGATCGTGGTGCCCGTGCCGCGCTTGGCCATCCACTTCGATAGCAGCAGTGAAACAAAGGAGCCTCCGAAGCCGAACAGTCCGCAAAATACCAAGAGGGCCTGTAAGTTGAGGTCGACGCCATTGGCCATCAAGACGCCTTGGAAGCCCAGCAGCTGAAAGACAATGCTAACCAGGATCATGACTGCCAAGTTGGTGGCTAAAAACAGCAGAATGCGCATCTTTCTTGCTCCTCAGATACCCGTTAGGGCTAATACTTGCTTAATAGGTGTGTTTCGCTGTTTTTCAAGAGGCCTCGGTCTGTAAGGCTAACTGTATGTTGTCGATGTCGGGTACCGGTATGTCCGATACAGGAAGTTTTGGTAGCTTGCCCTCGAGGAGGGTCACTGTCTGAATCTCACAGCGAAGATCGACATCCTTTGAACTCAGTTCGAATACAGTATTGACGGCTTCATCGCGATAGCCGTAATGAAGGACTTTGGCTAGGTCCCGACCATCCACCCAGCGTTTGCCTCGGCCCCAGTAATGGCCATCTTGATTGCAGATGATATGCGTGTCCGTCATGGGTTCCTCAACTGTGATGTGCTCAAGTAGGCGGTGCCGGCTGGCTGTAGCCGCCCAAAGATAGCAAGCCTAGCTAGGGTATTAAGACATCTTTAGCTTGATTAAGTTTTGCCGCCAGATAATCGTTACCGCCACGATCAGGGTGTAGTTTCTGCATCAGACTGCGATGAGCACTGATGATATCTTGCTCGGTGGCGTTCTCGGGCAAACCCAAAACCGCGAGCGCCTCCGAGCGAGTCATAGCACCGTTTCCCTCGGCGGCGTTGCTGTTGGTCTGGTTATCAAAGCCCTCGGGGCAGCGTTGCTCCAAATAGCTGGTCAAAAGCTGCACCGAATCGTCGTCATGCTGTTGGCAGTAACTGAGAAACTGCTGCAACTGTGGGATGGACATGTCTGAGAGTCGCCAGTCCTTGAATGGTCCGTCGGCGACTTGGCCGTTTAGTTCCCCGCTCGCGTGATCGAGGGTCATGACCAGAAGTGCACTTTTTACCTCAGAGTAATGGCCACTGGGTTTAGTGTTCTGTCGCTGCTGCCAAAGGTTATGGAGTGTGGGAAAGGTACGAATCACTATTGGCAGTAATTGCCGCACCATGACTAGCAGACCCGTGAGTGCAGCACCCAGCCAGTGCATTTTTCCTAGCGCCGTGAGCAATACCACCGCTGCCACAACAGCAGCGAACGATAGCTGCCAGTAAGCGGCCCGTCGCTTTTGGGGCGGCATACTCTGAATTCGGCGCACCAAAATGGCGATGGCAAGCAGCGCTGCAAAAATAACGATTAGACGAGGCACAGGACTCCTAAAACTGACTTATTGAAAGAATGCTTATTGACGCTTGCCTGGCAGTTGCCTTAGCAGAAGTTTATCACTGTCATTGTTGGAGCTGGTGAGCGCTAGGCGGCCACCGGTTGCATAGCGTACCACTGCGCCGAGTAACTCTTGCAGTAAGGTACCACTGTCGCCATTAAGTCGGGCATAAGCGCCACCACTGAGTCGCGCCATCTGTTCAAACGTTTGCGCGGCTAGGGTGTCGTTACCCTCTTGAAAGACAAAGATCGGCTGTTTTTTGATGCCGCATTGCCCGGCTAAATCGGTTAAACGAGCGCTGGTCTCTTCGACAGCATCACCCACAAATATGAGAGCCCGTACCGGGGCCGTAGACGTGCCGGTGCGCAGGTAGTGATGAAGCAGTCGCTCTATTTGGGTGGCGCCACCGGCGCAGGTTACTGCTTCGAGACGCTCAAGTAACAGGGGAGCATGGCTAATCCAAGGGCTGGCGTGAAACTCTGAGGGGCCCCGGTAGTAGCATAATTGTACGGCCAAGTCGGCGGTGTTAGTGGCAGCGGAGTAGAGCGCAGCGTGCGCGCGACGTGCTTGTTGCCAGGTGGCCTCTCGACTAGCTGTGGCGTCGAGCGCAAAGCAAAGCCGAGTTTGGCGGTTAGTGACCGAGCGTATTGCTCGGGCTTTTCGCGTGAAAGCGGCTATGTCGGTGCGATTGGTTAAGGAGGGTGTTTTACTGATGGTGCGCGCTTCCTTATTTCAACAGAGTGAAATAAGACCCCGATCAACGAGTTCCGTCAAGTAGTGCCCGCGACGTGTGAGTTCATTGACCGCGGCTTTCACGGGGGCTTCCACAGGGGCTTCCACAGGGGCTTGGGTCACAGCGCGTCCGGGAGCACTTGTCGGTGATGCCTTGCTTGCATGGCCTGTGCTTGCGACTTCCAGCAGTTTTCGGCTAGAAAACGCGGATGGATCGAATTGAATGGTCGTCTTTTCCCGGGTCATATCCTTGGTCCCCCTGCAGATGAAGTTACCTTAAAGGCGTAATATGACAGCTTATCGACATGGGACATCTGTGGCTGCTTGGCCTGAGACGATGTCTTGCGTTTTTCTGAGTAGGTTGTGACGATGGTCAACCATCTGTTAACGGGGTCACACGATGAGTCTGTTTGATATTCGACGTAAACATGCGCTGCCCAGCGCGGACAAGGCACTACCGGGGCGAGCCGAGCCGATTGTGTTACCCAATGAGCATGCGGTACACCAGCGACCTATCTACCCCCCCTTTGAGGCAACGCATCAGCAGTTCATTGTGGGTATGGGGTGTTTTTGGGGTGTAGAGCGCCTGTTTTGGACGCTGGAGGGCGTTTACACAACCGCTGTCGGTTATTCGGCTGGCTTCACCCCCAACCCCACTTACCAAGAAGTATGCACAGGCCAAACAGGCCATAACGAAGTGGTACTTATTGTTTTCGAACCTTCAGTTATCCGTTTTGACGACCTGTTGCGCGTTTTTTGGGAGAACCATGATCCAACCCAGGGCATGCGTCAGGGCAACGACTGGGGTACGCAGTATCGCTCGGGACTCTATCTTTTCAGCGAAGAACAGCGCGCAACAGCAGAGCGCTCACGGGCACAATACCAAGAGAAGCTGACTGAAGCGGGCTTGGGGGCTGTCACCACTGAAATCATGGATGCGCCACCTTTTTACTATGCTGAGGCTTACCATCAGCAGTATTTGCATAAAAATCCGGGGGGATACTGTGGGCTGAAGGGCACGGGTGTTGCCTGCGCTTTAGGCACCGGTGTCACTGCGTAGGTAATCTCAACCTCGCAGCTCGAGTCACCCAGACGGCGTGTAGAGCTGCCGCGATAGGGCAGTGTTGACCGCCGTATCAACGCTGAGCGTGCGCATACCCAGTGTGCAAATGACAGCGCCAGCGGCTTCTGCAAGGTCGACTTCGAAGGGAATGAAGCCACCCTCGGGCCCAATAACCAGGGTGGCTTGCTCGCCGTCATCGGTGGGCAGTCCACGGGTTGACCCCGGGTGGGCGAGGTAAATGGGATGCCCAGCAGCTAACACGGGTAGTTCATCCTCTATGAACGGTCGGAAGCGATTATGTAGGGTGACTTGGGGGGCAACCGTGTCACCTGCGCGCTCTAGTCCGGCCAAGAGTGCCTGCTCCAGTGCGGTGGGTGAGAGCAAGGGGCTTTGCCAATAACTTTTTTCAACCCGATAGCTGTGTATCAGATGCACGTTCGATACCCCCAGCTCTGCGCAGCAACGCAGTACCCGCCGAAGCATTTTGGGTCGGGGTAATGCAAGCACCAAGCGCCAAGGGTGGCGCGATGGCGGGGGCTGGTCGGCGAGGTTTGGCAGTGACAGTGTTATTTCAGTGGGGGTTAAGCTCGTTATAACTGCTTCGCCCCTGCCGCCACCTAGTAAACCCACCCTCAGGCGATCACCCGGCTGGGCGCGAAGCACACGCCTGATATGCTCTGCCCGCCTATCACTAACCAAAGCGCAGTGGGGATCAATGAAGTCCTCAGACCGCAGTATGACGATGTTCAAGGCTTACTCGATCCAAAGATCGTAGGCATCGGCAGCGGTCACTTCGCCTTGCACAAAATCCCCTGGCACCAAATCAGTCGCTCCCGGTAAATGCACAAGACCGTCAATTTCGGGCGCATCGGCGCTGGAGCGGCCAATGGCACCTTCAGGGCTGACTTGATCGATCAGCACCTCAATGGTTGTACCTACTTTGCGCTGTAATTTGTCGGCGCTGATGGCTTGCTGCATGGCCATGAAGGTCTGCCAACGCTCTTCTTTCACGTCCTCGGGTACAGGGTTGGGTAACGCGTTAGCGGCCGCGCCATCAACGGGGGAGTATTTGAAGCAGCCTGCTCTATCGATCTCAGCCTCTTCAATGAAATCGAGAAGTTCTTCAAATTCTGCTTCCGTTTCACCGGGAAAGCCCACGATGAAGGTGCTGCGGAGTGTTAGGTCGGGACACAAATCACGCCAACGTTTTATGCGGTCTAGTGTTTTCTCGGCGGCAGCGGGTCTTTTCATGCGCGCAAGCACCGATGGGCTGCCATGCTGCAGGGGTATATCGAGGTAGGGCAGCAGTTTGCCCTCGGCCATAAGGGGGATGAGATTGTCTACATGGGGGTAGGGATAGACGTAATGCAGTCTCACCCAAATGCCAAATTCCGCAAGGGTCTCGGCCAGCGTTTGTAAGTTGCTCTTAAGCGGCCGCCCCTGCCAAAAATCGGTTCGGTATTTAAGGTCGAGCCCGTAAGCACTGGTATCTTGCGATATAACCAACAGCTCCCTGACACCGGCTCGAGCCAAACCCTCGGCTTCTTTCATGATGTCGCCAATGGGTCTGCTCACTAAATCACCGCGCATACTGGGAATGATGCAAAATCGACAACGGTGATTACAGCCCTCTGATATTTTGAGGTAGGCATAGTGCCGGGGAGTGAGCTTCACCCCCTGGGCGGGCACCAGATCAATCAGTGGGTTGGGTGTCCGAGTGTGGGGTAAAACACGCCGCACCTCGCTTAAGACCTCTTCGTAAGCGGCAGGGCCACTAATACCCAAGACTTTCGGGTGTGCCTCTAGGATGCGCTCTGCATCGGCGCCCTTGCCCATACAGCCCGTCACTAACACTCGGCCATTCTCTGCCAGTGCTTCGCCAATGGCTTCCAGAGACTCGGCTTTTGCACTGTCAATAAAGCCACAGGTATTGACGATAACAACGCCTGCGTCATCGTACTGAGGTGTTACCTCGTACCCGTCTAGTCGGAGTTGCGTCAGGATGCGCTCGGAATCTACCAATGCCTTGGGGCAGCCCAGCGAAATGAAGCCCACCTTGGGGGCAGAAGCTGAATTCATAATGTGTCGTGTTCGCTTAAAAGTCCTATTGTAACGCTGGACGGGGATAACAGCAGCCGAAACAACTCACAGCTGCCGCTCGGTAGTGGCGCTGTGGGTCCCGGTACGCAGTTGTTTGCGCAGTAGTGCTAATAATGCCATCGCATCATCGCGATTGAGAAATTCCCCGACGGCAACCCGTTGCTCTTTATTGTGCACCGATAGCGAGGGTCCATCCCAAGGGTGGCGCTCGGGTGTGACAGCCAACGATGTGTCCTCTCGCGGAAAGGTCCACGTGCGTCTAGGGGCATAATGCCCTTTATCAATGCGCACCGAATCTTGATCAAAGGTGATGACGTGCCGGTACTGTAGTTTCCAGTTAACGTAATAGAGCGCGCCTCCTAGGGCGCCCAGTTCAGCACCGGCAAGGGGTAATATGGGCCACGCACCCATCAGCGTAAAGCCAATGGCCGCTCCCATCGAAGGTACGGCTATGGCGATGAGCGCCCATAAGTTAGCGCGCCAAGTCGACGAGTGGTTGGGTTTTGCGACAATAATGTGGCGGCCTTCCCGCTCTGAGCTGTTGACCACTAAGCTAATCCTCCAAGCAACGCTGTATGGTAGCCAACAGCAACGAAATCGCCCAAGCCCCGGTTACATCTTAACCGGGGCGAATTGGCAACAGCCCATTAATTGAAAACGGTGCGGGTGAGTAAGCAGACAACCATTCGCCGGTTAGCGGGTGGGGAAACCCTAGTCGCGTGGCATGCAGCAGCAGGCGGGGGGCAGCTGTGAAGGCTTCTTCATGGGCATACATATCGCAGCCCAAAATAGGGTGCCCCAATTCCCGCAAATGAATGCGCAGTTGGTGAGATCGACCCGTAATGGGCTGCAATCGAAGGAGTGTGCGGTGAGGGCTTCTAGCCGTGACTTGATAGCGTGTGGTCGAGGGTTTGCCGGTTAGCGCACACACTTTTTGCAACGGGCGATTGTGCCAATCACTAATAATAGGCAGTTCGATGACACCGTGATCACGGGGTACTTGCCCCCATACCAGAGCGGTGTACACCTTGTGCACCTGCCGCCGTTGAAAGCTGCGGCTCAGCTCGGCGAGTGCCTCTCGATGTTTGGGCACCACCAGTAAACCGCTGGTATCCAGATCGAGCCGATGCACCGCGTTTACCCCGGGGTCATAGCGTTGTAGCCGACCCAGCATGCTGTCATGGTTAATAGGATGTCGCCCTGGCACGCTCAGTAGAAGGTGCGGTTTATCGACGATTAACAGGTGATCGTCGCGGTGGAGCACCCGGATGCTTTCTTGGCTGTGGGGCACTACATAGGGCGGCAGCGCCGAATCGTGCTCCGCGCTGTCTGAGGTCATGAATTGAGCGCGTTGAGATATCGTTTTACGGTATCGACAATACCGAAACGCAGCGCATCCACGGTGAAGGCATGACCAATTGACACCTCTGCCAAGTGGGGTAAGCGCAGATCTGGCAGGTTGTTAAGATTCAGATCATGACCTGCATTAACGCCTAGACCGAGATTGTGGGCTGCCTCAGCCGTGGCGACGAAGCATTCACGTTCCGCTTGCCAGTTGCTCGTTCGATGCGCCGCTGCCCATGTTTCCGTGTAGAGCTCGATACGGTCGGCGCCAAGGGCTTTGGCTTCTCTCATCGCGGCTGGTATGGGATCCATAAACAAGCTGACTCGACAGCCCCAAGCCTTCAATTGATCGATAACAGGTCGTAACCTGCTGCCATCCCGTTCCAGGTCAAAACCGTGGTCAGAGGTGAGCTGTTGATCGCTGTCGGGCACCAGCGTTACCTGGGCAGGTCTTATGGCAGCAACCAGTGCCATGAAGCCCGGGTAGTCACTTACGCCTGGGCGGTCGCTGAGTCGAGGGGATGTGAAGGGGTTACCTTCAATATTGAGCTCAACGTCGATGGCTTCGTGCAGGGCAAAGCAGTCAGCGACGCGGATGTGACGCTGATCTGGCCGAGGATGGACAGTGATGCCGTGAGCCCCCGCATCAATGCACATCTGTGCGTGTTCAACGACATCGGGAATAGTGGTGTTTCGGGAGTTTCGGATGAGCGCTATTTTGTTCAAGTTGATGCTTAGCTGAGTCACCGCGTTACAGCCTCGTTACTGACTTGATGACAATCGCTTCCGTGGGCACATCATCAAACGGCGCTCGACCCGCTTGCGTTGTTGCAATGGCACGCCCGGTGGGTGCAGTGGCAATAAAATCGACAACGTTCATTCCATCGATGACTTCCGCGAACACCGTGTAACCCGGCCGGCCAGGTGCCCAATCTAGCCGTAGATTGCTACGTTGGTTGATAAAAAACTGCGCGGTTGCCGAATCGGGGTCGCTGGTGCGCGCCATGGCCACGGTGCCACGAATATTGTGCAGTCGATTTTTGCTTTCATTAACAACGGGATTCCCCGTGGGCTTCTCTTCTAAATCAACCGTGAAGCCACCACCTTGGATCATAAAGTTGGGGATCACGCGGTGAAAAACCGTGCCGTCGTAATGACCGTTATTAACGTACTGTAGAAAGTTATCGACCGTTGCGGGCGCCTTGTCGGGCATTAATTTAAGGGTGATATCGCCAGACGTCGTGGCGATTTTTATCAGTATCTCACTGTCGGGCTCGGCTTTGCCGGATGTTTCGGTCTGGGTTTGTGCATGAGCAAGATTGACGCTTGTGCAAAGCGCGACTACTACACACCAGCAAAAATGTTTCAGATCTCGATTTACCAAGAGAGATAGCATGCTTTTTTGTCCTCTTATTGCCATGGGCTAAGACCAGCCGTCATTGCGACGACGTCTCGGCATCAAGCGTGGTACCACCACCGTAATCGCAACACCCAGTAGCACCGCTAGTGCACCATCAATGATTTGCGCATTACTGATGCGTTCCTGCAGCCGGACGTTTTCGAGTCTCAGGAGTTCAGCATCAGCACGCAGGCTCTCGAGCTCGGTGGTTAGGGTCCTGTTTTGAGCGTCCAACTCGAGTGCCGCCGCCGATACACGCTTTATCTCGGTCAGTTCTGCCTCTACAGAGACCAACTGCTCCCGCAACTCTGACGCTGTACCGGTGACTTCAGTAGCTTCTGATTGGGTATTAGACAGGGATGATCGCAGTCGATCGCGCTCCTCGCTGACCTGCTGAAGTTGTTCTTCTAGCTCGGAGACGCGCATTGCAGCAGGGGGTGCATATTGAATGAATTGGGCCCGCATCCAGCCTCGGATGCCACCACGGGTCTCAACTTCAGCCCAGGTTTCATCGTCGTTGATATCAAGCTGTGTCAGCGCGGTACCCGATGGAATACCCTTGTGCAGAATGCGATAATCGCCGCCAGCACCACTGCGAATAGGGACGTATAGTTTGTCGCTGACGTAAACCGTTTCCTGTGCACTCGCAAGTGCAGCAAAAGCCAGCCAAACAGTTACCAGCGTGCGTGCAAGTCGTCGTGACAGGATTGATGTCGTGCGTGTTAGGTGCCTTGTCATGGCCTCAAGTACTCCTTATTGCAACCCGAAACCTAGGGCCTCAGATCGTTTTCAGCGGTATCTTTGCCTGCTGTGTCCGCTTTTACGTACGGGCCCACAACAACGGCAGTTAGCAACATAATGAACAGTGTAAAAGCAAAACCTGAGTACAGTTTGTAATCGACCCACGTGGCCTCGCTGAACCGGTACGCCACCACCAGATTTAGGATGCCCACAACCGTAAAGTGTGCCGACCAAATCCAGCACAGTCGTGCCCAGATGCGCGCCGGCAGCGCCAAGTGTGCCCCCATAATACGTTCGAGCAAGTTGCGTTCACCAATAAACTGTGAGGCCGCAAAGGCAAGCGCCATGCCCCAGTTGAAGACACTGGGTTTCCATTGGATAAACGTCTCATTGCGCAGTAATAACGTGGCGCTGCCAAAAACCACAACAGCTAGGCCCGTCCATAGCAGGCGTTTTTCCAGCTGCTTTTCAATAAGCCACATGAGAGCGACTTGTACTAGCGTGGCGATCATAAGCACGGCAGTGGCCGAGAAAATGCCATCGAACGTGTATTGCCAGTCGCCCAGTGCGATTGTGCTGCCATCAAACTTGTAGGCGACAACAAATAAAATGATGGGGATAAATTCCAGCAACTGCTTCATGGTGAGTTCCGAAGAGAGCTTACATGACGCCGAACACGCCGATGTCTGATAGGCTAAGGGTGTTTCCAATGCTGTCGTTAAAGCACAGGCGTTGGCGCACAATATACCGAGAGTGTAGAGACCTTGCTAATCGACTTCCACACACATACGTCGGCATCCGACGGTGAATTAACACCCGAGGCGCTGCTGGCACGAGCGGTAGAGCGTGATCTTAGCGCCTTGGCCATTACCGACCACGATACATTGGAAGGGTTTAAGAGCGCAGTATCTCATGTGCCAAACAACCTTCGGTTGGTGCCTGGTGTGGAATTATCCTGCCTTTGGGGCGGCGCTAATATTCATGTTGTGGGTTTGGGGTTTGATCCAACGGCGCCGGCAATAACGACCTTCATTGCTCATCAGAGCGCAGCGCGGGAGCAACGCGCCCAGAAAATCGCACAACGTCTTGAAAAGGCAGGCTTTCCAAATGCCTACGATGGTGCGTTAGCAGTCGCGAAGGGTGCTGAATTAGGCCGACCCCATTTCGCGAAATGGTTAGTAAGTGCGGGGTTTGTCGACAGTGAGACGCGGGCATTTGATCGCTATCTCGGTCGCGGCAAGCTAGGTGATGTGAAAACCTTCTGGCCGCCACTCTCGGAGGCGGTGACAGCGCTGACAGCGGCCGGCGGCACAGCGGTACTTGCCCACCCGCTACACTACGCAATGACGCGGATGAAATTGCGCGCGCTCTGTACCGACTTCGCTGACGCTGGCGGCGGTGCCATCGAAATTTCCAGCGGTCGGCAAACACAAGATGAGATTGCAAGGCTGACACGCTTGGCGCAGGAGTTCGGTTTGTATGCGTCGATGGGGAGCGATTTTCATCGACCCTGGCAATACGGGCCGGAGTTAGGGGTATCAACGACGCTTGCTAAAGGTGTTTCCGGCGTCTGGGAGTTTTTATTGTGAGCCAATTTTTTGCTATCCACCCCGATAATCCCCAAGCCAGATTGGTCAGGCAGGCGGTCGAGATCATCCGAGGCGGTGGTGTCATTGCCTATCCAACCGACAGCGCCTACGCGCTTGGATGCTCTATTGGTAACAAGCGAGCATTGGAGCGGATACGCCGGATCCGACAGTTGGACGACAATCATAATTTCACGCTTGTTTGCCGTGATCTGTCCGAATTGGGTGGGTTTGCACGGGTTGATAACGCCACTTACCGCACCCTGCGAACCATCACACCCGGCCCTTACACCTTCATTCTGGAAGCCACCAGTGAAGTGCCCCGCCGGTTGCAGCATCCCAAGCGCAAAACGGTGGGCTTACGCGTCCCCAATAACCCCACTGCTCAGGCGTTGCTTGTGGAGTTAGGCGAGCCTCTCATGAGTGTTACTCTGCAGTTGCCGGGCGATGAATACCCACTGACCGATCCCTATGACATCCGCCAGACATTGGAGCACCAACTCGATCTCGTCATCGATGGGGGTTACTGTGGCTTGGAGCCGACCAGTGTTATCGATATGACCGCTGAGCCTCCAGTGGTTGTGCGCCAGGGCCTAGGCGACACGGCAGTATTTTCCTAAGACCTTGCCGTCAAAGGCGTCTGTTCAGGCTATACTGCAGCGGTGAATGACGATTCGATGACAGATACGCCGCCCGAGGCTGCACCCAATGTGACACTGGAGCCCTCCCAGGCGGTTGCAGCACGCATGCTAACGCCCCAGCAGGGGGAGATGCCGTTCGCCATTGTGATGGGCCAGGCGGTTACCGAGCTACCAAAAGATTTGTACATACCACCGCAAGCACTGGAGGTGATTCTCGAGGCTTTCGAGGGCCCTCTCGATCTGTTGTTGTACCTTATCAGACGTCAGAATCTCGATATTCTTGATATCGACGTGTCCGATATCACAGAGCAATACATGCGTTACGTCGAGCTCATGGATGCCATGCAGTTTGAGCTTGCAGCCGAATATCTGCTTATGGCCGCAATGCTGGCCGAGATCAAATCACGTATGCTGCTGCCGCGCTCCAAAGAGGAAGACGAGGAAGAAGATGACCCTCGGGCCAACCTCATTCGTCGCCTGCAGGAATACGAACGCTTCAAGAAGGCGGCTGAAGATATCGATACCTTACCGCGCTTGGAGCGGGATACTTGGGTCGGTAGCGCGGCGCCCCCCGATATCGAACGCGAGCGTCCACTGCCCGATGTCGATATGCGCGATCTGTTAGTGGCGCTCAGCGATGTCTTGCGACGTGCCGATATGTTTGAAAGCCACCACATCCAGCGTGAGTCCCTGTCAACCCGAGAGCGCATGTCGGATGTGCTCGAGACGTTGCGCTCGGCCAGTTTTATGCCCTTTGTGAGCTTGTTCAAAGCGGAAGAGGGGCGTTTGGGTGTCGTGGTCACGTTCCTTGCCGTGATGGAGCTGATTAAAGAGTCGCTTGTGGAAATTGTCCAAACCGAGGCTTTCGGGCCTATTCACGTGAAGGCGAGATCGAATTAATGGCAGATACTGGCTTAGTACATATCGTGGAAGCGGCGCTGCTCGCTGCGGGTGAGCCACTATCTCTCAGTCGACTTGCCACGTTGTTTGACGACCTTGAGCGCCCCAGTAACGAAGACTTACGTGAGGCGTTGGTGAGTGTCGCCGACCGTTGTGAAGATCGTGGATTTGAGTTGGTTGAGGTCGCGGGCGGTTGGCGATTTCAGGTGCGTCAAAATTTGTCGACTTGGGTGGGGCGCCTCTGGCAAGAGCGACCCGCCCGTTACTCTCGGGCGTTACTTGAAACACTCGCCCTCATTGCTTATCGACAGCCCATTACCCGTGGTGAAATTGAAGAAATCCGAGGCGTGGCGGTAAGCTCAAACATCATTAAGACATTACAAGAACGTGATTGGGTACGGGTTGTGGGGCATCGCGATGTGCCCGGCCGCCCGGCGATGTACGCCACAACACGGCAATTTCTCGACTACTTCAGTATGAAATCCCTCGAGGAGTTACCGCCGCTTGCGGAAATACGAGAACTCGACAACTTGTCGGGTAACTTGCCCCTTGAGGATGTCGACCCCAATCATCAGGTCGATACCGATACCGATACCGATACCGATACCGATGCCGATGTAGGTATTGGTACGGTTAATGAACAACCCCCACTACACGCTGAGGAAGCGCTTACGGAGGAAATGCCAGGTGAGTCAATCGAAGTCAAAGAGTCGTCCGAAGACCCCACCGTCCACTGATACGGATGAGCGTGGTGAAAAATTGCAAAAGGTGCTCGCCAGAGCGGGTATCGGTTCGCGCCGGGAAATGGAGCGCTGGATTCAGGAAGGCCGTTTCACGATCGATGGTCGCACTGCAAGTTTAGGCGATCGGGTTACGGGCGACGTCAAAGTACAGCTCGACGGTAAGCCGGTACAGCTCGAAGAAACGGCGCAAGTCCGTTGCCTGCTATATCACAAGCCTGTCGGTGAAGTCTGCTCTCGCAAAGATCCTGAGGGTCGTCGAACCGTCTTTGAGTCCCTGCCGCCGCTGAAGGGTGGTCGCTGGATCGTTATAGGACGCCTTGATTACAACACGTCAGGTCTGTTGCTGTTCACCACCGACGGCGAGCTTGCCAATGCCCTAATGCATCCCTCTAGCATGATCGAGCGTGAGTACCTGGTGCGCGTGATGGGGCGCCTTGATGATGGCATTTTGGAACGCTTGAAAGCGGGGGTAGAGCTCGATGATGGTCCAGCCCGTTTCACCGATATTGTCGATGGCGGTGGTGAAGGCATCAACCGATGGTTCTATGTTGTGTTAATGGAAGGTCGCAATCGAGAGGTGCGCCGCTTGTGGGAATCCCAAGGGCTCACGGTGTCGCGTTTGAAACGGGTTCGCTATGGCGACGTGTTTATCCCCTCGAAGCTGAAGAAGGGCGAGTGGATGGAGCTGCCGGGTAGTGATGTCGATGTGCTGTATGGCATGGCGAAGCTACCGCCAAAGACAGCCAAGCCACTCACCGAAAGTGAGCAGGCTAAGCTAGAGCGTTTAGCCAAAAAAGCTGGGCGACGCACGGTACGTCGAATGTTTGACGGTGAAGCCAGTTTTGTTCGAAAGAAAAAACGCTGACTGCACTATTGCCCTTGTCGAACAAACAGGCCTGTAGCCACTACCCCTGCGCTGACAGCGCCTGTCCATTCATGTGGTCGCTGGCATCACTCATCAGAAACAGCCAGTTATTAACGATATCCGCGGGACTCGGATTCTGTGATGGCTGCTCTCCGGGATAAGCCATACGTCGCATAGCGGTATTGACCGCGCCCGGGTTTAGGCTATTAACACGAATCTTTGAGGTGCTTGCGAGTTCATCAGCAAGTACCTGCATTAACCCTTCGGTTGCGAACTTTGACACCGCATAGGCACCCCAGTAGGCGCGTCCAACTCGGCCTACCCCCGAGCTGGTAAACACCACCGATGCTTGTGCCGCATTACTCAGCAATGGCAGCAGGGTTTGCGTGAGCATGAAGCAAGCGTTGATGTTTACTTGCATAACGTCGTGCCACAGTGCTGCGCTGGTTTGAGCTATCGGCTTGCGGTCGCCCAGGATACTGGCGTTATGAATGAGCCCGTCGAGTTTGGGCACTGACTCGGATAACTCAGCAGCTAAGGCGCACAGGGCATCGTGGTTTACTTGACTAAGGTCAGTGGGGATGATGCCGGGCTCTGGAGCGCCGGTCGCCAAGATCGCATCGTATACCGCCTCTAACTTGCTTTCTGTTCGTCCCAGCAACAAGACTTCAGCACCGTGTTCGGCACAGGCAATTGCTACGGCGCGCCCAATACCATCACCGGCGCCGGTCACCAAAAGGGTTTTCCCTAGCAATTCATCGGCTGCAGGCTGCCAGTTGGTGGGGTAGCAACTCACGGTGTCATCCTCATGATCATGGTGGTTAAGTCGAGGGGGGTCGACGCGAGAGCATCCGCCTCCCATGCGCTGGGGCAATCGCCTTCATCGATGTAGCCATAGGCGGCGGCTATTGTGAAACAACCTGCAGCACGTCCTGCGTCGATATCGCGTACATGGTCACCGACATAAATGGTGTGTCTCGGATCTGCTTTTAGTTGCTGGCACGCCAGAAAAAGGGATTCGGGGTGGGGCTTGGGCTGCGTGACATCACAAGGTGTCACTATGCTGTCGGCAGCAGGTGAAAACGCCATGCTGGCCATCAGGGGTTCGGCAAATCGCCGGGCTTTATTGGTGGCTACACCCCAGGGTATGCCCTGGTTCGACAAATGCTTCACTAGCGCGTGCATACCAGGGTAAGGCTGAGAGTACTGGCCTAGTATTTGTTCATAGTGGTCGAGGAACTCGAGGCGCAAGGCCTCGTGATCGGGGTGCTCTGGGGCGCTCCCCAGTGCCAAGGTAACAAGCGCACTGGCACCGCCCGATACCCGGCGGCTGATAGCCGCCGGTGGCAGTGCAGGCAGGCCGAGCTGGTGTCGCATGCGTTGCACAACGTGAATGAAATCATTGGCAGTATCAATCAGTGTACCGTCAAGATCGAAGATCACTGCCTGTGGTCGCTGTTTCATCATGGGAGCGTACATCGTTCAGCGGGGTTTGCTGGCGCGCACCATGTAATTGACCGATACATCGTCGGGCTTGAGCCGGTAGTGTCGAGTAATGGGGTTGTAGGTGAGCCCCGTCATGGCCTCCAGCTGCAGTCCTGCCTCGCGTATCCAGCTGCCAAGCTCGGAAGGGCGAATGAATTTACTGTATTCGTGAGTGCCTCGGGGTAGCAGGTTTAACAGGTACTCCGCCCCGACAATGGCAAACGTGAAGGCTTTTGGATTTCGATTAATCGTAGAGAAATACAAGTCAGCGCCGGGTTTCGCCAATTGCGCACAGGCACTAATGACCGATCCGGGATCGGGTACGTGTTCAAGCATTTCCAAGCAGGTCACCACGTCAAAACTGCAGGGATGCGCGTCGGCCATGGCTTCAGCGGTGGTCTGCTGGTAGTCGATCTCCAGTTCACTCTCGAGGCGGTGAATTTTGGCTACCGATAGTGGTGCCTCGCCCATATCAATGCCGGTAACGTTTGCACCACGCCATGCCATTGCCTCGGTCAATAAACCGCCGCCGCAGCCAACGTCGAGTAACCGTTTGTCCGCCACCTGTGAGTGGTCGTCAATCCAGTTGGCACGCAGAGGGTTGATATCGTGCAGCGGTTTGAATTCGCTTGTTGGATCCCACCAGCGTGACGCAAGGGCCTCGAACTTTGCGATTTCGGCGGCGTCGACGTTGCTATGGTGACTACTCATGCAAACGGTTACTCCTAATGGGACGATGGTGGATGGAAGGCTTGAAGTTCATCGCGCCAATGCTCGGCGCGGCGGTTTATTGCGTCCAGCTCGAGTGTGACTAAGGTGCCGTTGGTCACGAGCGCCTTGCCTGCCACCCAGCTATGGCTCAGTTCAGCACCACTGGTGGCGTAAACCACGTGGGATAGCACGTCGTGTACCGGCTGAGTTGCAGGCGCCTGTAAATCGAGAGCAATCATATCTGCCCATTTGCCTGGCTCCAGAGATCCCAGGTCGGCTTCATAACCCAGGGCTTTGGCGCCGTTGATAGTGGCTAATTCCAATGCTTCTACAGCGGGTAGGGCAGTGGCTTCACCGCTGGATACTTTTGCCAGCAGCGCCGCCATTTGCATTTCGCTGAGCATATTCAAGCGATTATTGCTGGCGGCGCCATCGGTACCCAATGCCACATTAATACCCTGTTTGAGAAGTTTGGGGACTGGGCACACACCTGACGCCAGCTTCATATTTGAGCGCGGGCAGTGCACCACGTGACTACCGCTCGCCACAATGCTGGCGATGTCATCCTCGCACAGAGTTGTCATGTGAACACATTGGGTTCGGGGGCCCAGCAGACCAATCCGTGCTAGCTGCTCGATAGGACGCTCACCCAAAGCTTCCTGGGACATCTGTACCTCGCCACGGCTCTCATGAAGGTGAATCTGCAAGGGCGCGTCGAGCTCGTTGGCCAGGGTGGCTACGCGGCTGAGTGTGGCTTCGCTCACGGTGTAGTTCGAGTGCGGCCCAAAACCTATTTCAATGCGGTCGTGGTCGCGATAACCGTCTCTCAGTGCAAGGCCTCGCGTCAGATAGCCTTCGGCGTCGGATGCCCATGCGGTGGCTAGCTCAATAACAGGGAAGCAGAGTTGTGCCCGAAGCCCCGCCAGATCAGCACGCTCGGCGGTGACATTGGGGAAAAAGTATTGGTCGCTGAAGGTGGTGGTGCCCCCCAGCAGTAACTCAGCCAGTGCCAAGTCGGTACCGTCTCGCACAAACTCCTCGCCCACAAAAGCACGCTCAGCGGGCCATATATGGTCGTTCAGCCAAGTCATTAGGGACTGATCGTCCGCGTAGCCTCTGAGGAGGGTCATGGCACTGTGGCCGTGGCAGTTGATTAGGCCCGGCATTAGCACGTGATGGGGCAGGTCGACATGTTGTTTGGCAGCGCATTGCCGGGCGTCAGACGTTGGCATCAGCGCACTGATGCGCCCCTCTGAGACCACCAAACTGACATCGGACCACACCTCTCCCCGAGGTCGGACAGGAATTAACCAGCGAGGATGTACGATGAGATCGGGGGTGGCCATGGTGTGAGTGCAAGCGATGTGGCAACGATGATCGTTAGTATAGCGGGACTGAGCCATCGGCGTCCTGTTGTCTGAGATGAAATGGCCGTCGCCCCGGAAATTTGGTACTCTTGGCAGGTTAATACCACCTATTTTCCTCCCGTAGCGAAGCAGGCCGAATGGCAGAGACCCCGAAAAATATTGCCCGAGAAGTTCTCCCCGTCAACATTGAGGACGAACTCAAACAGTCGTACATGGATTACGCCATGAGTGTCATCGTCGGTCGGGCCGTGCCCGACGTGCGCGATGGCTTGAAACCTGTCCACCGACGGGTTTTATTCGCCATGAACGAGTTAAACAACGATTGGAATAAGTCGTATAAAAAGTCAGCGCGTGTCGTTGGTGACGTCATTGGTAAATACCATCCCCATGGTGATTCGGCGGTTTACGACACCATTGTCCGTATGGCCCAAGACTTTTCCTTGCGCTACACCCTTGTCGATGGCCAAGGTAACTTTGGTTCGGTCGATGGTGACTCGGCAGCGGCCATGCGTTACACCGAAATTCGGATGGACAAATTGGCCCATTCGTTGTTGGCCGACCTCGACAAAGAAACGGTTGATTTTGTCGAGAACTATGACGGCACCGAGATGATTCCATCGGTGCTGCCGACACGGGTACCCAATCTGCTGATTAATGGTTCCTCGGGTATTGCCGTGGGCATGGCCACCAACATCCCTCCCCACAATATGCGCGAAGTCATCGCCGGTTGTATTGCCTATATCGATAACCCCGATATCACTGTCGATGGTTTGATGGAGTACATCCCAGGGCCAGACTTCCCTACGGGTGCCATTATTAATGGTCGCGCGGGTATTGTGCAGGCATATCGCACCGGCCGAGGCCGGATCTACGTGCGCGCCAAGGCTGAAGTCATCACCGACGAAAGCCGCGGTAAAGACATCATTATTGTTCATGAAATCCCCTACCAGCTAAATAAGGCTCGGTTGGTGGAGCGCATTGCCGAACTGGTAAAAGAAAAGAAGATTGAGGGTATCACCGAGCTTCGCGATGAGTCCGATAAGGATGGCTTGCGCGTCGTTATCGAGTTGCGCCGGGGTGAAGTGGGCGATGTAGTGCTCAACAATCTCTACGCTCAGACCCAGTTGCAGTCCGTGGTCGGCATTAACATTGTGGCCCTGGTCGATGGTCAGCCACGGGTGCTGAACCTACTACAGATGATCGAGGCGTTTGTACGCCACCGCCGAGAGGTGGTTACGCGACGCACGGTTTATCTGCTGCGCAAAGCGCGCGAGCGGGGCCATGTGCTCGAAGGTCTGGCCATCGCACTGGCCAACATCGACGAAATCATTGAGCTAATCAAGAGTTCGCCGACCTCGGCGGATGCCAAAGAGCGCTTGATTAGCCGGCCATGGCTGCCCGGTGACGTCACTGCCATGCTCGAGCGAGCTGGCGCCGATGCGTGCAGACCCGATGGTCTCGAGCCGAATTTTGGGCTGCATGCCGGTGAGTATCATCTGTCACCCGCTCAGGCGCAGGCCATCCTAGATTTGCGCCTGCACCGATTGACGGGGCTTGAACACGAAAAATTACTGCAGGAATACGCCGATAAACTATCGGAAATTGCCGACTACCTCGAGATTTTGGGTGACCCAGAGCGCCTGCGTCGGGTAATTCGTGATGAGTTGATAGAGATCGTGGAAGAGTTTGGCGACGATCGATTGACCGAAATTACAGACTCACCCCATGATCTGAAGGTTGAGGATCTGATCACCGAAGAGGATCGGGTGGTCACTATTTCCCACGGGGGTTACGCGAAAACCCAGCCCCTCACCGATTACCAGGCCCAGCGTCGTGGGGGCACGGGACGTTCGGCAACAGCGGTGAAAGACGAAGATTTCGTTGAACACCTGCTCATTGCAAGTACCCACGCTACCATTCTCTGCTTCTCTAACTTTGGCAAAGTCTATTGGCTGCGGGTGTTCCACATTCCTCTCGCCAGTCGCAACTCCCGTGGTCGCCCCATGGTGAATTTGCTTCCCCTCGACGAGGGAGAGCGCATCACATCGATATTGCCCGTCGATGGCTATGTAGATAACCACTACATTTTCATGGCCACCGCGAAGGGCATCGTCAAGAAAACGGACATGGCTCAGTTTGCTCGCCAGCGCACTGTGGGTCTTCGCGCCATTGAACTAGAAGCCGATGATTGGCTGGTGGGGACCGCGGTCACCGACGGTAGCTGTGACATCATGTTGTTTTCCAGTGAAGGGAAGGCTGTGCGCTTCTCGGAAGACGCAGTTCGTGCCATGGGACGTACCGCCCGGGGTGTGCGTGGTATCAGCATGTCATCTGAGCATCGATTGCTATCGTTGGTGGTGCCAAAAGCGGGTGGACAGATTTTGACGGTGTCAGAGAAGGGCTATGGCAAAGTCACTGCCATGACCGATTTCCCGCAGAAAGGTCGGGGTACCAAGGGTGTTATCGCTATGGCCACCACGGCCCGTAACGGCTCTTTGGTGGGTGCCGAGCAGGTATTTGATGGCGATGAAATTATGTTGATTTCCGATGCGGGCACGGCGGTACGCACGCGGGTTGATGAGATCTCTGTGCTGGGGCGCAATACGCAAGGTGTACGTGTTATCCGCACCCGTGAAGATGAACACTTGGTGAGTGTCAGTCGTATTGCTGAAGACGACGTTGATAGCCAGTCCAATGATGGCCCCGACGGTACCGTAGACGACGAGGTATAACAGTGGCGCGCGCTCACAATTTTTGTGCGGGTCCGGCAGCTCTACCCGAGCCTGTGCTAGCACGGGCTCAAGCCGAGTTACTCAATTGGCAAGGTTTGGGTTGTTCGGTCATGGAAGTCAGCCATCGAAGCGCTGAATTCATAGACGTCATTGAATCGGCGGAAGCATCGCTTCGTCGCTTGCTGTCTATCGGCGACGACTACGCCGTGTTGTTTCTGCAGGGCGGTGCCACGCAGCAGTTCTCGGCTGTTCCCCTAAATTTGGCGTCAGCGACCGACCGGGCAGACTACGTTGTCTCTGGGCAGTGGTCTAAAAAAGCGTTGGCAGAGGGCCGACGCCTTGTTCAGGCCACCGCCATCGCCAGCTCTGAAGCAGACGGATTTAGTCATGTGCCCGCCCAGTGTTCATGGGACAGCAGTGACCGTGCACGCTATTGCCACTATTGCCCCAACGAGACTATTGGTGGCCTGGCATTTCCCTGGGTACCGAAGGTGTCAGTGCCTCTGGTGGCCGACATGTCATCGGTGATCTTGGCCGGCCCCCTCGACGTCAATCAGTTCGATGTCATCTACGCAGGTGCGCAAAAAAATATTGGGCCGGCGGGCTTAACGCTCGTGATCGTTCGTCGAAGTCTGTTGTCTCAAGTGCGAGCTGATTGCCCCGCGAGTCTCAGTTGGCAGCTGGCGGCAGACAACCAATCCATGGCTAACACCCCACCAACATTCGCGATCTATCTGGCCGGATTGGTATTTGAGTGGCTTGAGTCGTTGGGCGGTCTCTCCGCCATGGAAGCCATCAATCGACGCAAAGCCGATAAACTTTACGCGCTGATTGATGGTAGTGACTTCTATAGCAATCCTATTGATCCCAGTAATCGGTCTATTATGAATATTCCGTTTACGCTGGCAGATCCGGCGCTTGATGCCCGTTTTCTGGAAGAGGCCGAGCAGCAACACTTGTTGAACCTTAAAGGTCATCGCTCGGTGGGTGGTATGCGAGCCAGTATTTACAATGCAGTGCCCGAGGCGTCGGTCGATGCGCTTTGTGCTTTTATGACGACTTTTGAACAGACACACGGCTGACCGGCATGGCAACTGACGAACAATTGGCAGCGGTGCGAGCCGATATTGATCGCATCGACAAGACCTTACTTGCGCTCATCAGCGAGCGTGCCCGATGCGCTCAAATGGTGGCTGAGATTAAGCTGGCGGCACAGCAAACAGACAATGCGCCGGGCCAGAGCGACAGTCCGCTGTTCTACCGACCTGAGCGAGAAGCACAGGTACTGCGTGCGATTCAAGAGCGTAACCCGGGACCTTTGCCCGACGACCAAGTGGCGCGCATTTTCAGGGAGATCATGTCCAGCTGCCTAGCCCTGGAGCAGCCTTTAAGTGTTGCTTATTTGGGGCCGCCAGGCACTTATACCCAGGCTGCTGCGCTCAAGCATTTTGGTCAATCTGCTGTACCCAGCGCGCATCCTTCTATTGGGGCTGTTTTTCGTCAGGTAGAAGATCGCCACTGCGATTTTGGTGTCGTGCCTGTCGAGAACTCCACCGAAGGCATGGTGGGGCAAACCCTTGACAGTTTTCTCGAGTCACCGCTGCAAATTGTGGGGGAGGTCGAGTTACCGGTGGTACATCACCTGCTTGCTGGAGCGGGCACTGACCCAGATGCGCTGACACGCATCTATGGTCATGAACAGGCCTTGGCTCAATGTCGTGGTTGGCTCGATACCCACTATCCCACAACGCCCCGAGAAGCCTGTTCGAGTAATGGTGAAGCCGCGCGCAAGGCGCAAGAGCACCTTGGTGTTGCCGCCATTGCTGGTGATCTCGCCGCACAAACCTACCAACTGTCAAAGGTCGCCGAGGCTATCCAAGATATCGCTAGCAATACCACGCGTTTCTTAGTGTTGGGCCGGGATTCGGTGCCGCGCAGCGGTATGGATAAGACGTCTATCTTGGTGGCGGCCAGGAACAAACCCGGTGCGCTTCTCAGCTTGTTAAGGCCGTTCGAGGAAAGCGAGGTAAGTTTGACCCGCATTGATTCTCGGCCGTCGAAAACAGAAAAGTGGACTTACGTGTTCTATATCGAATGCGAGGGGCACGTCATGGATGAGGTGATCGCCTCTATCATGGCCGAGTTAGAAGAGCACTCCATTATGCTCAAGCGTCTCGGGTCATATCCCCGCGCACCCATCTGAGGATGTTGGCTTAATGACGCTTGCATTTACCGGTCAGCGAATAGCGCTTCTGGGTCTTGGGCTGATCTCGGGATCCCTGGCTCGGGCTCTTAAGACGCAAGGTTGGTTGGGGCACATCGCCGCTTGGGGGCCACGCGCGCCCAGCCTTGAGCGAGGACTCAGTCTGGGGGTCATCGATAGTTGGAGTTTAGATCTCGATAGCGTCATCGAGGGGGCCGATATCATCGTGGTAGGAGCGCCGCCTATTGCCACCGGCGAATTACTTGCCACGTTACTGCCTCGTTTAAAGTCATCGTCGCAAACGCCCATTGTTACCGACCTAGCCAGTATTAAAGGGTGGGTGATTGAACGCGCGGCTTGTGATTACGAGGGCTATGTGCCGGGCCACCCTATTGCCGGTTCCGAGGACAGCGGCGTGGCAGCTGCCAAGCCCAATTTATTTGCGGGTCGCGAGATTATTCTCACGCCCACTGAACACACCAACCCCAACGCCACGGATCAGGTCACAGCAATGTGGCAGTTAACAGGTGCACGGGTGACCGCTATGTCGGTGGCCGATCACGATGCGGCATTGGCCGCCAGTAGTCATTCACCGCACATGGTGGCTTATGCCTTAACAATGGCGTTGGCCGATAATGCTCTGGCACCCTTTCAGCACGGCGGTGGCGCCTTGCGTGACATGACACGTATTGCCGGCTCAGACCCTGTAATGTGGCGCGATATTGCCATCACCAATCAGTCTGCATTACTGGCGGCTCTCGATGATGTAGAAGCCGAATTGATTCGCTTGAAACGCTTGGTTAAGACCGCTGACGGTGCAGCCATGGAACAGTACTTTCAGCGTTGTCGCGATGTGCGTCGCGCCAATGATGCGGTACTCAACCCCCTTACAGAGCCACAGTTAAAGCAAGCAACCGGATCGCAACCGGCCACTGCCAAGGAGACATCGCGGTAATGAAATTTTGTGTTCAGCCGGGCGGCAGCCTGACGGGGACTTTGCGGGTTCCGGGTGATAAATCGATGTCCCATCGCTCAGTGATGTTGGGCAGTCTCGCAGAGGGCACTACTCAAGTCAGTGGCTTCCTCGAGGGCGAGGATGCCCTGGCCACTGTCGCGGCCTTTCGCGCGATGGGGGTAAGCATTGAAGGCCCTAACGACGGTTCTTTAACCATCGAAGGCGTTGGGCTTGGCGGGTTGACACCACCCAACACGGTGCTCGATATTGGCAACTCTGGCACATCCATGCGCCTGCTCAGCGGTATCCTCTCCGGTCAGTCATTTGATAGTGTCCTTACGGGTGATGCCTCGTTGCTGCGCCGCCCCATGGGACGCGTTATTACCCCGCTTGCGCGCATGGGTGCGGTCATCGAATCCCAAGATAATGGCCTGCCGCCCCTGTCGCTGCGCGGAGGCCGCTCGCTCCAAGGAATACATTACGATCTGCCGATGGCCAGTGCCCAAGTGAAGTCCTGCGTATTGTTAGCGGGGTTATTTGCCAGTGGTCGAACGTCAGTTACCGAGCCTGCACCCACCCGCGATCACACCGAGCGCATGCTGCGAGGCTTTGGATATGCCGTTGAGAATCACAATGGCGTTATTGGTTTAGAGGGCGGCGGTAGTCTTCAGGGCACAGAGATCGACATTCCAGCCGATATTTCCTCTGCGGCCTTCTTCTTGGTGGGTGCCAGTATTGCGCCGGGCTCCGATTTGCTGCTGCAGCATGTGGGAATGAACCCGACTCGAACTGGCGTTTTGACCATTTTGCAGCTCATGGGTGCAGACATTACTGTGCTCAACGAACGCGAGGTAGGTGGTGAGCCGGTTGCCGATTTGCGTGTTCGATCGGCGCCACTGCGTGGTATTGATATTCCGCAAGAGGAGGTACCCCTGGCAATTGATGAATTCCCGGCCTTGTTTATTGCCGCCGCCTGCGCGGAGGGCGTTACGACACTCAGCGGTGCCGAGGAACTTCGTGTTAAAGAGAGCGATCGTATTGCCAGCATGGCTGCTGGCTTGACGACTTTGGGTATCAATAATGAGGTACGTCCCGATGGTATCGTCATCCATGGCGGTGAATTCGGCGGAGGTTCTATAGAGACGTTTCACGATCACCGAATTGCCATGAGCTTTGCTATGGCGGCCTTGCGTGCCCGCGGTACCATCGAAATTCTTGACTGTGACCATGTGGCAACATCGTTCCCGGGCTTTGCCAAGCTCTCTGCTAAAGCAGGCTTGGGGCTCGAGGTAGTGCCCAGTAACAGCGAAGGCCAACTGTGACGGTTCCGGTCGTCTGTATCGACGGTCCGAGTGGCGCGGGTAAAGGGACTATTGCAAAGCGTTTGGCTGAGCATTTGGGCTGGCACTTACTCGACAGCGGCGCGCTATACAGGGTTGTGGGCCATGCGTGTGCATTGGCTGGCGTCGCTTGGGATGACGCCCCAGGCGTCACCAGCGTGGCAGCCAACCTCGACGTCTCATTCCGACCCGGTACAGAGGGTGTTGATGTATTGCTTGCGGAACAGGACGTCACTCGCGCGATTCGCTCAGAGGAGGGCGGACGCGGCGCATCGGCGGTGGCGATTATTCCCGATGTCAGGGCCGCATTACTCGAGCGGCAGCGGCAGTTGGCAGTAGCACCAGGTCTGGTCGCCGACGGCCGCGATATGGGTACCGTTGTCTTTCCATCGGCGCCTTTAAAAATATTTCTTTCGGCTTCGCCCGAGGCTCGGGCACAGCGCCGATATTCACAGTTGCTCGCCCGTGGCGAAAGTGTTAGCCTGCCGCGCCTTCTTGAAGCCATCAAGGAACGAGATGCTCGCGACGCTGGTCGCAGCGCATCACCGCTCGTCGCCGCAGAGGACGCCGTCACCATCGACAGCACCGAGCTGTCTGTAGATGCAGTCTTCAATCGCGTGCTCGACCTTGTTGCTACTAGGGGATTGGGAACGCGGGCTTCCGGCTAACGGCCAGACTCCACGGAAAACCGCTCTTTTGAAATGACCCGGTTTGGTCTGGAAGCCGGTGGCAGCTGCTGCTGCCCAACCAATAGGTAAATTTAATGAGCGAATCCTTCGCCGAACTATTTGAAGAAAGCCTCAAAACCGTCGATATGGAACCCGGCGCCATCGTTACCGGCGTGGTTATTGACATCGACAACGAGTGGGTAACAGTACACGCTGGCTTAAAGTCAGAAGGCGTCATTCCACTCGATCAATTCACCAACGCCAGTGGTGAGTGCACCCTGAGCATTGGCGATGAGGTTCAGGTAGCACTGGAAACCGTGGAAGACGGTTTCGGTGAGACCAAACTGTCCCGTGAGAAAGCGAAGCGCGCCGAGGCTTGGAAGCGTCTTGAGGCTGCGCACCTTGCCGACGAAGTGGTTAACGGTATTATCAACGGTAAAGTCAAAGGCGGCTTCACTGTCGACATCGACTCTATCCGTGCTTTCTTGCCTGGCTCACTCATTGATGTACGCCCCGTGCGTGAAACCACGCATCTCGAGGGTAAAGATCTCGAATTTAAGGTTATCAAGCTCGACCAGAAGCGCAACAACGTGGTGGTATCACGTCGTGCGGTGATGGAAGCTGCTAACAGTGCAGAGCGCGAAGAGCTGCTCGCCAACCTGCAAGAAGGTATGGCTGTTAAAGGTGTTGTGAAGAACCTCACCGATTACGGTGCGTTCGTTGACCTTGGCGGTGTCGATGGTCTTCTGCATATTACCGACATGGCATGGAAGCGCATCAAGCACCCCAGTGAGATTGTTGAAGTCGGTCAAGAGATGGATGTCAAAATCCTCAAGTTCGACCGCGAGCGCAATCGTGTATCTCTGGGTCTTAAGCAGTTGGGTGAAGATCCATGGGTCGAAATCACCAATCGTTACCCCGAAGGTAGCCGCGTTAAAGCGCGCGTTACCAATCTCACCGATTATGGCTGCTTTGCCGAGATTGAAGAGGGTGTTGAAGGTCTGGTTCACGTCTCTGAAATGGATTGGACCAACAAAAATGTCCACCCCTCTAAAATCGTGCAGCTTGGCGATGAGGTAGAGGTCATGGTTTTGGATATCGACGAAGATCGTCGTCGAATCTCACTGGGTATCAAGCAGTGCACCCAGAACCCTTGGGATGCCTTCGCTTCTGAGCACGCGAAAGGCGACCGCATCTCCGGTACCATCAAGTCAATCACTGACTTTGGTATCTTCATCGGCTTGAATGGCAACATCGACGGTCTGGTTCATCTGAGCGACATCAGCTGGAACGAGACGGGTGAAGAGGCCGTGCGTAATTACAAGAAGGGCGACGAGATCGAAACGGTTATCTTGTCGATTGACCCCGAGCGTGAGCGCATCTCTCTGGGTATCAAGCAGATGGAAGAAGACGCCTTCTCCCTGTACACCAGCGACAACGATCGCGGTGCCATCGTTACTGGTGAGATCATCGAGGTTGACGCCAAGGGTGCATTGGTGAAATTGGCCGAAGACGTAGAAGGCTACATTAAAGTCGCCGACATCAGCCGTGATCGCACCGATGATGCACGATCTGTGTTGAACGTGGGTGAATCTGTCGAAGCGAAGATCGTGAACGTTGACCGTAAGAATCGCTCTTTGGGTCTGTCGATCAAAGCGAAAGACATGGAAGACGAGAAGGAAGCCGTTGCATCGCTCAAGCAGCAAGATGAAGCCGCATCCCCAGGCACCATTGGTGACTTGATCAAGGCTCAAATGGAAAACAACTGAGTCGAAAACCTGCGTTAATAAAAGCCGGCCATTGAGCCGGCTTTTTTTTGCTGGCTTTTACGGGAGGGCGAGAGCCCATCTGAGTGGGTCCCTGCCCAAAATAAAACTCTATTTAAATTAGTAACTTGCCTTCATCGCGCAGGCCGTGGACAATACCGGCTGAGCAAATAAGAATCCCGTTATGACGCGCAGCGAAATTATTGAGCTGATTGCTTCTCAGCAAACTCAACTGAGTACCAAGGACGTCGAGTTGGCGGTCAAGGTGATGATCGAGCACATGACCGAATGTCTGGCCGAGGGCGATCGTATTGAAATTCGTGGGTTTGGTAGTTTTTCCCTACACTACCGCGAGCCACGCAAAGGACGTAACCCCAAGACGGGCGACACTGTTCAGCTAGAGGGCAAATACGTTCCGCATTTTAAACCCGGTAAAGAATTGCGTGAGCGGGTCAATCGCTCGCTGAAAGCAGGCTTTTAGGGGTGGCACTGCTGGGTAAATTGCTTGGCGCGGCCATACTCATTGCAGCCATAAGCGCCGGCGCACTGTTTGCACTGCAGAACACTCAACCCCTTGTTATCGACTTATTATTGGTAACACTACCAGAGCGCAGCGCAGGTTTCTGGCTGCTCTGTAGTTTAGGTTTGGGTATTTTTCTCGGCTTGGCAGCCGGCACTAGCATTATTCTCAACCAGCGCGCTCGATTGGTAGCCGCTCGACGACGTCGAGATCGATTAAACATAGAAGTCGACAGATTACGAAAGGCTGGATTAACGGGCAGTGATTGACTTTGGCCTGTTGATACTGGTGACCGTTGCTATTGCCGTAGGGTGGTGGCTTGGAAGACGCAGCGCTTATGTTTCCGAAGATGAGCAATGGTTGGAAGCCAGTAAGCTACCCTCCCAATATTATCGTGGCCTCAATTTTCTTCTTGATGGCAGTCAAGATAACGCCATTGATGCGTTTACCCGAGCGCTAGAAGTTAATACCGAGACCTTCGATACACACATTGCACTGGGTAATGTATTGCGACGGCGTGGCGAAGTTGAGCGTGCCATTCGCATTCATCAAAACTTATTGGCGCGTCCCAATTTACCCAGCCAGCAGCTGCATTTGGCGCATCTGGAATTGGCGCGTGATTATATTTCTGCCGGTTTGCTCGACCGGGCCGAGCGACTCCTGCTGGATTTGGTGGATGAATCGACCGAGCACCGGCGGCTTGCTCAGCGTCATTTAATCGAAATTTATGAAGCGCAGAACGACTGGACACAGGCACGCCAGATTGCCGAAGCCCTGTTGCCGCGGCGCTCCCTGTTGAAGTCAAACAAACCCCCTGCGGATGAGGTCGGCCAGGCTATCCCGCTGTTGTTGTCCCATTATTGTTGCCAGCAGGCGGAGCTGGCCTTGTCCCGTCACGATTGGAGCCAGGCGAGAGACGCGCTGCGAGAGGCACTGAAATATGACGCTCAGTGTGTGCGCGCAAGTCTCATGCAGGGGGAGCTGGAGTATCGAGTGGGCGATTACGCTAAGTCGGTGGCGGTGCTTATGGCCATACCTGAGCAGGACCCCGATTTTGTGCCCCAGGCGGTGCCACTGTTGCGTCAGTCACTCGATGCGTTGGGGCGTCGGCCCGAGTTGCGCCGTTGGTTAGAGCAATGCCTTGATAAGAGCCCGTCAACGGCACTGACCTTGGCGTTGGCTGAGGAGTATCGCGATACAGAAGGTGATGCCAGTGCTAAAGCATTTTTGCGAATGGCCCTGGAAAAGAAACCGTCGCTGCGTGGTTTAACACTGCTAATGCAGTTACACAGTGCGAACGAGGCCGGTGAAGACGGGCAGTTACAAATTTCAACGTTGCAGCGGTTGGTAGAGGCGCGCTCCTCTTACCGCTGCCAACACTGTGGTTTCCATGGTCAGCATTTGCACTGGTACTGTCCAGGCTGTAAGCACTGGGGCACCATTCGGGATTTAGGCAATACAGGAGAAGTCGTTCGTGCATGACACCGTAGGCCCTTTGATCGTTGCATTAGACGTGTCCGACCAAGCCAGTGCGTTAGCTATTTGCTCCCAGCTCAATCCAAGTCGTTGCCGAGTCAAAGTGGGTAAGCAGCTATTCACACGAGAGGGCCCTCAGGTCGTTACAGCGCTCCAGGCGCTGGGATTCGAGGTGTTTTTAGACCTTAAGTTCCACGATATTCCCAACACGGTGGCAGCAGCGGTGGAAGCAGCGGCAGACTTGGGTGTTTGGATGGTGAACGTTCATGCGAGTGGCGGCAGCCGCATGATGCGGGCCGCGGTAGAGGCCTTGCAGGGCAAGCCTAAGCGGCCGCTATTAACCGCGGTGACCGTGCTAACCAGCATGGCACCCGAGGATTTATTGGAAACTGGTGTGCAGGCATCCACTGAGGATCAAGTGCGTCACCTGGCGACTATGGCCTTTCAAGCAGGTGTCGATGGTGTCGTGTGCTCAGCCCAAGAGGCAGACCTGCTCAGAACTGCATTGGGCGATCGATTTTTGCGAGTGACCCCGGGTATCCGCTTGGCGGGTGATGCGATCGGCGATCAACGCCGGGTCGTCACGCCAGAAGCGGCGCTAGCACAAGGTGCCACCCACTTGGTGATGGGACGTTCAATCACGGGCGCCGAGGCCCCCGCACAGATCGTTGACGACATTCTGAGATCTTTGGCGCTCTAATTCGGCTTGTGGCAATTAATACAGAGCAGCGAGCGCCGCTGATGATTTGTCGGGCGACTTGTCAGCTTACCCTGTGTGTATCGGGAATCATCCCGATGACCATTACAGGGAGAATGACATTATGGAATATGTGTTAAACACCATCAGATCGCCTGGTAATCTTCATGACTCATGGCTGGTTAAAGCGGGTCGTGGCATGCTTATGGCGGTTTTCATCGTTACGGCAAGTCTCTCGCAGGTATTTGCCGACACAACCGCCGTGAATATCAACACGGCCAGTGCCGAGGCGCTGGCGAATGCATTAAATGGTGTTGGCATCGCCAAGGCGTATCGCATTGTTGAGTACCGCGAGGCCCATGGGCCGTTCGAGGCCGTCGATGAGCTGATCGAGGTAAAAGGTATCGGCAATGCATTGTTGACACGTAATCGCGATCTTATTGTGTTGCAGTAACAGTGTTGAGCAGCCCGCCGGTTGCGAACCGGCGGCTTTTTTTGTTCGCAAAAGCGACGGTTAACGACACGACCTGCAGACTACTGTTACCCTTTGACGCGCAATGACTACAGCCCGATAACCTTCCAAAGGGACCCTAGGAGTGACTGACAATGCCTTGTTTTGACGTCTTTAACGGTGATGCCGACGGTATTTGTTCACTGCTCCAGCTGCGGCAAGTCATGCCAAGAGCGTCGCAACTGGTCACCGGTGTGAAGCGTGACATTGCCTTGCTTGAGCGGGTCAATGCCACTGGCGGCGATGAGGTGTCAGTGCTTGACATTTCCCTCGACAAAAATCGTGAGCCCTTGAATCGATTACTCGACGCGGGTGCGCAAGTGTTTTACGCCGACCACCATTACGCGGGTGAAATACCAACGTCACCTAATCTGACGGCACTCATCAACACCGCTCCAGAGGTCTGTACCTCGCTATTGGTGAATGGTCACTTGAAAGGGGCGCGCGCAGAGTGGGCTGTTGTTGGTTGTTTTGGTGATAACCTCGATGCCTCTGCAGAAAAGCTAGCCGCCACCTTGCCGAGCAAAGGAAACGTGGTGCAGTGGCGTGAGCTGGGTGTATTGATTAACTACAACGGCTATGGCGCCGACGTGGCCGATTTGCATTTTACACCCGAAGCCCTGTACCAACGCTTACTGCCTCATGAACACCCCGATGCCTGTCTAGCTGATGACCCTGAATTGTTTGAAACTTTGCAGGGCGCTTATGCAAGCGATATGGAAGCCGCGGCGTCGGCGCCGCGTTTGATCGAAAACGATGTGTTAGCTGTTATCCAATTACCCGATAGCCCTTGGGCACGCCGGGTCAGCGGCGTCTACGGTAACCATTTGGCCAATGCTGCCCCTGACCGAGCCCACGCGGTACTGACCGATATCCCCGGTGGTTATTTGGTCAGTATTCGCGCTCCCTTGAATAATCGCCAAGGCGCTGACCAGGTGTGTCGGCAGTTTGAGACAGGTGGTGGACGCGCCGCGGCGGCGGGTATAAACCTACTGCCCGTCGATGAAGTTGACCGACTCGTAGATGTGCTTATGCGTCAGTATGCCTAACACGGCATTGTTGGGCTCGCTGGTTACCGTTGCTCTTGGCTGTTTGCAATTTGCGTAGGGTTCAATAGCACTCGGGCACATAGAGCTCGTCGGGCAACACCGCTCGGTCGTACTCGGGGTTGAATTCTCGCTCGGGCAGCGTGACTTTGTCGTAGGGCACAGGTTCATAGGGGACCTGATCCAAGAAGTGGGACATCATATTTAGTCTGGCCCGACGCTTGTCATTACCCTGAACTATGTACCAGGGTGCGTGCTCGGTATGGGTTCGTCTGAACATATCTTCTTTGGCTTTTGTATAGCCTTCCCAGCGCACTCTCGATTGCAAATCCATTGGCGAGAGTTTCCATTGCTTCAGCGGATCATGGATGCGCATTAGAAAGCGGAGTTGCTGTTCCTCATCGGTAATTGAGAACCAGTATTTCATTAGGCGGATACCCGACCCCACCAGCATTCGCTCAAATTCGGGTACATCGCGAAAGAATTGCTCCACCTGTTGCTCGCTGGCGAATCCCATGACCCGCTCGACACCGGCGCGGTTGTACCAAGATCGGTCGAATAGGACGATTTCGCCACCCGCGGGTAGATGTGGGACATAGCGTTGAAAATACCATTGGGATTGCTCTCGCTCGGTGGGCTTGGGTAACGCCACAACCCGGACGACCCGTGGGTTTAGTCGCTGAGCAATCCGTTTGATGGCGCCGCCCTTGCCCGCCGAGTCGCGTCCTTCAAACACGACACAGACCTTCTCGCCCGTGTGCGCTACCCACTCTTGTAATTTGATCAGTTCAGCCTGTAGTTTGAGCAGGGATTCGATATAGAGCCGTCGGTCGAGCAGCTCTGGATGATTCTTTTTGTAAATGCGCGCCAC
>CBFHTF010000007.1:32370-52207 GCA_965658685.1 Luminiphilus sp.
GCGGCTTCAGACATCTCGATCTCGAAATCTTCGTCGAGTGCCTCTTGTAGCTCTGCTCTTAACCAATCGTCTCGAAGTTCGTCTGTGCTTGGCCCTGTCAACCTAGTATCTCCTTCCTGTGATGACGCATAGTGTAGACACTGCTGGACCGAGTACCAAATGAACATCCACTGCAGGTCGTGCGCCTTTTGCTTCATCGTACAGACAAAGACAGACGCACACAGTGACACCCCCTCGAGGGTTTTTCGTTATCATAGCGTCACAATAAAAATCGCCTTTGGAGACTTGAGTGCGGTATGACAACTAACAGTATTCGTATTGGCGGCGCCACAGGGTTTTGGGGTGAAGCCGACCTAGGACTGCCGCAGTTCCTCGCCGACGGCGACGTCGATTATGTGGTGTTCGATTATCTTGCGGAGATCACACTCTCCATTATGGCGCGGGCACGCGCTGCCGACGATAGCAAGGGCTACGCCATCGATTGGGTTGACGCCGTCATGGTCCCCCACCTTGCGCAGATCGCTCAGCAGGGCGTGAAGGTCATTAGTAATGCAGGGGGCATCAATCCCGAGCAGTGTGCTCAGCGTTTACGTGACGCCATCGACGAGGCAAATCTCAACCTAAAGGTTGCCGTGGTACTCGGTGATGACATCACCCATGATTTACCTGCGCTGCAGCGGGACGCTCGCGACATGTTCAGTGGCGAAGTGTTGCCCGACCTGAGTGCTATTGCCAGTGCCAATGCCTACTTGGGTGCATTCCCCATTGCCTCGGCGTTGGCGGGTGGTGCAGACATTGTTGTCACTGGTCGCTGTGTAGATAGCGCTGTGACCTTAGGAGCTTGTATCCACGCCTTTGGTTGGCGTCCAGATCAGCTGGATTTACTCGCATCGGGGTCCCTGGCTGGCCACTTGATTGAGTGTGGACCGCAGGTGTCAGGTGGCAATTACACGGATTGGGAAGTGGTGGCCGATTCGTTACATGTCATTGGTTATCCCATTGCAGAAATCAGCCACGATGGCTCAACGGTGATTACCAAAGCGCGCAATACGGGGGGCATCGTTACGGTGGGTACCGTCGGTGAGCAGTTACTCTACGAAATTGACGATCCCAGTCATTACGCATTACCCGATGTGATTTGCGATTTTACCCGGGTGGCGTTAGCGCAAATAGCCGAGGATCGTGTTGCTGTCACCGGTGCTCTTGGTCGAGGAGTGCCAGATCATTACAAGGCCAGCTTAACGTGGTTTGATGGCTGGCGTGCGGGCACCATCCTATTTTACGCGGGCCGAAGGGCAGCCGATAAAGCCCGGATATTCGCCGAACAAGCGCTGATGCGAGCACGTCAGAAACTGATTGCGCGTAACGTAGACGATTATCGCGACGTCAACATCGACGTTATTGGTGTTGAGAGCCACTGGGGCGATGCTGCGCGTTATGTGCGAAGTCGCGAAGTGGCAGTGAAGGTAGCGTGTCATCACGACGATAAAGCACCTTGTGAGTGGTTAATGCGCGACTTAACAGGCATGGTTTTGGCTGCACCGGCCGGGCTGTTTAGTTTTGCAGGCACACGACCCAAACCATCACCAGTGGTCAGGCTCTTCAGTATTTTGATCCCAAAGACGTCTCTAACCGTGCGTATCACTGATGGCATCACAGAGACAGTTTGGCAGCCAACCCCCGGTATTTCGCTGACGCCTTCACCGACCGCCAGTGAGCCTCCGCTGCCAGAGTATTCCGGTGTAGAGACCACCTCCGTACCTTTGGAACGTCTGGCGTTTGCCCGCTCGGGGGATAAAGGCGATAAAGCCAATATCGGTATCATGGCCCGTCACCGGTCATTTTTACCGTGGATTGCTCACGCTCTCACGGCACAGGCTGTGGCCGAGCGCTTTCAGCACCTCATGACCGCGCCCGAAGCCGATCGTCATTATTTGCCGGGTATCCATGCATTCAACTTTGTTTTGCACAACGCCCTCGGTGGTGGGGGGGTCGCCAGCCTAAGGAGTGATCCCCAGGCAAAATGCTTTGCCCAGTTGCTCTTGGACTTCCCCGTCGAGATACCTACACATTTGTTGGACCAGCATCATGCGTCAAATAGTTAGTCGGATCGTCACCGATAGTCCTGGCTATGCCGACAATCGCGAGGCCATGCTCGGTTTCGTTGATCAGTTGCGGACTCTTGAATCTCGGGCTCAGCAGGCCTCGGATAAACGCAAAGCCACGTTTGAAGCCCGGGGACAGTTGACGCCGCACCAGCGCTTACAGGCTCTTTTAGACCCGGGAATGCCTTTTTTACGACTTCACTCGCTGGCTAATTTCTGTGTCGAGAACCCCGATAGAGACCACAGCGTGCCGGGCGCTTCCATGCTAGTTGGCATTGGCTTTGTCTCCGGTGTGCGCTGCATGGTTTGGGTTGACGACTCGGGCATAGCGGCTGGAGCGGCGACGCGGGCATCAACAGACGTGGCGCTCTCGCTGCAGTCCATCTGTATGCGGCAGAAGTTACCCTTAGTGCACTGTGTTGAGAGTGCTGGCGCCAATTTACTTAATTATGAAGTGAAGCTCTGGTCGACGTTTGGCGCCGTATTTCGCAATCTTGCGCGCATGTCGGCCATGGGTTTGCCAACCTTTGTGGTCTTGCACGGTGGTTCTACGGCTGGTGGAGCTTACATGCCGGGCATGTCCGATTACGTCATTGGTGTTCGCCACAATGGCATGGCCGCATTGGGCGGCGCGGCCTTGGTTAAAGCCGCTACGGGTGAGCAGGCCGATGACCGGGAACTCGGTGGCACGGAAATGCATGCCAGCGTGTCGGGTGTTGTTGAATACCTCGCAGAGGATGATCTCGATGGCCTTATCAAGGCGAGGGATTTACTGGCGTCGTTGCAGTGGAATCGACGGGCCAGTCCTGTCTATCGCGAGACCTACGAAGCGCCTCGTTATTCAGCGGATGAGCTGGCGGGTGCTGTGCCCACTGATCCAAAAATTCCCTACGATGTTCGCGAGGTGCTGGCGCGGGTCGTCGATGGGTCTGCGATTGATGAGTTTAAGAGCCGCTACGGTGTATCGACGGTTTGCGGTCACGCCAGCATCACGGGTATTGCCTGCGGCTTCATAGGCAACAACGGGCCCATTGATCCCGACGGTGCCTGCAAAGCGGCGCAGTTCATCCAGTTGTGTGATCAGGCTAACTTACCGCTGTTGTTCTTGAACAACACCACCGGCTACATGGTAGGCACTCGCTATGAGCAGGCGGGCATGATTAAGCACGGCTCGAAAATGATTCAAGCGGTGAGTACGGCGCGTATCCCCAAGATCAGTTTGTATCTTGGTGCCAGTTTCGGCGCAGGTAACTACGGTATGTGTGGATGGGCCTATGAGCCTGATTTTCTCTTCGCCTGGCCCAATGCACGCACTGGTGTCATGGCGGGTCAAAGTGCTGCCAACACCATGACAGAAGTGGCCAGAGTCGCCGCTCAGCGCAAGGGACAAACCGTACCAGAGGCACAACTGGCGGCGCAGGCCAGCCAGATCCGGCAGCATTTTGATGCGCAAGAAGACGCGTTCTATACCTCAGGGCAAGTTCTTGATCACGGTATTATCGATCCGCGGGATACGCGCAAAGTTTTGGCTTTTTGTCTTGAAACAGTGCTTGAGGGCCGATCCCGCGAGTTACAACCCAATAGTTTTGCCGTGGCGAGGATGTAACGATGGATCAACTACCCCCTACACCGGCGCTGGAGACCGAGCTGGAAGGCGGATGGTTATCCGTTTGGTTCAATCAACCCGAGCGGCGTAATCCGCTGACCGATGCGGTCGTTTCTGATTTGTTGGTTCTCTGTCATCACTTAGCACAGTGCCGCGATATTCGTGGTGTATCACTGCGTGGACGCGGCGGTTTCTTTTGTGCCGGGGGCGATTTACGGGAGTTTCGTGCGATGGCAGAAGCGCCGCGCTCCAGCACCATTGAAGCTAGCGCGCGCATTGGTCGTTTGTTGGCTGCCATCGATACATTGCCACAGGTGACGGTGGCTATTATTGAAGGTGCAGCCATGGCAGGTGGTTTGGGATTGGCCTGTAGCTGCGATGTCACCGTGGGTACCGCCGATGCGGCATTTGGTTTTTCTGAGACCCGCATTGGCATTACACCCGCGCAAATAGCGCCTTATGTCATGCGCAAAGCAGGCTATGCCAACGGCCGTCGTTTACTACTAACGGGCGCGCGCTTTAAGGGTAAAGAAGCTGCCGAGCTAGGGCTGCTCGATGTGTGCGTCGATCAGATGGAAGCCCTCGACGCTGCCGTAAACCCTATCAAGAGCGATGTGATGAGTTGTTCACCACAGGCGGTGTCAGCCTGCAAAACCTTGTTGCGTGAACTACCCCAACTTGAGGGTGAGGAGGCTGTTTTGGCGGCGGCTGAGAATTTTACTGATTGTCTTCAAGGCCCCTCGGGGCGTGAAGGTGTTGCTGCGTTTTTAGAGAAACGCTCTCCTCAATGGTCGTTTGGGAGCCGTTGATGACCTCTATAGCTACAGTATTGATTGCCAACCGTGGTGAAATCGCGGTTCGGATCATGCGCACCGCACGTCGTATGGGCGTGCGCACGGTGGCGGTGTATTCCGATGCAGATGCGCAAGCCCTACATGTTAGAGAGGCTGACAGCGCGGTGCATATTGGCCCAAGCACTGCCGCACAGTCTTATCTCAACATCGAGGCTATTTTGCATGCGGCCGCAAAATCTGGTGCCGATGCCATTCATCCGGGTTACGGTTTTCTCTCGGAGAATCAGGATTTTGCCCGTGCTTGCAGAGCCAATGGCCTGATATTCATAGGGCCCAATGAGCACGCCATCGATGTCATGGGCGATAAAGCGCGTGCCAAAGAGGTAATGTTGGCCGCAGGGGTTCCCTGTCTGCCCGGGTATCAGGGTGACGATCAGTCAATCGATCGACTACTGCAAGAAGCCGAGCAACTCGGTGCACCCCTCATGGTGAAGGCCGCGGCCGGTGGTGGCGGTAGGGGGATGCGCCTAGTAACCGATATGGCCGATGTGGCAAAAGCGATTCCGCTGGCTCAGGGTGAGGCGCAAAACGCCTTTGGCGCCAGTGACCTTATTCTTGAGCGCGCCCTGCTTAACCCGCGACACGTTGAGATTCAGGTGTTCGCCGATCAGTACGGAAATAGTGTTTATTTAGGTGAGCGCGATTGCTCTATACAGCGGCGTCATCAGAAAGTGGTTGAGGAGTCGCCCTGTCCTGTGCTTACCCCAGAGTTGCGATCGGCTATGGGCAAGGCGGCGGTTGATGCCGCCACCGCTGTCAATTACGTGGGGGCGGGTACCGTAGAATTTCTCCTTGATACCGATGGTGCATTCTACTTTCTTGAAATGAATACGCGGCTGCAGGTTGAGCACCCAGTGACTGAATTAGTTACCGGTTTGGATCTGGTTGAATGGCAGTTGCGGGTGGCACAGGGTGAACAACTGCCATTGGAGCAAGCGTCCATCACATTGAATGGGCACGCCATTGAAGTGCGTTTGTATGCGGAAAATCCTGCCCAAGGCTTTTTACCGGCTACCGGTAAATTAGCGTGTTTCGATGTGCCCACCGCCGACAACGTGCGCGTTGATACGGGAGTGGAAACCGGTGATCAGATCTCGCCCTATTACGATGCAATGATGGCGAAGATCATTGGCTATGGCGCCACACGCGATGATGCAAGACGCAGCCTGCAGCGCAGTTTAGAGGGCAGTACTGTGTTTGGTGTCGATAGCAATCGGGATTTTCTTATCGACGTATTGACGCAGCCATGTTTTGTCGAGGGCCAGGCAACAACAGCGTTCATCAACAAGATCTACCCCGCTCAAGTGACGACGCCAGCCATTGATTTGTCACTGGCGCTTAGCGCGGCCACGCTGCTATATCGACATTACCAGCGGCAGTACAAGGCGCAGGCCCTGTCGGTGAGTGCAGAGCTGCTAGACTGGTCTTCCACGGGCAGCTTAGCTAGCCGTATCTGCTTAGGGCACGAACAGCCACTGGCGCCAAGGCTTGCCGAGAATTTGGTTGCTCACTGCGTTGATGGTGCCTTGCCCATTATGGTGAGCACCGGCTCTGAGCCGGGTAGTTATTCAGTTGGGCTGGGTGAGGCGAGCTACGCGGTAACGTTGCTCGATGACCGCAACGAGCAGGCATTTATCGACATTGATGGCCTTCGCCAACATGTTGGCTATCAGATCTCTGACGCGGGCGCCTTGCATATACGCACAGCCACGTTAACCACTCGCTTTATCGATCGAGCACGCCTCGCTGCGGCGACCGAAGACGCTGTAGGCGATGGCCATGTGGCCGCTCCCATGCATGGACAGCTGGTCTCTGTGGATGTGGCGCTTAATCAATCGGTGGAACAAGGGCAGCGGCTGGCGATACTCGAAGCGATGAAAATGCAGCACGAGATAATTGCACCGGTTGCCGGTGTTGTTACGGAAATTGCGCTAGCAGCCGGAACACAGGTAGCCGCCAGTGAATGGTTAATGACCATTACACCGGACACACCCAGCGACGCTGCGGACGATTAGCAGGGCTCACACGGCGGCGACTTATCAGAAGAATTGATTCACTTCAACGCGGTACTCGTTGTAGCCCGTAGGGCCATCGTCGTTTGCTCTCAAAAAACGCAGGCGAGCCCACAGGCTTTCATTCAGTTGCTGGTCGATGTCGATATTGACTACGTCACGGTCGACAAAACCCTTTCGCTCGTCTCTGTTGAACCGGCTTAGGCGAACACTCAGTCGAGTGCCTGCCCATGGCAGCAATCGATCGAGAGAGCCATATACCTGTAACATCCAGCTTCGCTCATTAGCGGTCCAGTTGTACTGCCCCATAGGGCGTGTGTAACCGCCGGTGGGAAAACCTCGCCAAGGTGCCACTATATCGGCCTGATCCGCGACTTGTGAGTAGCCAATGCGATAGTTGAGCCCACTCGGTAAGTGTCCAAATTCGAGTCTTGCGGCAACCAGTTGGCTGTCGAGATTTTCGGGATCGGTGTACCCCTTGGGATAGGTGACACTCACATCTTGTCGGCCAGACGCGCCACCTATTGAGCCCCCGTTGTCGTCCTGCTGTACCATCCATTTAATGGCCGGCTTCGCGTGCCATTGGTCAGAGATTGCCAAATCGCCCTTAAACTCAAGTACCGCTTGATGAAACAAATGGGGAACTTGAAGGTAATCTAAGCGGCCCAAGAAGGCCCCAAGCTGACGATCGATGCCTGCCATGACGAGCGCGTTGTCGACATCAAAGCCGGCATCGTCAAGGCGCTGGTAGCTTAGACCCAAATGGGCGGCGGCATCGTCTTGATTCAACCATGGATTGCCCTGAGCGTCGCCAACGGTGATCACATCATGTCCGTTGACATGTCCCCGTGCTTTCATTTGATAAAAGTAGGCGGCGCGCAGCCGGGTGCCCGTATTAACTTCGTATTGCAAGGCGACACCGTCGAAGGTAGTAGGGATCATTTTGGTGTCGTTCGATGCCGTAAATGTCGATTCATAGAGTTGTCGACCTACCGTCACCGACAGGGCAGAGCCTTGGTAGTTCACGTTGGCTTGGCCAATAACGGCATAAGCACCGTCGCCGGTCCCCCGAGAGATAACATCTCTCCCGGCTTTCAATTTTCCGTAATCTAATGTGTCGACCTCGAGATAGGGGTTGCTGGTAGCGTAAACACCCAAATCTGTACCGAAACCATTGAGTCGACCAGAGCGCAGGACAATGCTGCCCCCTAAACCGCCAATTTCATGATTTTGTTGGTTTTCACCGGGATCGTGCCATCGCCAAAAAAACGTATTGCTACGCAGCCGACCTATTATCTGACTTGCTCCAATAAGCTCAGCCACCGACGTTACTGCCCTGGGCTGCTCGTGGTAGGCCACGGTCATGTTGCTATTGAGTGTTAGCCCATTGCCCGCTTCCAGGGCACTTGCTTCCGGTACATTTGCCAAATAGCCCGACAATCCGATGGCCGCTACAAGAGCGCCATGGATCAGACGCTGATATACACCTGTGCCACACAGTATTTGTCGCAAATGGCGTGAGTGATAGGGAGTGTGAGTGGGCATGGTGATACCGAGTACGTTCAAGTTTTCCGCGTGTGTTGCCTATACCCTTCGTGGCGGCAAACAGGGTCTTCGATGGTTGGCCTCATTAAGATTGACGGGTAGTGTAATCCCGTGGAGCAATGGGCTGGTAAGGGCTGCCACCTAAGATTTCAATATAGTAATATAAATATTACTAAAAGCACTAAGGCTTCGTCACAGGATCTAGCGGGGACAATGACGATGATTCGAAGAATGCAGGTACCACAGGCTAGCGGTCTCAAAGCAGCGCTATGGCTCTTCGCCATGATGTGTGCACTGGCAAGTAGTGTGGCTTGGTCTGCGTCGCCACCCGACACTGACACCCGTGGTGGTGTCGTGTTTCACCTCGATACCGATGCCAATATGAATCGGGCGCTGCGGCAAGTGGCGCGCCAGGTTGATCACATGCCCAATGTGACGGTTCGGGTTGTGCTGATTGCCAGTGGTGTGAACGCGGCGATTGAGGGGGCTGTTGACCCTAACGGTGGCTTGTACAGCGCACAAATTGAGCAGCTATTGGCGGCGGGTGTTCGACTGTTTGCCTGTGAAACCACCATGCTGGCGTACAACATTAGCGATGACGACCTGGCCTTCGGCATTGAAACGGTGCCCTCGGGCATTGTTGAGCTCACCCGTCTGCAGCTAGTCGAAGATTACGCGTATCAAAAACTTTAGGGGCTGTTAGATGCGTCATGTGTTGCGTTTCTGCTGTTGTTTGGTGCTCACCTCAATAACGACTCAGCTGTTTGCGGCGGACCCAGTATTGGTGTACGTCTATCAGGAGAGCTGTGGCGCCTGTCGTAAATTCGATGCCGAAGTAGGTGCAATCTACCCAAAAACCCAAGAAGGCCAGGTACTGCCCATTACCAAGGTGAGTCTCGAAGATTGGCGTGCTGGCAAGCACGCCTTTCAGGGTTGCAGTCGATCGGCAGTGGTGGGAACGCCCACCTTTTTACTGATTGACGACTGCAGCGAGACGGATAGGATCACCGGTTATTCATCGGATGAACTGTTTTGGCTAGCGGTTGCGCGCATGCGAAATTCACTGATTAACCGGTGACGCTGGGTCAAGTAGATACGCCATGACATCGGCGATTTGGGTCTGTGTGAGCACACCGTTGGCCCCAAATCGGGGCATGTTGGTGCAGGGGAAGTAGCTGTGAGGGCTATAGATCACCTCGTACAAATAGTTACGTGTGGCCTCGGTATTGCCCCGTAATTTCCCAAAATTGACCAAGCTTGGACCCAAGGTGCCGTAGGTCGGTTCGTCGGGTGCCATTTGGTGGCAGGCATAACAGTTACCACCCGGATCTTGGCTGCTGTGGTCGTCGACTTTATGGCCTATTCGATAACCATAGCCGGACCTAGCGACAGCTTCGCCGGCTTCCCAGTCACCCAAGCTAATGCCGTCCTCGGGTTTGACTGTGGCTGCGCGACTGAGTGCAACCACCTCACTAATTGTCTCGGCAGGTAGATTGGCGCGGCCCGCTGAGCAAATGTTTTGCAGCTCATCCTGTGTCATCCGGTCTTTGGCAATACCGCCTTCCTGGGTGGCTTCATCCAGATCAAAGCCGTTTTCTTCGAAGATCAGGCGCTCGGCTAGAGCCTCGGGGGACATGGCCACGTACTCGGCCGCTTTCCCTGTTAAGCCCGTTTCCGTTAAACCAGCGCTTGGCGAGTCTGTTGGCACTGCCGCAGCGGGAGCCTCAGCGGTTGACGTGCTATTGGTGGTGGATGGGTTGCCGCAGGCTGACAGTAGTGTGCAAACAGCAACAGTGACGATAACGCTGTGGGTGAAAGTTGTTTTCATGGTGTCTCCTTAGCGCTTCATATCAGGAAGGATGGCAGGGGCACCGCGCGCGGCATCGGTCCAATAGGCCATCAGTGCGATGGCGGCGTCTGAGCTCGCAACGACTTGCGCCTGACGCATTTGCCAATAGCAACCTCGAACCCGGTGAGTACTGCTGCGGAGGTTGTCTTGGCCAACCCGAAAAGCCGGCCAGGAGATGGCCTTGGTCCATTCGTTGGCATCACTGATATTGGGTAGCACCGAGGCGCGGATGCGCTTACCAGTTGCGCTGTGGCAAGTGGTGCACGCGAAGTCCATGGGCCCCGCGCGACGCTTGAACATGACTTCACCGGCATCTCGGAAGGCTTTTTCAAGGGGGTGGTCAAGGGGGGTGTTCCATGGGTAGCCATTGGACTGATTACTGATGAATGCTTGTAGTTTCATCATGTCGGTACCCGAGCCGTGACGTTCAGCCACCGCGGGATCATCGGGCGAGAACCCTTGTAGGGTGGTCATGCAGTGCACCAACCGCGCTTCTAGATCCATGACTTGATTGGTATCGGGGAAGTAACGGGGCAGCTCTACATAAGCGCCTTCTAACACCCCCGGCCCTTTGCCGAAATCACAGCTCTCGAGGCTTACGTTGTTCGGTCCGTTCTCTGTGTAGAACAAATCGGCACCATCTTCGACGGTCCAATAGGCGGGACTATCCGCCATCATCATGAGATTTTGCTCACTTTGGGTCAGGTAACTCGATCCGGTCTCGTTGATTAAGGCCAGTAAGACCTCTTCGGGGCTCGATGCGGGTTCGGCTATCGTAAGGGGGCTCAGCAGACAAGCTGCCAAGCACCCGACCAGTGTGCTCAATTGCCGGGTTGGCTTCATGGATTCGTCCTCCTATGTGGTTCTTTATTGTTGGTGGTCTGTTGAAGCGTAGGGCACCGCCGGTGGCATCAGTTCTTGGGGCAAGTTTGCCCGCCGTCCGGTTGCCTCGGGTGCGTAATTGGTTGCTAGGTAATCAAGGATGATCGGTTCATTTGGACCCAGCGGCCATAGGTTTTGGGTTTTTTGCATCCATTGAATCATCGACAGCCAACCCTGCCGATCGGCACGGCTCTGGCTAATTAAACGTGCCGAATGGCAAACGGTGCAGTTCGCTTTCACAACATCTAGCCCCGGCGCCACCACAAGCCCCGTATCCGGATCTGTAGCCGCTGTTGCTGCAGCAGACAGCGCCCAAACGCAGAGGGTTAACGAGGCAGCTTTCATGTGACGCGCACCGCTATTCGGTGGCAAGCATTATTTAAATAACCACGGGGATTCCAGCCCGGTAACAAGGTCGGCTGGCCGTTACCCGCGCTGTCGGTCGCCCTGGCCCAAACCTCGTAGTAACCCGCCTTTGGAAAGTTTACCGTGCTATTGAAGCGCTGCCAGGCAAGACGATTGGGCGGCGATTTAACCTCCGCGGCTTGCCAGCTGGCGCCAAAGTCAATCGATAACTCAACCTGTGACACCGACAAGTCGCCTGCCCAGGCATGACCGCTGACAGCGAGTTGGCGTTTTCCCGAGAGCACTAACCCCGATTTTGGGTAGGTGATGAGTGACTTGACTGGCATAGACTCAATGATACACATGGCCTCATCGGGCACGTCCTCGCCGGGGCCGACAGGATTGCAGGGTACTCGGTAGGATTGGCCCGTCATTTTAGGGCCATCGTGTATGCGGTCGCGAACGACAATACGACGCAGCCATTTACCCGATACGGAGGCCGGCCAGCCGCCAATGGCAAGCCGCAACGGATAACCATGCAATACAGGGATATCCTGGCCATTCATTGACCACGCGATGAGGGTTTCATCTTCCAGCGCTTTCCACATGGGCACCCCGCGACTGATGGTCACTTTACTAGGGTCACCAGACAAGTGCTTGTCGGCGCCGTAGTATCCAATGTACACGGCTTTGTCGGTAATGCCCGCATCTTCTAAGACGTCCCGCAGCCGTGCACCGGTCCACTGTGCACAGGCCACGGCGCCTGTGGTCCACTGATTACCCCTCGCTGGCGGAAAAAATTCTGAACGGCCGTTACCACCGCATTCCATTACCAGTTGAGCACTATGGTGAGCATAGCGTTTTTTGAGCGTGGCAATGTCAAGCTCTAGGGGCTTAGTGACAGCCTCGCCATCAATCGAGAGGCGCCAGGTATTGGCATTGAGCGATTCCGCATTCGGCGTCAGCCCATTATTTCTCACAAAGAAACGTGAGGCTGGTGTTGTGCTGTCATTTAGCAGGTGCGCCGGTGTCTCGGCGTTTAAGGGTTTGTCATTTAAGACGATCAGGCCTTCTTTGCCAGGGATCTCGAAGGGTTCATCGCTGGCGGCCAACGCTGCTGGAACCAAGCCCGCGGGCATGAATTGGGCAAACACCACTTCGCCACCCAGCAGTGTTGCCATGGTGCCCAGCCCTCGCATAAAACCGCGACGGGTGACGGGGTTGGCTTCACGACCGAAGACCAGTCTATCGGCTTCTAACGGGTTATTGCGGTATAGCTCGTGCAGTCCAACTTTCTTCATGGTTCTGGCTGCTGCCCCCCGGTAATTGACTACTTCGCGCTTGCTCCGTATCAGTTATCGGCAGCGCTTGTAAAAAAGGTATCTCGACCGCTATTATAACAACGGTTCTAAGTATAGAAGAAGTCGCTATATCGTTTTGAGTGACTTGCTGCGATAGGTGTGCGGTAAAAAAACAACAACCGTCGGGGGATAACACGAATGCGTGACGACGCTGAATCGGCACAGGGGCACGTTCGGCCTGCGCCAGAATCCTTTCTCGATCCTGCTCTGGTCGCCGATATTTCTGCGAATGGCGTCAATCAGCAGCGTCGTGGTTTGCTGAAAAAAGCATTGGCAGGTGCTGTCGCCGCCATGGGCAGCGCTGCAGCGGTCGGTAACAGCGATACCAACATCGTTGATATACCCGAGTGGAGCAAGATGTTGGGCAAGCCAGTGGCTGCCAATCCCTACGGTCTTCCCTCTAAGTACGAAGCCAATATTATCCGGCGTCAAAGCCCTGGGCTCACGCAAACAGATCAAGCCAGTGTGGCCTTTACACCGCTGCAGAGCATGTTTGGGATGATTACACCCAGCGGTCTCCACTTCGAGCGGCACCATCAAGGATGGGTCGACATCGATCCCCGTCGTCATCGTCTTATGATTAACGGCCTAGTGGATACGCCTGTGGTATTCACTATGGAAGATCTGCTGCGCATGCCCAGCGTGTCGCGCATGCACTTTTTGGAGTGTGGCGCAAACACCGCTCTCGAGTGGGGTAATTCTGCGGTGCCGACAGTGCAGTATACCCACGGTATGTTGTCGGGCTCTGAGTGGACTGGGGTGCCTTTATCGGTACTACTGGAGCGCGCCGGTTATGACAAAAAAGCGCGCTACATCTTGGCCGAGGGCGCCGATGGTTCGAGCATGACGCGCACCATCAACATGGAAAATGCCCTCGATGATGTACTGGTGGCCTATGGTCAAAACGGTGAGATGTTGCGCCCTGAGCAGGGCTATCCTTTGCGACTCGTGGTGCCAGGCGTACAAGGCGTGTCTTGGGTCAAGTGGCTGCGGCGTATTGAAGTGGGTGACAAGCCCTATGCAGCCAAAGACGAAACTAGCCACTACGTCGATTTGATGCCCGATGGCATGCAGCGTCAGTACACGGCTATACAAGAGGCTAAGTCGGTGATTACCAGTCCGTCTGGTGGTCAGAAACTCATGAACAAAGGCTATTACTGCATAACCGGTTTGGCCTGGAGTGGCCGTGGCACGGTAACCAAGGTCGAAATCTCAACAGACGGTGGACGTAATTGGCGCGAGGCACGACTTAACGGTCCCGTATTGCCCAAGATGCTGACACGCTTCAACGCTGATTGGATTTGGCAGGGTGATGAGGCACTGCTTCAGAGTCGTGTTTACGACAGCACAGGTTACATTCAACCCCAGCGCGCCGAACTAGTGGCGGTGCGGGGTACCCGTTCTATTTATCACAACAACGCCATTCAAACATGGCGCGTTAATCGCTCGGGGGAGATCGACAATGTTCAGTTGGGTTAAAACTGCGCTAGCCGCTCTCGTTATTGTGACACCTGCGGCTGTTGCGACCGATTACAAAAGTGCCATTGACGCCATTGGTCGCCCTGCCACAGCCGAAGAAGTGGCCGCTTGGGACATTGACGTGCGCCCAGATTTTCAAGGGCTACCTCCTGGCTCGGGTTCGGTGGAAGACGGTGAAGTGCTGTGGCTGGAAAAGTGTGCTGTGTGCCATGGCGACTTTGGTGATTCCAATGAAGTGTTCTCGCCGCTGGTTTTAGGCAATATCACGCCAGAAGACATCGAGTCGGGGCGTGTTGCGGCTCTCACAGATCCTGCGGTGGTGCGCACCACCCTCATGAAAGTATCAACACTTTCAACTATCTGGGATTACATCAACAGAGCCATGCCCTGGAACGCGCCCAAGTCGCTGAGCACCGACGAGGTATACGCACTGGTGGCCTATCTGCTGAACTTGGGCTATATCGTCGATTACGACTTTGTATTGTCCGATGAAAATATTCAGGACGTGCAAGACATGATGCCGAATCGCTATGGCATGACCACCGAACATGGTTTGTGGTCGGTATCGGGGCAGCCCGACGTTGTTGGCAGCGATTGTGTTCGCGACTGCGATGTGGACGTGACGGTGACCTCCTTCCTGCCCGATTACGCCATGAATGCTCACGGAAATTTGCGCGATCAGGTGCGCGATTACGGCCCATTCCCCGGTATCCAGACGGCACCCGAGACACAGGCTCAGGTGGAGATGCCCGCCACCGATGCGCCAGAGCAACTGTTGATGGCTAATGGTTGCAGTGGTTGTCACCAGCTAGAGGGGCAATTAGTCGGCCCAGGCTTTGCTGATATTAGGGCGAAGTATGGCCCAGATGCGCGGGATTACTTGAAGGGCAAGATACGCAATGGCGGTGCGGGTGTGTGGGGCAGTATGGCCATGCCAGCCATGGCTGCTATCGACGACACAGCGCTGCAAACCATTGTGGAATGGTTAGCAGACGGCAATTGAATTAACACAGTGAGGAAAACACTATGAGTTATCGCTTAGAGCAAGCGGGCGTTGCCCGGCGCAGCTTCCTGCGGGTGGGAGCAGTATTGGCGGCCACGGCGCTGCTGCCAGCAAAACTATGGGCGGCAATGGCACGGCCTGAAGGGGCCTTTAAAGCCACAGCGCTCGATGCCACTTTCGCTGAATTAGGCGGCACACCCGAGCCCCACGACGGCATTATATTTACAACCCCCGACATTGCTGAAAACGGTGCTGTGGTCCCTGTCGAAGTGTCGGTTGATGATAGCAAGCTCCCGGGTGTCACCAAGCTATACGTTATGGTTGAGAAAAACCCGAACCCAATGACTGCACTATTCATGATTCCCGAAGGCACTAAACCCTTCGTGGAAACGCGGGTAAAAGTTGCCCAAACCTGCAACCTTTATGCGGTGGCAGAGGCAAATGGCAAGTTATACATGGCATCAAAAGAAACCAAGGTCACCCTTGGTGGTTGCGGCGGTTAAGGAGAACTGAACATGGCAGGTCGTATTCGTATTCGTGCGCAAGTCGAGGGTGATAACACAGAAGTTAAAGCACTCATGCGCCACCCTATGGAAACTGGACAGCGTAAAGATGCCGCGGGCAATGCTATTCCTGCGCATTTTATTGAAGAGGTAATGGTCACCCACAACGGCAATACGGTGATGCACGGTTATTGGGGTGCTGCGGTAAGTGCCAATCCGTTCTTGGGTGTGCGCTTCAAAGGCGGTGCCGCTGGTGATGAAATTGTAGTCACATGGCGTGATAACAAGGGTGAAACCGGCGAAGGCAAAACAAAAATCAAGTAACAAATCGCGAGTGTTAGGCGGCCAGGTCGTGTTTGTTTAGCGGCGTCCTAGGCCGTTGCACTTGGCGCTGCGAGGAGTCGTGCATGGATCGCCGAGAGTTCAATAAAATGTTGGCGCTGGGTTTGGCTGCCGGTCTGGCTGTACCCACCTTGAACCGCAATAGTTGGGCGCAGGGCGATGCTTACGATGTGCCGCGTTTCGGCAACGTGCATTTGTTGCACATGACCGATGCCCACGCGCAACTGCAGCCCATCTATTACCGCGAACCACAGGTCAATATTGGCGTTCACGCTGCCAAGAATCGTGCGCCCCACTTAGTGGGCGATGCGCTGTTGAAGGCTTACGGTTTATCGAGTGGTACCCGAGAGGCTCATGCCTTTACGTACCTCGATTATGTGGCTGCTGCGGAGCGTTTCGGTAAGGTAGGTGGCTTCGCCCACCTATCCACGCTCGTTAAACGTGTCCGGGCCAATCGTCCCGGGGCGCTGCTGCTCGATGGCGGTGATCTTTGGCAAGGTTCGGCTACCTCGCTATGGACCCAAGGGCAGGACATGGTCGATGCCAGCAAGCTGCTAGGCATCGATGTCATGACCGGACACTGGGAGTTCACCCTCGGCAGTGATCGGGTACAAGACATTATCGAGAACGATCTCGATGGGCATATCGATTTTGTCGCCCATAACGTTAAAGACTTCGACTTTGGCGACCCGGTATTTGCCAGTCACACCGTGAAAGAGATGAACGGGGTGCCTGTTGCCATTATTGGCCAAGCCTTTCCTTACACCCCCATAGCGAACCCGTCTCATTTTGTATCGGGCTGGACTTTTGGCATTCAGGAACGCGAGCTTCAAGAGAAGATTGATGAAGTGCGAGCGGCGGGTGCACAGGTGGTCATTTTGCTGTCGCACAATGGCGCCGATACCGATATCAAGCTGGCGTCTCGGGTGACTGGCTTAGACGCTATTATGGGTGGGCACACCCACGACGCCATTCCCACGGCGGTTCAGGTGAAAAACCCCGTCGGTATGACATTGGTCACCAATGCGGGCTCTAATGGCAAGTTCTTGGGTGTGCTCGATTTTGATGTACAAAACGGCAAGGTCAAAGATTGGTCATACCGCTTGCTGCCGGTGTTCTCAGAGTTATTGCCTGCCGATACTGAGATGTCGGCCCTGATAGAAAAAATACGCGCGCCCTACGAGAGTCAGTTGAGTGAAGTGCTGGCCACCACCGATGGTTTGTTATATCGACGGGGGAATTTCAACGGCAGTTTCGATCAGATAATTTGTGATGCCCTCATTGATGAACTTGGGGCTGATGTATCGCTGTCACCCGGATTCCGCTGGGGCCCTTCGCTGTTGCCTGGGGATAACATCACCTATGAAGATCTGATGTCTCAAGTGGCCATTACGTACCCCTCTGTCACGCTGACAGAGATGAAGGGCGATTTCCTGAAAGTGGTATTGGAGGACGTGGCAGATAATTTGTTCAATGCCGATCCTTATTATCAGCAAGGTGGGGACATGGTGCGTGTTGGCGGGCTCGATTACAGCATTACGCCATTAGCGGCGGCTGGGCAGCGCATCAGCGATATGCGTTTGCATAACAAAGCCATCGACTCGAATAAAACTTACAAGGTAGCGGGTTGGGCGTCGATGCAGCAGCTTGAAGGGGAGCCCATTTGGGATGTGGTTGCCCGCTGGCTGAGAAGCAAAAAGCATATCGACGCCGTCGATGTGAAGCAGCCGCTGGTTAAAGGCTTGGATGACAATCGGGGCTTTGTCGTCTAATAGCGCAAAGAGGGTACGGCTGGCAACAATCAACTTCAGGTGTTACGCAATGACGGGCACCACTTAGGAACCGGCGCTGGGCACAGCCCCTTAAAGGTTTAACAGCGGCTGTCCCGTTAGTGACGATTGTCGCTGTGGCCGCAGCACTCCGGTTTCCAACTGCAGCGTCTCGTTAATACCGGGTGCTTGATAGTTCACGTAAGCGTGGGCATCGGGCTCTATATCGAGCAAGACACTACTGGAAAATACCGGGGTTTGCTCGGGCAACGCTGTTAACCATTCCTGGAAAACGTACAAGAAGTCGTCATCAATCTCGGCGCCCAGCGTGCTTATTTCAGCGGGCTGATTTTGACTTGTGACGCCAAAATTCGCCTCGACATAGAGTGCTAACAGCGCCAAACCCTCCATCGACTCAACGCTGGCTTGTGTCTCCATGGTTTCCAGTACACGCAAGGCATCGGATAGATGTATGCGATGGATAATCTCAAAACCATTACCTGCCCAGGCAACCTCTGTCCACATGCCATGCCCTCGGTGAGCTGACGCGTTGAGTGCCATCAATAGGCCGACCACGAGCCCCAGCAAAGAGCGGTAGGGACGCCTAAGCCGCGTTGCTCGCTGCCTTGTCATTGGACGTCGGCCTGTTCAAGGGGTAGATCTTCACTGGCCCCGTCGGCTGCGTCTTGTTTGGCTTTGAGTTCCACCAACAAATCGGCCATTAGATTGCGCGTTGTGCGCTTCGACTTGTAAACCTGTAGCCGCGAGCTATGAATACGCTGGGGGAATCGGTTGTTACTGTAGTCGGTATCTGCCGTTTGATGTTGTTTATCGATCTCGATGAAGGCGATGGGTTCATTCTCAATCAATCGGTAGGTCACTCGCGTAGCATCGCGACGCCAGATTTCCGCAGGCAGCTCAAGCGCGCGGCTTGTACCATCTTCGTAGTGAATATCCATGAGGATCGGTGATGGTACGCCACCAATGTTTTCGAAATTCATAAAGTAAAACAGGGCGGTTTCTTCAATGGCCCGATCAAACACCTGCTGCTGCCACGTGTCGAGTTTGCGGTACTCTTTCGCTGCCTCGTTGCGATCTTTGTTGCTAACCGTGAATCGGTCATTGCTGCTGTAGAGATCTTGCAGGGTTTCGATGCGCGTCTCCCTGGGCACGATACCTGCCGCTCGGTTGCGTTCAATGCTGACCGGTGCCGGTTTGTCCTGTGCGGCTTCTTCTCGGTCTAGGGGGTAATCAACATCTGGGTCGTTGGTTTTCAAGCGGTAGGCACGCACATCGTTAATTGCGATATCGACATGGCCAGTGCCGTAGAACCAGGCACGCCAGAACCAGTCCAAGTCGACTCCGGAGGCGTCCTCCATGGTTCGAAAGAAATCCGCAGGTGTCGGTCGTTTAAATTTCCAACGTTGGGCGTACTCCCTGAAAGCAAAGTCGAATAGCTCTCTGCCCATCACTGTTTCACGCAAGACCGTCAGCGCGGCCGCTGGTTTCACGTAAGCATTGGGCCCAAACTGCAAGACGGAATCTGACTGGGTCATTACCGGTACTTGATTGGTGGACGTCATGTACGCAGGAATGTAGTCGAGGATGTTGGTTTCATCTCTGAACGCTGGGTAGTCTTCTTCCCATTCCAATTCGGCAACATACTCGAGGAAGGTGTTGATACCTTCATCCATCCATGTCCACTGTCGCTCGTCAGAGTTAACGACCATTGGGAAGTAAATATGACCCACCTCGTGAATGATGACGCCAATCAGGCCGTATTTGATCCGACGTGAATAGGCATGCTGTTCGTTCGCTAGGGATTTCGCCGATGTCGGGTCATCGTCGGCATCTGGCGGATCAGGCCGATAGCCGTTGAAGGTAATCATCGGGTATTCCATGCCACCTGCTTCCCACGTGTTGACAGATTGTGCGACGGGGTAGGGATAGTCGAACGAAAAACGGCTGTAGACATCCATGGTATGGACCACCGAGTGGGTCGAATACATCGACCACACTGGCTCGGCCTCATTGGGGTAGAAGGACATTGCCAGTACCCGCTCATGCTTAGCCCCGGGTTGCTCGTGGATCATTGCATCCCAGATGTATTTGCTAGAGCTCGACCACGCGAAATCGCGCACATTTTCCGCTTTGAAATGCCAGGTTTTGGTGCCAGTGGCTT
>CBFHTF010000008.1:0-48829 GCA_965658685.1 Luminiphilus sp.
CACAACACGGTTGTGACAGTAGCAAATGACGCCACTGGCACGTTCACCGAGTGTGCACGCATCGTTGATGGCGCAGAAGCCAACATCGGTAGCAGCTTGGTATTCAATAACTGGATTCAAGACTGTGCCAACGACGGAACTGGCGGCGTCTTGTCTAACGAAGCAAGTGTTGGTAATGCGTCGATTATTGTAGAGGCGGCTAACTTGGGTGCTAACTACTCGTCGGGCGCGGCAGCGGCTTCAGGCATCGATGCCATCGACTGGGACGCAATTGCTGACGCATTCGCGGTACCTTCGGTAGCCTCTGGTGACCCCATTGACTTCGATGCATCATTCTTCGATGCCACCACTTACATGGGCGCCGTTAACCCCGATGGTTCTGACAACTGGTGGGCAGGTTGGACGGTTATGGGTTCATTGCCGGATCCAAGCGCACAGTAAGCGAAGTATTGACTCTACACGGCGGCCCTCGGGCCGCCTTTTTTTATTTAGGCTAGGCAAAAAAAGTCCCGCTGGTGATCTGACTTAATACCAAAGTCGTAATTTACATATGCTCAACACTGCAAGGCTCTCCATGCCTCTAGCGACGGTTGTTCTTCTGATTGGTTCCAAACCATCTTCCCCCAGATGGTTTTTTTGTCCCGGCCCACTGGGCCGGGTTTTTTATGCCATCGTATTGTCTGTACAACTACTGATTACCGCTGGCTGTAGTTCTGTTTCTGTGACCGATTACCGCGAGCGTCAGCCCAGCTTTGAGCCCAGTGAGTTTTTTGTCGGTGCGCTGAGCGCTCATGGGGTTATCAAGAACTTCAGCGGTGATGTTACGCGATCGTTCAACGCCGATATTGTGGGCTGTTGGAACGATGGTGTAGGTGCACTCGACGAGAAGTTTCTCTTTGACAATGGTGAACGGCAAACCCGGTTTTGGACATTGCAGCCTACCGATGGTGCCGGCAGATATCGCGCCACCGCCGGGGATGTCGTAGGCATTGGTGATGCCCAGTGGTCGGGCAATGCCCTGTTCCTGAATTATGTGCTGCGTATTGCATTGGAGGAGGGTGACATTGATGTTGCCATCGACGACCGCATGTATCGCGTGGGCGATGACGTGGTCATCAACGAGTCGGTGATGCGTAAGTTTGGCGTGAAGGTTGGCACCATTTTGCTCACGATCATTCGGCATCCGAAGCAGGCATTTAGTTGCCCCAGTTAGGCTTTTTCTAGGCGAGCGTTTCTCTACAATGCAAGCACAGCGCACAGCTCAAATCCTTGGTTTTGCAGGGCTTATACCGTTTTTTGCGGCTCTGCTAGCGTTCATCATGTTCGAAGACTACCCGCGCTCCTTGGCTATCCAGGGGTTCTTGGTGTACTCCCTCGCCATTTTGTGTTTCCTTGCCGGTGCCCTGTGGGGTTATGCCCGCTGTCGTCCAGCCCACGAGCAGGCTCAGCGATTGTTGGTAAGCAACGGCATTGTGTTGTTTGCTGTGGCAAGCATGTTGACGGCACAGTTTGCTTTGGCCGCATTACTGCTCATGCTCGGCTACTTGGCGCTCCTGTGGTTTGAACGTAACGTCGATGGTGGTCATACGTGGTATGCCCGCATGCGGTGGCAGTTGACCTTGGGCGTCGTTGTGGCCCACGGCCTTTATATTGCACTGCACAGTATCGGTGCTTGATGTTTTAACATCGCCGTAATGTCGGTTCGACGCTAATAACGATAAGGTAGATTTTTGTGGATCAGCAGCGCCTCATTTTGCACCATTACAACTATTCGCCCTATGCGGAGAAGATCCGCTTGTTACTGGGGGCCGGCAGCGTACCTTGGTATTCGGTGTTGTCCCCTGAAATGCCACCGAGACCGAATGTTGACCCTTTGACCGGGGGGTACCGCCGTATACCGGTGGCACAGTTAGGCGCCGATGTTTTTTGCGATACGGCTGTTATTGCCGATGAAATCGCCAGCATCACTAACAATGCACTATTAGGGACATTGCCAGACGCCCCCGAAGTTGTAGCGTTGGTTGAGCGTGCCGAGGGCGACGTCTTTTTTGCTGCTATCACCGGTGCTTCTCAGTTGCGGGTGTTAGCTTGGTTGCTGATGGGGTTCGGGTTGAAGGGCACCCGGGCCTTTATGAAAGACCGCCAAGGCATGATGGCATCGGGCACCGTCTCACCACCTCGCGGGGCCGCGGCGCGAAGGTTATTTAACGAATTTTTGGCTGATTTGAACACCCAGTTAGATCAGCGGGAATGGCTTTCAGGTGATGGCATGGGGTTAGCCGATGCTGCGGTTTATCATCCTGTTTGGTTTAAAACCAACATTTACAAACGGCCAGTGACCCAGCAGTTCCCCAATGTGACACGTTGGTATAAGGCGGTGTCAGCAGTAGGCCAAAATGCGAACAATACCCGGTGTCGCACTGAACTATCGGGTACCGATGCCCTGGCTATTGCGAACACGGCGGTGCCGCGCGCTTTGCCCGAGACCGAGGTCGACGAGGCTCCCATCGGTCGACAGGTCTCAGTAATACCCAGCGATTACGCCCGAATTCCGGTGCAGGGCACGTTGGTGGCCATGACCAACACGCGAGCAGTGGTGGCGCGCGAGACCGCAGATATTGGCACAGTGCACGTTCATTTTCCTCGCAAAGGATATGAGGTGAACGTGTTATGAGCCAGCAAATCCCCGTTGCACTTATCACAGGGGCATCGACAGGTCTCGGTGCCGAGTTCGCCCGGCAGTTGGCTGGGCATGGTTTGAATTTGGTATTGGTTGCCCGCCGACTCGAAAAGTTGGACATGTTGGCCGACGATTTGCGGCAGCGCTTTAAGGTTCAAGTGTTCACTTTGGCTGCAGATCTTTCCGACCCTGCCAGTCCTGCCTACATAGAATCCGCCTGCCGAGAACACAACTGGCAAGTGGATTGGCTAATCAACAATGCAGGGAGTGCTGGGCCCGACTTACTGCTCGATCGTGATTGGCAAGAACAAACAGCGTTTTACCAACTGATGGTGGTGTCGGTGGCCGAGCTATGTCATCGGTTTGTACCCGGTATGGTCGAGCGCCATTTTGGTCGAGTGGTCAACGTGGCGTCTGTGGCTGGGCGTATTGCTCGATCAGGCGGCTGCAACTACGGACCGAGTAAGGCCTATGTGATTGCATTATCCGAAGAGTTGAATTTGTCTGTGCACGCCATGGGTGTGCACGTGACGGCACTATGCCCGGGATTCACCCACACCGATTTCCACGAGACGGCGGGTCTTGGCGACATGAAGCGTGCCATGCCCAAGTGGTTATGGTACGACGCAAATGTGGTGGTCGCTGATGGCTTAAAAGGGGCAGAGCGGGGGCGATCGGTGGTAATTTCAGGGCGCTTATACCGATGGCTCGACCCCTTTTTGCAATCGGTATGGACGCGACGTTTATTCCGATTACGTGCTCGACCTAAGTAGTAAGATGCCATAGGTCGGCAAAAGGTGGACCTTTTGTTTTCCCTTGCGGCCCTTGGCGTTAACATCACGCAAATTGTCTAAGAAACCGCTGGTCACGACTTACGGTGGCACTAGCACCGGTCGTCAGGTAGTGAAAAATTGAATACAAACGGAGAGAAGTACTCATGCCAGTAATTACGTTCATTGAGTTCGATGGCACCGAGCACCAAGTCGATGGTGAAGAAAGTTTGTCGCTAATGGAAACTGCCATGAAGCATGACGTTCCAGGTATCGATGCCGATTGCGGCGGCTCCGCTGTATGTGGCACTTGTCACTGCTTCATTGAGGCTGCGGGAGAGCTACCCGAGATTGAGCCTCAAGAGGAGGCGATGCTGGGCTTGCGGCCTGATCGCGCCGATAATTCGCGCCTAAGTTGCCAGCTTAGGATTTCTGACGATATGGCAGACATGACGGTACGCTTACCGGAATTCCAAATGTAACCACAAGTCGCAGTATCCGCCCTCATCAATACAATAACATCGAGGACTTCCTATGAACCAAGCTATAAATGCCCCTGACGGATTACCCGACCCGCTGACCACACCGCTTGAGCAGATCGACGTTGCCGATCCCCGTCGCTTTGAGCATGACACCTGGCAGCCTTTATTTGAGCGCTTGCGTGAGGAGTCCCCTGTTCACTACCAGAGCCGGGGTCCCGGCGGGGAGGGTGCTGAGGGTGATTTTTGGTCGATATCCCGTTTCGAAGATATTGTCGAGATCGAGAAAGATTGGCAGACGTTTTCCTCCAGTCCATCGATTGCCATATTAGATCCCGAACCCGACATGATCGTGCAGATGTTTATTGCCTCCGATCCACCGCTGCACGATGACCAGCGTCGCGCCGTACAACCCTCTGTGGCACCCCGTAACTTGACCGAGTTTGAAACACTTATTCGCAGTCGCACCGCGGAAACCCTCGATGCTTTACCCGACGGTGAAACCTTCAATTGGGTCGATCATGTATCGATTGACCTCACGACCAAAATGCTGGCAACCCTGTTCGACTTTCCCTACGAACTGCGCCACAAGCTGACCGAGTGGTCCGACGCTATCACCTCCGATTCGCGCATAACCAATGGTGCGGGACTCACTATTGATGAGCGCCGCGTTATTCTGATGGAAATGCTGCAGGTGTTCAGTGACTTGTGGCACCGACACAAGGACGATGGCAAGGCCTCCTTTGATCTCATCAGGCTTTTGCAGCGCGATCCACGTACCGCTAATTTGGTGGACGATCCACTCGGCTTCATGGGTAACCTGATGCTGTTGATTGTGGGTGGCAACGATACAACACGTAATTCCATGACGGGTGGTGTCTACTTCCTGAACCAAAATCCCAGTGAATATCAAAAGCTGACAGCTAATCCGCAGCTCGTACCTTCCATGGTGTCAGAGGTCATCCGATATCAAACGCCACTACCCCATATGCGTCGCACAACCACCCGCGATGTAGAGTTTGGGGGTCAGCACATCCCCAAGAACAGCCGTGTTGTGCTGTGGTACGTGTCAGCTAACCGCGATAGTCGTGTTATTGACCGACCTGATGAGTTCATCATCGATCGCACTAACCCTCGGAATCATTTGTCGTTTGGTTGTGGTATCCATCGCTGCATGGGCAACCGCTTAGCTGAAATGCAACTGCGCATTATGTGGGAGGAAGCCTTGAAGCGGTTTAGCCACATCGAAGTGATGGCTGAGCCCAAACGCACGTGCAACAGTTTTGTGCGAGGGTATCTCGAGTTGCCGGTGCGGGTTCACCGACATTAGTCGGTTGGGACACCTTTTTGGGTGGAGCCCCATGGTGGATAGAGACGGTAACGATCAACGCGCAGTGCGGCGCATTGAAAAGGTCGCGGAACCTTCGAATCTTTTTTGGATATTGCATCTGACCGGCTGGCTGGGTATTTCGTTGCTGACATATTTGAGTCTCAGCTTGCCTTACGATCAATTCGAGCCCAACTACTTGGCACACAATATCGGCCAGTCTGTTATGGGTATGCTGGTGTCGCTACCTCTTCGCTACCTATTCCGTTGGTCGTGGCAGATGGCTCTGTGGTTCCGGGCAGGGTTGATCGTGCTGGCAATATCCGTGTTATCGATTTTTTGGACGATACTGCGCCTCGAAATGTTCATCCTCATGACACAAGAGCGTGCCGACTTATGGGCCGATTTTGGAGGCTGGCTGTTCCCGTCAATTTTCGTTTTCGCCACCTGGGCTGCGCTCTACCACGTCATAAAGTACTACCAATTATTGCAAAGCGAGCAGCAGAATTTCATCCGTTTGGAGTCAGAGAGACGGCGAGAAGCACTGAAACTTGCCAAAGCGGAGTCAGCAACGCGTGACGCGCAACTGCAGTTGTTGCGTTACCAATTGAACCCTCATTTTCTATTTAATACCTTGAATAGCGTGGCTGCGCTCATTAACAGTGATCGGGCTGCTGATGCTGGCGCCATGGTGGGGCGCCTGGGTAGCTTCTTGCGTTACTCGCTGGATGGACAAGAGCGTTACATGGTTACAGTTGCCCACGAGCTCGATGCCTTGTCGCAGTATTTGGCCATTGAGCAAGTGCGCTTTAGCGATAGGCTGAAAGTAGTCATTGATGTCAGCGACAATGCGAAAAGCTGTTGGGTACCTAGCCTTGTGGTGCAGCCCTTGGTTGAGAATTCCATTAAGCATGCTCTGGGAACGGCAGAGCGCGCCGGTGAGATTCGCATCGTTGTAGAGCGAGAAGATGCGACGCTTATCATCAGTGTTGAAGACTCTGGGCCGGCAGATCGAAGAGTCAATGAGCTGGAGCGCATTGCAGAGACCATGCTTCAAAGCCCTGGCGTTGGGGTCGCTAATACACAAGCGCGTTTGGCAAATCTTTACGGCGATGCGGCGTCGGTCGTTGCCGACGTTTCTACGTTGGGGGGGATTCGCGTGCGATTAAGCCTGCCTGCAAGCGAAACCCTCCCTGCGTCGTGAGCTTGGATGTCAATGTCCCCTTTGTCGTGCATTACGACCTTTTCATCGCAGCGAATGAGCTATTGAGCGCCGCTGGGTTCAGACTCGCCGCAAGTAAGAAGCCGGTATTCCAGTGCGAGTCGCCGCGCATAGCCTTCAAATAACAAGACCGTGCCCACGAGAGCACAATAAAGAGAGAAGCGATCCCATGCTTGCAACCATTGATGTGATTATTCTGGCCGTGTACGCCGTAGCTTTGTTTGGTATTGCCCAATGGGTATCACGTGAAAAGGCTGGGCATGACAAAGATGCCTCAGACTATTTCTTGGCGAGCAAGTCCTTGCCTTGGTGGGCTATTGGCGCATCACTGATTGCGGCGAATATTTCGGCAGAGCAAATTATCGGCATGTCGGGATCGGGTTATGCCATTGGTCTTGCCATTGCGTCCTATGAGTGGATGGCCGCCATAACACTCATCCTGGTTGGTAAGTTTTTGCTTCCAGTGTTTCTTAAAACAGGCATTTTCACGATGCCCCAATTCCTTGAGCAGCGTTACGACCATCGCGTTCGTATGGTCATGGCGACGTTCTGGCTAGGGGTGTATGTGTTTGTAAATCTTACTTCGGTGCTTTGGCTCGGTGCATTAGCGATCAACACGGTAACCGGGCTGGATTTAACCACGGGTTTGGTGCTACTGGGTGGATTTGCGGTTGCCTACAGCGTTTATGGTGGGCTCAAAGCGGTGGCTCTCACCGATATTATTCAGGTCGTCTTGCTTATTTTTGGCGGCTTACTCATCGCCTACATCATGCTGAACAAGGTGGCTGACGGGGCGGGCGTTATGACCGGTTTTGTTATGCTCATGGATGCGGCGCCCGACAAGTTCGATATGATTTTATCGGAGGACAATCCGTTTTACGCCGATCTGCCCGGTATATCGGTATTGGTGGGTGGTATGTGGGTGATGAACGTCTCTTATTGGGGGTTCAACCAGTACATCATTCAACGTGCCCTCGGTGCCCGCAGTGTCGCCGAAGCCCAGCAAGGCATTGCTTTTGCTGCCTTTTTGAAGCTGCTGATGCCGGTGATAGTTGTACTACCTGGCATTGCGATGTATGCCCTCGACGCCAATTTGGCGAGCCCCGATCGAGCTTACCCAACTGCTATGTCACTGCTCCCAGCGGGCATTAAGGGTCTGGTGTTCGCAGCACTTATTGCGGCTATCGTGTCGTCGCTGGCGTCTATGGGTAATAGTATTGCCACCATCTTCACCATGGACATGATGCCCTCTCTGATTGGCCGTGAGCAGACTCCCGAGCAGCGGGTACGCACGGGTCGTATCGTCTCTTTGGTAGCCATGGGGATTGCCATGGTGGCAGCCAAACCGCTTCTGGGTAATTTCGATCAGGCGTTTCAGTATATTCAAGAGTTCACTGGTTTCTTTACGCCGGGCATTGTGGTGATTTTCCTGTTGGGGATGTTTTGGTCGCGTACGACTGCATCGGCGGCTATTGCGGCGGCATTGGCATCGGCAGTGTTATCTTTGACCTTCAAATTGGCGTTGCCCGAGTTGCCCTTTATTGATCGTGTAGGCATTGTCTTCTTGTTGTGTGCTGGTCTTGCGGTCGTGTGGTCCGTGGTTTTACCCAAGGCCCAGCCTGGATTCATTGCGCCTAAAGACGTCGATTTCTCGACCACGGCGGCATTTAATGTTAGCGGAGTGGCCGTGGCGTTGGTCCTGGCGGCGTTCTACACCGTGTGGTGGTGATGTGGGTGCGAGGGTTCTTTCACGCTGGTCGGCGCCGCAAGGGCGTCTCTGTCGTGCTAAACTGGACGCTGCCTCGGGGTTATGGTGAAACAGGATATCACGTGGACCTCCTAAGTCTGAATTCCAGGTTCGAGTCCTGGTAGCCCCACCAGCTATCCATTCGCTAGGCGTAGCCGTCAGGATTTTGTGACTGCCACGCCCAGGTACTCTTGCACATGGCATCGATACCACGTTCTGCTTCCCACCCAAGTAATGTTTTTGCTTTGTCTACAGCCGCTAAACTTCGTGCTACGTCGCCATCGCGTCTTGGTGCAACACGGTAGGGGATGGGGCGCCCCGATGCTCTCTCGAAGGCAGTCACCATTTCTAGCACTGTCGCGCCACAACCGGTACCCACATTGATGGCCTCACAACCCGTGTGTTGCGCCGTGTAGTTGAGGGCGGCCAAGTGCGCGCCGGCTAAATCGACCACGTGGATATAGTCGCGTTCGCCGGTGCCGTCGCGGGTGTCATAGTCATTACCCCACACTTGTAGCTCGGGTAGTCGACCCACAGCCACTTTGGCAATGTAGGGCGCGAGATTATTGGGAATACCATTGGGGTCTTCGCCGATATGTCCAGAATCATCGGCACCGATTGGATTGAAATAGCGCAACAGCACGGCGCTGCTTCCTGCGGTGGCGGCTACCCAGTCGCGAATGATCTCTTCAATGAAGTACTTGGTGCGACCATAGGGATTGGTGGGTTGTAGGGGGTGCTGTTCGTCGTAGGGTAAATAGTGGGCTTCTCCGTAGACAGTGGCCGAGGAGGAGAACACAAGGCGCTGACAGCCGGCCCGATTCATGGCCTCGAGTAGCGTCACTGTGCCCGCGACGTTCCGAGCGTAATAGGTCAATGGTTGCTCCACCGATTCGCCCACGGCTTTAAGACCGGCGAAGTGGACCACAGCATCGGCAGAGAAACGTTGAAAAACCGCGTCGAGGGCAGTGGCGTCTTGAATATCACCAGCCATGTAGACAACAGAGGTGTTCGCTAATTCGCCGACGCGATTGAGAGCGGTGGGGCTGCTATTACAAAAGTTGTCGTAAACGACTACCTCATGACCTTGTCGGAGCAGCTGTAGAAGCGTGTGGCTACCAATGTAACCTGCACCACCGGTGACGAGAATGCGCATGTTGAGACTCGGGTATTGATGAAAACCGAACCATTACTGATACATGGCGTTGTTGCAAGGGATACGCCTAATTTTGCTGGATGAGACAAACTAGAGTAAAATCTCGACACACGCCTGTTGTGGTTACGTTGGAACTCGGTTGCTGCTGAGGTAAACTGTTGTCCGTTTTAGCGTTGAGCGATGCCGAGCAGATATCACAGCTTGAGCAGCGTAAGGGCTAGACCGGTCTTAGCGGTAAGTCTGTGCAGTTACATTCTTGATCTGCTGCCCAGATGCCAAGGCTTCGGTAAGTACAGAACTTAGGCAGTAAGTAGGTGAGCCATGGTGGCAGCAGCACCGTCGGTCGTATCAACGGCTACCGCTAGCGCATGGTATGCGGTAGCAACAAAACCACGGTCAGAATCCTTGGCTAAGCAGCATCTCGAGCGGCAAGACTACAGTGTCTGCCTGCCCACAGTGACCCTCCGCAAGCGCCGGCAAACCGGTTGGCAACGCGTGGTTGAAGCCATGTTTCCCGGCTACCTTTTTGTGCGTCTGTCGTTAGGTGAAGACGACATTGGGCCTATCCGCTCGACGGTGGGTTGCCGGGGTTTGGTGCGCTTTGGGATGGGGTACCCCACCATTCCCGATGCTATTATGCAGCGCTTATTGGCATTTACGGACACACCGGCACTGGCTGCTGCCGATTTTCAGGTTGGCGACAAAGTGTGCATTGAGCAGGGGCCATTTGCCGATATCGAGGCGATTTTCACTGCCCGCAAAAGTGACGACCGTGTACAACTACTTATTCAAATGCTGGGTAAGGCGCAGCAGGTATTGGTGGATGGACGCTGGGTGGGGCGTTGTGGTTGAAAGTATTTTAATGGTCTGGGAGCAGTGTTTTAGGGGCGAGCCTCAGCTATGAAGAGGTTGCACGTAATACTTATTAATGGACAATTATCGTTCTACTGCAGGGTCGGATAACTAAGTGAACAAACGACTAGGGCTCTCGTGGCCAGCGGCGGCTGCCATTTGGCTTTGTAGTGCTGCCATCGGAGGGTTGGCGGCGTTAATCACCGTTTCAACTTGCGCGTTTTTATTGCTGTGGGGTGGTGAAGACGAAGTTGATAAGCATGGAATATCGACACAACAGGCTGTCCGTATTGGTGGTGTTTTGGTCGTTATGTACATGCTCTTCAATGCTGCGTTTCAACAGTCCTTTCTTGGCACCCCGATTTTAAACGTGAATACAACATCTATTCTCATTACTTCGCTTCCGTTTTTTATTCTGGGCTTGTATGAAGATATGTCGGGACTTTTGAGTGCCCGATTCCGATTTGCATCAATGATGATGATGACTATCGTTTTTCTGGTTATCTTTCCGCAGTTTGTACTTATGCCAATCAACGTAAAGTTTTTGGATATGCTTATATTTAATCACCAATATTTAGCGTTTTGCTTTTCTGTACTGGGGCTGATTTTTTTATCGAATGCATTCAACACGGCCGATGGTGCTAATGGATTGGTGTCAGGATTATCTTTCATTTCGCTAATGGTGCTTGCGTCGATTGCTCCTGAAGACATGAGCAATTTGTTGCGCAGTGCTGCAGTTGGTTGCGTTCTTTTTTTGTTGCACAATCTGGTTACCGGTCGCTTCTTCTTAGGTGATGGAGGTGCGTATTTCTTGGGGGCCTTAATCGGTCTTTCTGCGATCATGGTGGCAAATCGTACACATGTATCTCCTTGGTTATTGGCCGTATTAACTTTTTATCCCGCTGCTGACTTGTTATTCAGTATGATCCGACGAGGGATAGCAGGAAAATCCTTGTTTTCGGCTGATGATGGGCATCTGCATAATTTGGCGTTCAGAGAGATTCGCAGGCATTCGTCTCATAATAGATACGCAAATAGTCTCACGGGTGTAGGGTTGGTGGCGATATTCGGCGTGGTGCCTGCGAGTTTATATGTACTCGATGTGTTGGGTGCACAGTCAAATGCTTGGTTGTTTGTTTACTTCGCCATGTGGGGTATATACTGCGCGGCGCGGGCGACCCTCAATGTGAAAAGTTTGTAGAACTGGGTTGTTTGGTTGCGGTGCTGCTTGCAAAGTGGGTGCTAGAACTTTATTCTGCCGTATACAAAGTTTGCCGCCGATTACATATATCATTTCCCCAGAAGGCCCAAGGAGGGCATTTATGAAACAAACATTGCTGACGGCTTGTGTCTCCGCTATCTTGCTAACAAACGCGGGCGTCGTTTCGGCGCAAGGTGAAGAATCTGCCGGTGGTAGTGCTGGCGGAACTTCGGTGGCGACAGCTGTCGCTATAGGTGCTGTGGGTCTCGCTGCAATTATTGCAGTTACCGATAACGATGATTCGGTGGACCCGGCGCCAGCGCCAGCGCCAGCGCCCGAAGAAGACGATGAAGACGATGCTGCATCAACTACTACGACGGTGGCGGGTGCTGATGAAGGCGCTGCAGGCGAGGAAGACGATGAAGACGATGCTGCTGTAGCGACTACAACGACCACAAGCGATGAAGACGATGCTGCTGTAGCGACTACAACGACTACTACAACTACAACCACTACAGCGACCGCGACAAGTACCAGCACGTCTACATCAACTGGCACCGGCTTCTGATCTATACGCTGGTTCGTTTGGTTTGATAATGAGGCATTCTATGCCTCATTTTTTTGGTTATTCTTGGGGAAATAGTCGTTTGTGCCAACGTACTTGCGGTGGAATTTTGGTCGTCGGTATCTTTGTCTTCGGGCCTTGTGCGACGGCATCAGACTACGGCACCGTAGGTCTTATCGATATGCCCTCGGCACGCATGCGTGCTGACGGTACGTTTGCGGTGACTGGGTCTTGGGATGGTTTGCACAAGTCTTACATGTTCACTTATCAAGCCACGCCCTGGCTTGAGGGAACTTTTAGGTACACTGGTTTCAATGATTTTTTCCACTGGGATCGGAATTACGAAATCAAAGCTCGCCTCTGGTCTGAGGGGTACTGGACCCCCCAGCTTGCGGTGGGTATCCGTGATGCTGTCGGTACTGGTATTTTTGGTTCGGAATACGTGGTTGCGAGCAAGCACGTTGGTAATTGGGACTTCACGTTGGGTGTGGGATGGGGCCGCCTCGCTGGTGACGAGCTGTTCCGTAATCCGCTCATCGAAATCAGCGATCGTTTCGCTGCTCGGGATACCGATTTTGGCAAAGGTGGCGAGCTTTCTGTAGATACTTTTTTTGCTGGCCCTGATGCAGGCCTGTTTGGCGGGATTGAGTATCAGTTCGACCAGTTACCTCTTCGTGCTATTGTCGAATATAACCCCGACTCATATAGCTTTAACAATGGCCCAGGAAGATCTTACACGCCAAGTAGCAAACTGTCTTACGGGTTGCGCTACGAGGCGTTGCCTGGTATCTCCATAACGCTGTCTGAGCAGCATGGCGATCATTTTGCTGTGTCAGTCACAGCGGCCCTGAATTCGAAATCAGATCCGCCTCGGCGGGCGTCGCCAGCTTTTGTGTCATCGCTGGATATCCCGCAAGATCAGCTGCCATCTCAAATCCGTAAACGGTCATGGTACGACCGCCTGCTGTACGATGTGGAGCGCTCGGGGCTTTTGTTGGTGGCGGGCCGGATAAGCGACGACGGTAGGCAGGCTGAGTTAGTGGTGGGTAACGTTGATTACCCATTATGGGCCGATGGCTTGGCTCGACACATCGCCTTGGCCGATTTGCACTTGCCCCCGTCAGTCTCTCAGTTGCGCCTAGTGCTTGACGATGGTGGACATCGTGTTTCAACAGTAGTGGTACCAAGACCATCAAAAGTTCCAGAGGTATCACGGGGCACACTTTCTAATCGCGTGCGCATTGTTCCTGCTTTTGATGTTTTGGATGAAGCGGCCAATCGCACTCAATTCAATACAGGCAAGGTTAACTTTACGGCTGATTTGAATACGCGGGTGCAGTTGTTTGATCCAGACGACCCGCTACGTTACCAGTTGTATTTAGATGTGGGTGCAGAATATGTGCTCAACAATATTTGGGCAGTGCGCGGCAAATATGGCGTAAATATTGATAACAACTTTGCTGAAAGTAACCGTCAGGAGTCGAATTCGCAACTACCTAAAGTACGCTCAGATATCGTCAAGTACCTCACCGAGGGGGAGACAGGGCTTGATGTGCTAATGCTGGAGGGACGTAGTTCACTAACTAACGAATTGCATTACCGAGTATTCACCGGTGTCCTTGAAGAAATGTACGCTGGTGGCGGGGGAGAAGCACTGTACTGGCCCTACCGCTCCAGAGTGGGTTTTGGCGCAAGCATTGCCTACGCGCACCAACGCGAATTTGACAAGAGCTTTGAATTACGAGACTACAGTGTAATCACCGGCTTTTTGAGTTTGTACTGGGCTACACCTTTTTACAATTACGACGTGGCGCTGCATGCCGGTCGTTATTTGGCAAAAGATGTGGGAGGCACTTTTGAGCTGCGCCGGACGTTCGCCAATGGATGGCAAGTGGGTGCTTGGGCCACGCTAACCGATGTGCCTTTCGATGTATTCGGTGAAGGTAGTTTTGATAAGGGTTTTTACTTCAAAATCCCTCTTGATGGCTTGTTTGGTAAAAACACTCGCAGCGCCTACAGCACGCGTTTAAGACCCATACAACGCGATGGTGGACAACGGCTCGAGAATCACTCGGGAAATCTGTTTTGGGACTTACGAGAATCTCGCTACGATGCTTTGTCGCATAGACGCTCACGGATTCTGCCATGATTAGATTACTTGGCATGTTGCTGCTGCTGGTTTCTGGAGCGGCTGGCTGTACTTTTCATTCCAATCAAATGAGCACCTTAAAGGAGTTGTTCAGCCCTGCAGCGAAGCCTGTGTACGCATGGGCTGTGCGCTATGGCCAGCTTGAGGTGCCGGTAATGGCAGTTAAACAGGCTCCTTTTCTGGTCTTCGCCAATAGCAGCGGGGATGCGGTCAGTTTCGATGGTTGGCGGATAAAAGCCTTTACCGGCCTCGGCCTGAATGCACCAGTTAAGTTGGCCTATGAAAATCATGACCCTTTGTTCGGTGATAAGGTAGTATCTGAGCGAGTCAAATGCTCTGACTGGGAGCTGATCGGTCTTGCCGGTACTGAAAGACATTGGGTTCAAACCTGCGAAGGCCAGTTTGTTTATCAAAATACAATTCGCCTCGATTCAGCGGGTAACATTATTAATATTAACCAAGTAGTCGATGCCAGCGGCACGCGTTTGGTTATCTACAAGCGTTAATGGGTGATGTGATGCGGAAAGCTTGGTTATTAGTCGTTTTAATTTTTGTTTGTCCAAGCGTTTTTGCGCAAATGCTGCCACAAGGGATAACGCCTCAGATGCTGCAGCAAGTCCAGGCAATGTCCCCTGAGCAGCAAAGAGCGTTAGCTGAACAGTACGGCATCACATTGCCTGGGGCTTCCGGAAATAGTTCTGTTGTGCAATCGCCAGACTTAGCGCAGCCGGGTGTGCCGATGCAACCGCAGCTGCCTCGTGATTCTGCCAGTTTGATGAATTACCCCAATGGATTCATGTGGATTCAGGAGGATGAGGAATCGGGTCCTCGTCGTTTTGGTCAAGATCTTTTCAATCAGCGAATTTCCACTTTTGCAGCTACCGATAATGCATCCGTCCCCAATTCATACCGCCTGGGTGTCGGCGACCAACTTATCGTGCATCTATTCGGAAAGGAGAATGAAGAGTTCACATTACAAATTGGACGTGATGGCTCGGTTGCATTTCCGCGCCTCGGCTCTGTAGTTTTGGGGGGACTTACCTTTGAAGATGCCGGCGACCTAATTGCATCTAGAGTATCGCAGCAATTGATTGGCGTGGAGTCGGCTGTGAGCATGGGGCGACTGCGTGCCATCGATATTTTTTTAGCTGGGGAAGTTCGTGTTCCGGGTGCGCATTCAGTGAGTGCTCTCACAACAGTAACCCAAGCGTTATTTCAGGCTGGTGGTGTATCAGATATCGGTTCGCTTCGAAATATTCAAGTCAAACGAGGCGCCGAGACCGTTGCAAGCTTTGATGCCTACGATCTCCTATTGCGTGGTGATGCCTCCAGAGACATTCGCTTACAGTCTGGGGATGTCATTTTTGTACCCCCATTCGAGGCGGTTGCTGAAGTCGTCGGGGAAGTGAAACGACCGATGCTGTACGAGCTGAAAGGCGGTGAAACCATATCCGACCTTTTAGCGATGTCAGGATCTTACACCCAGTACGCATTTCCCTCACTCGCTGTGCTAAGCCGTCGCGCCCAGAGCAGTGGATTAGCGTCTGCTATTTCTTTGAATTTACTCGATTCTGCCACGCAGGCGCTGCCTGTTGACCACGGTGATTTACTTCGCGTGCCAACCGCTGGTGAAACTCTGTCGAATGTGATCACGCTGAATGGCGCTGTACATCGGCCAGGAGACTATGGCTGGTTTAAAGGTATGCGCGTTTCTACTTTACTAAGAAGTGTTCGAAACGATTTGCTCAGAGAAGCCGATTTGTCCTATGCTTTATTGGTGCGTTACAAAAATCAGCTGCTTGATATTTCAGTAAAGCAATTTTCACTGGTTAATGCCATTTCCTCACCAGGATCTAGTCAAGATCCTGTTCTTGAAGAGTTTGATGAGTTAATTGTCTTTTCACTGCCTGAAATGGAAGGGTTCTCCGACAGGCTCCAGCATAGACAACGTAAAACAGCTCAGAGCGGCAGAAGCTCTACAAGTACCGATATGAGTCGGTCCAAGTCGAAATCGCCGACTGCTCGACGAGCTGAGAATCAAGAGGATTCCAATGGTACGGACGGGCCAACGTTGGCTGAAATGGATCAATCACAAACCGATCAACGTACGGATTTACTGGAAACAGCCGATAAACAAGCTGCCGCTCGCTATGATGATATCGGGACTACAACCGTCCGCGACAATAGTAGAGATAGGCTTTTGGCACCTATTATTGCGAAACTCCGTGCCCAAGCACGCGAAGAGCAGCCGGTCCAAATTGTGAGTATTTCGGGAGCTGTTAGGGTTCCCGGTACATACCCTTTAACTGAAGATGCCACCCTTGCCGATTTATTATCTGCAGCAGGGGGATTGAAAGACTCTGCGTACATAAAGGCCGCTGAATTTCGTCGTCTGCGTGAGGTGCGCATGGGTGAAATCACGGCGCAATATGAAGAAGTTAATCTAGCCGACGTGTTCAGAGATCCTACAAAGTTCAGCCTTCAGAGTAGAGATCACCTTACTGTGAGGGAGATACCGGATTGGAGTCCGAACGACAGAATTATCATCTCGGGTGAGGTGGCATTCCCAGGAACATACCTTATTCAACCGGGTGAAACCTTAAGAGATGTTGTTGAACGTGCAGGTGGGTTGACTGCAGAAGCGTTTCCCGAGGCGGCTGTGTTTACGCGGTTAGAGATTGCAAAGCGGGAAGCCGAGAGAGCAAAAGAATTCGCCGCAAATATTCGCAAGAACTTTGCTAGTAGTTTACTGACGGAAGAGACAGCAAATAGCTCACTGGCAGAGATTAAAGAGGTTACGGAGACTTTAGAGAGTTTTGAGGGACAGGGCCGAATGCTCATCGACCTGCCTCTAGCACTGTCGGGTGATATAGAAGCCAATGTTGTCGTGTTAGACGGCGATGCTTTGACAATACCAAAACGGGTTAATACGGTAACTGTCGTTGGTGAGGTTTATCAGCAGGGTACACACACTTTTGATAACAATACGACGCTAGAAGAATATCTCAGCTTGTCGGCGGGATTTACCTCACGAGCGGATGAATCGGCCATGTACGTTGTGAAAGCCAACGGATCGGTAGTGAAAGTTGATGCCTCTTGGTGGCGTTTTGCCGGCGCAGAGCAAAACCTAGCGCCGGGTGATACGATAGTTGTGCCGGTTGATACGCAGTACCGGGAGTCGCTAGCCCAATGGAGAGAGGTAACACAAATCGTTTATCAAAGCTTAGTGGCCCTTGCGGTGGTGGTAACGCTGTGATGGATTATTTATCGAAAACTCCGATGAAAACACCAATGAAGAGCGAGTTTGCGCCATATCCTTACGACGACGAGATTGATCTCCGAGAGATGTTCGGCGTTTTGTGGCTTGGGCGCTGGATAATTGGCGGAATTACTGCAGCTGCAGCTGCAGTGGCTGTGGCAGTAGCGTTGCTATTGCCAAATATATATACCTCCAGTGCATTACTTGCTCCTGCCGATGGCGGCAGTGATGCAATGGGCGGTTTAATGGAGAAATTTGGCGGGTTGGCCAGCCTTGCTGGGGTATCATTACCGGGGGCTGACGGTAGCAAAACAGCGTTGGCTATAGAGCTTGTTAAATCGCGGGCATTTCTGGGTGATTTTATTGAAACACACGATGTCCTTCCGGACTTGATGGCAGTGAAGGGTTGGAATCTAAAAAGTGGCGAGATCGTTTACGACAAAGATCTGTACGACGCTACTACCAAAACATGGGTTAGGGACGTAGACCTACCTCAACGACCTAAGCCATCGGTGCAAGAAGCCCATGAAGAATTTCTAAAGATAATAAATGTGATAGACGACGCCGAAACTGGGTTTATCACTTTAGAGATACAGCACCCATCGCCAATCATTGCCCAGCAATGGGTCACTTGGCTGGTGGATGATATTAATCGCACTGTGCGAGAGCAAGATGTTGCCGAGGCTGAGCGCTCTATCGAGTATCTCAAAGAGCAGGCGACCAATACTGCTCTCGCTGACTTACAGGCGGTATTTTTTGAGCTCATTCAAAGCCAAACAGAAACTATGATGCTAGCGCAGGTGCGTCCCGAGTATGTGTTTAAGACCATTGACCCTGCGGTTGTTCCAGAGGAAAAGTCAAAACCAAAGCGTGCGCTGATTTGTGTTCTGGGTACTTTGCTAGGGGGTATGTTAGGGGTTCTGGTGGTGCTGGTACGTCACTATGCGCTTAAGGGCGACGAAAGCGACGCAGCGACAGTCTAATTATTGTCAGCATAGCCCTCGTTTCGGACACGCGTCTTGTCGATGACTAGCAAGTTCCAGCACAAGTCCAAACACCGGCACCTGCCATCCCAACGCCGCCATCAAGAGCCCGACTTTGTGGGTCGGGTGCGCGATATGGCTAGCGATGGTCGAGCGGTTGTTAAGCACCCCGATGGTCGTCTTTTTTTCGTGTCGGGCGCTTGGCTGGACGAGGAAGTACGTATTCGGCCAAAAGGCGCACAAAGAGGCATCGGCTTTGGCGAGGTGGTGGAGGTGATTAATCCAGCGCCTGTGCGCAGAGAAGCTCCCTGTGACCATCATGGGCATAAAGACAATGCCTGTGGTGGTTGCCCTTGGATGTTTGTCGAGTACGCTGCCCAGTGTCAGGTCAAACAATCCCGTGTTGTCCAGACCGTTGCCGCGATGGGGGCAAGTCCTGACGTGATCCGCACACTTTGGTCCTCACCCAATGAATTGGGCTACCGAAATCGCGCTCAACTAAAAACTGATGGTAAAGCACTGGGATACGCTCAAAAGCGATCCCATACACTTGTGGATGTCGAGCGTTGTCCGGTTTTAAATAGGGAAGTCCAAGAGCAACTTGTGCAGCTGAGACGGCAGTTGCCCAATTCGGCATGGCAGCCTAATTACGCGCATATAAAGGTTTCTAAGCGCTCGCAGCCGCGCCAAAAATCGCCTCCTGTGTGGCGCACCATCGATATTGATGATGTCAGTGCAGTGCCACGACTGAATCAACGATTGCCGTTTCGTCAGGGTAATAGCCAGCAAAATACCCGCATGCGTCAGTGGTTAAGCAAGCAGTGCGCATCGATGACATCGGTGGCACCAGGTAGTGATGTGGCTATTCTTGAATTGTTCTGTGGGGCGGGTAATTTCACCGATATTCTCGCGGCAACGGGGCAACCAGTACTGGCGGTAGAGGCCAGTGCTGAGTGTTTGGAGACGCTCAATGCTAAAGGTTTGAGCTCGGTGGTTACCCACAAGGCAGATCTTTTCAATGCTGCCTCCTTGGAGGCTGTGGGGCACATGGCCGCTAGCGCTTCCGTGCTGGTCTTGGACCCACCGCGGGCGGGTTTGCCTGTGCGACAGCCCCTGTTGCGGCCATTGAAGCAGTTACATACGGTTCTTTACATAAGTTGTGATCTTGCCACTTGGGCCCGTGACTGTGCCGACTTTATTGACGCAGGCTTTCAGCTTGAAGAGGTACAGCCCCTCGACTTATTCCCCCAAACGCCCCACATCGAGCTACTCAGTCGCCTGGAGCGTCGCTAGCCAGTCGGCAACCGCAGCATAGTCCCCTGTAAACAGCACGGGATTTGATTTGTGGCTGAGTTGATATTCGTACATGGGGTCGTAGTAGTCTCGCAGCAACGCCTCGATCCAAGTGCGATGGCCACTGGGGTCACCGCACCCATGTAATGCTAGTGCGTCATTTAATTGAAGCTGGAGGGCGCCATAGCGATCGCCCCCGAGCCGTTTTTGAATACGGCCTAGGGACTCTTGCAAGCTCGTAGTGAAGGCTTCAAAGGTATCGAATGCTGCTGCAGGGTTTGTGTCAGTGACCGCCGCGGCCCGTTCAAATTCTTCAAGGTTCGCCAAGATGTAATTTTCGTGGGTATGGCTCACCCGAGTTGCTAAGGGTGCCTCCACTATCACCATTGGTGCTTGTTGAATGACGCGCTGCAGGGGTAATGGCAGTGCACAGCGCCCAATTAAGCGGCTCTCATCCTCGACGAGTAGTGGGCCGCGGTGTTCACGATCACATTTGAGTACGGCAATGGCAACGGCAATCTCAAAACTGATCTGGGTGGGTTGCTCTTGAACCCGCCGTCCAAAGGCTGAGCCACGATGGTGTGCAAGCCCCTCTAAATCAATACAGCCAGGCAGTGGCTGCCCCTCATTTCCTTCATTTAATAGACGCGTTTTCGCAACCCCGGTTTTGCCGCTGATAACGATGAAATCGCGTTCATTACATACTCGTTCAAGCTCATCGATAAGCCAGCGGCGCATCGCTTTGTAGCCACCGCAAATGCGGGGGTAGTGTATCCCCGCCTCTTCAAGCCATTGTTGAACGATCGCCGAGCGCATACCCCCACGGAAACAGAACAGAGCACCGTCCGGGTGTCGCCGGGCAAACTCTGCCCAAGCAGAGAGACGCTGTGCTTTCACATCCCCCGATACGAGTGTATGTCCCAAGGCCACTGCTGCATCTGGTCCCTGCTGTTTATAGCAAGTGCCCACTGCAGCGCGCTCCTCGTCGCTCATCAGTGGCAGATTTACTGCGAATGGAAAACTGCCCTTCGCAAACTCCACCGGTGCGCGGGTATCGATCAGCGGCACATTATTTAGCAGCAAGTCTTCGAAGGGTGGTGCGGGCTTGCTATCAGACATGACGTACTCGAATGCGCACTTTTTCGCCTGCCGTTGCCATCAACTCGCCAATGGGGGTGGCGGGGAGTCCCGCGCTTGCAAGGGTTTGCTGCACCGCAGCCTGAGCATGGGGCGCCACCGCTATCAGCAAGCCGCCACTGGTTTGCGGGTCGCACAAAAGATGTCGCTGCTGTTCAGTTAATGGCGCAAGCGCTTCACCATAGGCGTTGAAATTACGACCACTTCCACCAGGAACACAGCCCTCGCTGATGTAGCGGTCAACCCCTGGTAGCGTTGGTATGTTGTCGGTCCGCAATAGGGCATCCAGATCCGAGCCGGTACAAAGCTCCAGTAAGTGGCCAAGTAATGCAAACCCGGTGACATCGGTCATGGCGTGCACCCCTGCAATGCCTGCCAGTACGTTGCCAATGTGGTTGGGCTGACACATGACTGCCGTAGCAAGGCCTTTGTGTTCATCGGCGAGCTTACCTTGCTTCTCGGCGGTGGTGAGTATGCCGATACCCAAGGGCTTGGTGAGAAACAGCATATCGCCGGCACAAGCGCTGTTGTTGCGCTTCAACTGCGCGATGGGTACCTCACCGGTGACCGCGAGACCAAAAAGGGGTTCGGGGGCATCAATGCTGTGGCCACCGGCAAGGGCAATACCCGCCTCGAGACACACTTGGCGGCCCCCGGCAATCACTTGACCTGCCACCTCGGGGGGCAGTTTATCGATGGGCCAGCCTAAAATGGCAATGGCCATAAGCGGTTTGCCGCCCATAGCGTAAATGTCACTAATGGCATTGGTAGCGGCTACACGTCCAAAGTCGTAAGCATCATCGACAATAGGCATGAAAAAATCCGTAGTGCTAAGAATGGCTTTGCCATTACCTATATCGACGGCGGCGGCATCGTCGCGGCTGTTGTTGCCCACCAGCAGCGAGGGAAATTCAGGGGCGCCTTGGCCCGCCAAACTACCGGCTAACATCCGATCGAGCACGTCGGGGGCGATTTTGCAGCCGCAGCCTGCGCCATGGCTGTATTGGGTGAGACGTAGGGGGTCTTTGGTCATGGTGATAGCTTTTGTCCTTACAGAACGTCGATAGGCGAGGGTTGCGGCCAATACTGGCATTGAAAAGTGACGCGCATCGTTCCATGCTTTGTGGGTAACCGGCAACCCGTGAGGAAGGGCCGCAGCGGCGATGTACTCAAGTGATTCAGCACGAGTTCGTAAAGGGCTTTCATTGACAGCCTGCGAGCAAGCAGCGCAGGCCATCTGGGCTGTGTACATCTGGGCTGTGTATAAGCTGCTTGTGATGGTTTGTTCAGTATTTTTGCTCGCCACTAGTAGCCATGCCCAGGGAAACGAGCAGCGCCAACAATTTCTTGCTGCCATCAAAGAGCTGACCACGGGGGCTGGGCCTCGTTATCAACAAATACGATCGGAGTTAAACGATTATCCCCTTGCGCTGTACCTCGATTACGAGGCACTGAAGGGTCAGCTGCATACCTTGACCCCCCAGAGGCTACACAACTTTCGTGAGCGTGCGGGGGTATCGCCCTTGGGCAACCGACTATTGCACGCCTATCTGCAACACAAGGGGCAAGATCGCCATTGGCGTGAATTTTTGGAAGCTCTCGATGGCGCTCCCAACGATACGGAGCTGCAGTGCTATTACTATCGTGCATTAGCCGCGACCGGCGATACCGCCGCTGCCTGGCATGGTGCTGAGACCCTTTGGAATGTGGGTTATTCACAAGAGAAAGCTTGTGACCCTTTATTCAAGCAGTGGCTGCGGGTGCGGCCGCTGTCCGATGAACTGATCTGGTCCCGAGCACTGAAAGCTTTCGATGCTCGCTCGTCTCACCTCATTCGTTATTTGCAGCGCTTCGCATCGCCGGATTTAACGCCTTTATTGGGGGAGCTGTACGAGGTATATCGTCACCCCGATCGTCTGATGCGTGATGCGCACAGCCCCTCGGCCGCTCACGCACAACTGATGACAGTGGGCATTCGACGCCTGGCGCGAGTAAACCCCGAAAAAGCGCGCAAGGCGCTGATAAATGCTGAGTCGGTGCAGCCCTTTACCGATCAGCAACTCGAGGCGATGGTTGCCATGATTACCCGCCACAGTTTATTCGCGCAAAGTGCCGCTCCCGAGGCTTGGGTGCTCGATAATTTACAGCGTCTGCGTGACGACGAGCTCACTGAGATCTACCTGCGTCAGCAGTTGCACGATGGGCATTGGCAGCACTTGCTCGATGGCTTGGCGTGGCTGTCACCACAGACACAGCAGCGGGATCAATGGCGATACTGGCAGGCGCGAGCCTTCATGTCGCTAAATCAAGAGCAGGCAGCAACAACCATCCTGGAGGCACTCGCGAAAGAGCGCAGTTACCATGGTTTTTTAGCGGCTGATTTGCTTGGGGCACCCTATCGATTGAACGGGCAAGCAGCGCCACTACCGCCGCGTCAGATGCATCCTGCCTTGGGGCGTGTACAAGAGTTGCTGGCCCTAGAGCGTTTGGCTGATGCGCGTTCAGAGTGGCGTTATTGGATGGGAAGTTATATTCAATCGGGTCAGGCGGCTCAGGCCTTGGCTTGGGCGCACTACGCGTTAGAGCAGGGCTGGTCGGCTTTCGCTGTTGAAACCGCCAACCTCGCCAGAGCTTGGGATTATGTTGAGCTACGTTTCCCAGAGGCCTACACGGGACATTTCCAAAAAGCGGCCAGGGAGCAAGACCTTGAAGTGGCAGAACTGATGGCGATTGCTCGACGTGAGAGTGCGCTATATCCCCTGGCGGAGTCACGGGTAGGTGCCCAAGGTTTAATGCAGGTTATGCCTAGCACTGCTCGAAGTGTTGCCCGTAAAGCCGGTTTACCCTGGCGCCGCAGTGCTCTTCACGATGTGAATTACAACGTTAACTTGGGGAGTCGCTACTACAAAGCACTGCTTGAGCGCTTCGATGGGCACCGACCCAGAGCACTCGCCGGCTACAACGCGGGCCCCCATCGGGTCGATCGCTGGATAAAAGACCCACTCCCTGTCGATCGCTGGATCGATAGCATACCTTTCAGAGAAACCCGCGAATACGTGCAGGCGGTATTGGCGTATACCGTCATTTACCATGAGCGAGCAGGGCGGCCGGCTCGCCTATTAAGTGCCCAAGAATGGTCCACCGATACGCCTCACCTAGGCCACTCAGCCATGGACAGTACCGGCGGCCAATGACGCTGCCGTTGCAGGCATTTGGCGTTAAACTCTCAGCTCTATAACAATGTTACTGCCACTAAGGAAGACAATGAAAACGCTCCAGCTGCAATCTTGTGTTCACGATAATGCCACTATCGAGTGTGCGCTCTTTGAAGTCGATATCCCCAATCCGGCTCCCCATGAAGTAGTGCTCAAAGTCGAGGCTGCTCCCATCAATCCTTCCGACCTAGGTTTAATGTTTGGCCTTGCAGATGTTGATGCAGCGCGTGCCAGCGAGCGCAACGGTTTACCGTCCGTCATCATTGATATTTCGCCTGCGATGCTCAAGGCATATCAGTCGCGGATTGGCCAGTGGTTGCCTGCTGGTAATGAGGGTGCAGGTACGGTCATTGCCGCTGGTGATTCCGATGCTGCTCAAGCGCTCATGGGTAAACGTGTCGGCGCTTTCGGTGGTGAGCTTTTTGCCAATTACCGGTGTTTGCCTGCCATGCAATGTATGCCTTTGGGTGATGACATCACCGCCGAACAGGGTGCCTCTTGTTTTGTTAATCCTATGACTGCCCTGGGTTTCGTGGAAACGATGAAAATGGAGGGTCACAAGGCCATTGTGCATTTGGCGGCAGCATCGAACCTTGGACAAATGCTCAATCGCATTTGTATTGAGGATGGCATTCCCTTGGTCAATATCGTGCGTTCAGAAGAGCAGGTAGCGCTGCTGAAGGCGCAGGGTGCCGACATTGCGCTCAATAGTAGTGCTACTGATTTCAGCGCTCAGTTGCAGGCGGCTATTGAAGCAACCGGTGCCACGTTGGCGTTTGACCCCATTGGTGGTGGTTCACTCAGTAATCAAATTTTGATTGCCATGGAAATGGCTGCACAAAAGCGGATGAGCGAGTGGAGCCGCTATGGTTCGAACGAACACAAGCAAATCTATGTGTATGGCATGCTCGACCCCGCACCCATGACCCTCACGCGCAGCTACGGTTTCGCTTGGAGTGTTGGCGGTTGGCTGTTAACACCATTCATGCAGCGCGCCGGTATCGAGCGTGTCATGGCCATGCAGGGACGGGTGCTGAAAGGTTTAACCACCACCTTTGCCAGCCACTACGCTAATCGGGTTTCACTCACCGAGTCGCTCGCTGTGGCGGCTGTGACAGCGTACGGAAAGCGCGCTACCGGTAAGAAAACGCTGATTGTGATGGACTAAGTGCGCCAGGCAATATGTTAGCCGCCCGCGCGCTTACAGCGATAGCCCATAGCGGTGAGCGCTTGTTCGCAGGTATCGCGCTGATCACCTTGTATTTCAATGGTCATCGCTTTGACGGCACCTCCAACGCCACAGCGCTGTTTCAGGGCTTTGGCGACGGTTTTAAGCTCATCGACGCTCACTGGTAGGCCGTCAATGACGGTGACCGCCTTGCCGCCGCGACCTTTGGTTTCTCGACGTATGCGGGCAATACCGTCACCTTGAAGCGCTGGCGCCGCCTCACCGCATACGCAGTCTATCAACTTGCGATGACACTGGTGGCACAAGCGGCCGCCATCGGTGGAGTACACCAGTTTTGACGATGATTTTTTTGCCATGGTTGTGTTCCATTACCGCTGTGTGTCTCACGGGCGCGTATAGTACCCAACTGCGCTCAGGGAATTAAGAGTGCCACCACGTATGTTGTAACCACGCAGCGCACAGAGCACCGCATTAACAGAGAGTCAGTATGTCCAACAACCAGAGCAGGGGTAACGCGAGTAGTCTGCGGCCCTCCGATGTCAAAGACACTGATAACGCTGTATCAGGTAGCGGCGATGCGTCTTATTCGGTTGGGCCGGCTGTCGAGGCGTTGCAGATGCAGGTGACATTCCTTGAGGATACAGTGGCTAGTCTCGATGAGGCGCTGGCTACACAGCAGCATCAGCTGCACGAGTTGCAGCAGCAATTACGTTTGCTGAGCGGGCAGTTGAAAGAGCAGGGCAACCGGCTCGATGCCATGAACGAAATCACCGATGCGCCCCCGCCCCACTACTGAGTGGCGCACGCAATAATAGGGAGTAAATGATGTCTTATCGCGTAGGCTTGCTAATACTTGGGGCATTCCTCACGGGCGTTTATGTATTGTTCGCCATTGCTACCCGCCCTCCCGAGCCCCCTGAGCATCAGGTGTTCATTAATGGCCACATCCTTACCCTCGATGCTGACAACACCGTTGCGCAGGCGCTGAGTGTGCGCGGTGATCGTATTGAAGCCGTGGGCTCTAGCGAGTCACTGCTAGCTCAGGCCAGCGATGCCACTGTCGTCACCGACCTTCGTGGTCGCACTCTTATGCCCGGTATTGTCGACGCCCATGGTCATTTCCCGGGATCGGGTCAGGTCGTGTTTTCCGCCAATTTAAATAGCCCCCCGATGGGCACCATTGAAAACATGTCGCAACTCATTGAAGCCCTTGAAGACTTCGCCGAGCAGCGCCCGGATGGTTGGATCCGGGGTTTCGGTTACGACGACACGCTGTTGGCTGAGGGTCGCCACCCGACTCGGTACGATCTTGATCAGGTCTCCAAAGAGCGACCTGTGGCAGTCATCCATACGTCGGGCCATTTAGCCGCGGTGAATTCGGTGGCGTTAGCCGAGATGGGTATTACTGCCGCCAGCGCGGATCCCAAAGGGGGACACATACAACGCGTTGGTCAAGGGAATGCGGGTGAACTCGGTGAGCCCAATGGGGTTCTCGAGGAGACGGCCGCGCGCCTAGTGATGCAAGAAACTCTGAATATTGGCGCTATGGACGCTATTCGCATGACGACCCATGCTGCCCGTGAATATTTGGAGCAAGGTGTCACTACCGCATCAGCGGGTGGCATGCCCGCGAAGATTGCCGACCTACTGGGACCACTCAGCCGCTTCAACGTGTATCCCCAGCGTGTTGTGTTGTTCCCGCTCATGGAAGAGGTCGAACAGCAAGTGCTAAACGAAGACTGGCGGCCGGAGTCCTTGGCGGCGGGCCGTATGGTCGTGCCTCGGGTGAAAATCATCGCTGACGGCAGTATTCAAGGATTTACCGGTTACTTGACCGAGCCCTACTACACACCCTTTGAAGGTGATGCTGAGTATCGAGGTTATCCGTCGGTATCCCGCGAAGACCTTTTTCATCAGCTCGAAGGTTTGTACCGACAGCAGGTGCAGGCAGCCATTCACTGCAACGGCGACGCCAGTCTCGACGATACACTCGATGCTATCGAAGCGGCTCAAGCGGCACACCCTTGGCCCGAAGCGCGCCCATTGATTATTCATGCGCAGCTTGCGCGTGAAGATCAAATTGCGCGTATGGCAGAGTTGGGTGTGACCCCCAGTTTCTTCCCTGCGCATACCTATTACTGGGGCGATCGTCACGCGGGCATGTTTGTTGGTCCTGAGCGTGCAGCCAATCTCAGCCCAGCACAGTGGGCCTTGGACCACGGCGTGCGTTTTAGTGGCCACCAGGACACTCCCGTCACACCCATGTTACCCATGCAAATCGTCTGGAGTCAGACCCAACGTCAAACCCGCAGCGGCGCGATATTGGGCCCCGAGCAGCGTATTAGTCGTCTGCAGGCGCTGCGTTCCATTACTATCGACGCCGCTTGGCAGGTGTTCATGGATGACCAAATCGGTTCAATTGAGCCTGGTAAGTTGGCCGATCTGGCGGTCTTATCCGGTGATCCTCTCACTGAAGACGACGTGCGCACGCTGCGCGTGGAAACCACCTACATTGGCGGTGCTGAGGTGTGGAGCCGCCGTTAGGCGGCGCAGCCATTGGCATCGCCGGTGGTGACCCCGCTGCTTTGACTGGGGGTGTCAGCGGCCGCTTGCCCTTGGGTGGCCTCCCGCAACTTAATTTCCAGATAGTCCTCGAGCCGGTTGCGTTCAGTTACCGACTCGCGGGTCTTATCCAATAAATAGGGCGTGCGTATCTCTCTGTCGAGGAACAATTTTCCAGAGACTTGGCCCGCTTCGGTGGCTCGTGCCAACCAGATAGTGGTATCGGCCCCTTCGTGGGAGTTGCGCAAAATGCGTTGGGTGATTTTGCGAAACGTGGGTAGTGCGGAGGCGACGCCGGGGGTGTCGGCCCAGCCTGGATGCATGGCGTTAACCACAATGTTGTCGTCGGTCCAAGCGTCAGCCCACAGCTCTGTAAGAACGGTTAATGCACGCTTGCAGCGAGCGTAGGCAACAGCACCCCGATAAGTCTCCGGGCGCATGATCAATTTGTTGCACTTGAGTTGTTCTGTGTACATGCCGCCAGAAATAACGTTAACCACCCGGGCGGACTCTTCGTGATTAGCAAGTAGGGGTTGCAGTAAGCGGGTGAGGTGCCAGGGGCTGAGTAGCAGTAGTGCGAAGCTGCGTTCAAGACCCTCCTCGGTGAGAGTCCGCTCATTAAACAAGGCGCCAGCGTTATTCACCAGTACGTCAATGGGGGATCCCTTACTAAGTAAGCGCTGGGCGAGGGCTTCGACATCGGCCATCAACGATAAATCGGCGAGTTCAATGGCAATGTCTGTGCGACCCGTAGCATCGGCGATTTGCTGCCGCAAGGGCTCAACACCCTTGGGATTGCGAATTACCAAGGTAAGCTCGGCGCCAGCCTCCGCCATGGCAATGGCGGTCGCGTTCCCCAGGCCCGAGCTGGCGCCAGTAATGACCACATGCTGGTCATCCATAAATCGGGTGACGGGTGACCAATATTTACGACCACGCTGGTACCCAAAACGACTAAACATGGCCACCCCGGGTGCCACCCACTTATCGGCCCTTGCGGTGGCTGCTCGAGTGCCGGGCAGAGTGTTGGTATCTTCCAGTGCGCGCTTTAGTCCCCGGAGGCTGGCTCGGCCCATTTTACGCAGGGTGCCTTCCATGCTCCCTGCCAGTTTCTCGAGGCCGTAGTGATAGTGGAACTCAGCTCGGTAGTCGATGTGGGTGGTACCGTCATCACGCTCCGAGAACACGATGGTGTCCAGCACAGTGAACCAGCGGCCTGTGCCGCGTAACACCACGCTGTGCCAAGGTTGAAACTCCTCAATAACGTACTCAAGCTGCAAGGTGGTGGGGCCTGCTTTGCAATCCAGTTCAAAACGTGATCCAAGCCCCACAGGCCCCGAGGTTACTTTATCGGCGCGGACGGCGGTGGCGTCCCATTCAGGTGTGGTGCGAAAGTCGGCAACGTAGCGAAAGCAGTCTTTAGCGCTTCGTGGGACAACGATTTCCTCGTGCAGGGTTATCATGGTGTGTCCTGTGAGAGTTCTGTAAACGTGCACCCAGCGCGCACATTGTCTGAACTCATTACGAATTCAATGCCTGTTCAGTTCAATGGCGTGTGCTGGTCTACTTGTCTTCCCAGACGGTTCGCAGGGGCTCACCGAAATCATCGTAGATAATTTTCTTGCGGGGTTTCTTCGGTGTTTTACGCTGAGTGCCACCAGTGCGTTTCATTTGAGAACGACGCTCATCAAGCGTCGCCATGACCTCGTATAGAGGGGTGCGCTCAGTGGGTGGTTCGTTAAATAGCGGGGCGTGTAAAGGTTTCTGTTGCGCCGTCAAGCCTGTCTCGCCCGGCTCCACCTGATTGATGTTTCCGCCTTTGGCCAAAAATGCTTCCACGTCGCGGCTTAGGTGCTGCCGCAACTCCTCTTTTGATGGTGGTTTTAGATAGGTTGGCTTAGCCATGCGCCACAGTATAAAAGTATTCTTGGGAACTGCCAGTATTGCCGCCGGTTTCAGGCTTGGGCGCTAAACTATCAAAACCAACGATTAGCTACAGCTCTCAAGCAACGTGATGTTGCGTTTTCTGGTTTAATGGTGGGCTGTCACGTCTTTGACCAACGCCGGGGACCCTACTATGAGATTTTTGCGCTCCATCTTGGTGTTTTTATGGATGGCGCTGTCGGTGATTCCGGTCGGTTCGCTCCTGCTGTTGTTCTCTCTGGTGGTCGATGACCGTAAACTTTGGTGGTGGTTCGCTCAGCCATGGCTGAAGGCTGCAGTGGCCGCTGCGCGAATAATTGGCGGCGTCGGCGTCCGAATTCAAGGATTGGCGCATCTGCCCGACATCAATGACGGGCAACGCGTCATTCTGTGCCCAAAGCACCAATCGACTTGGGAGACTTTCTTTTTTCCGAGCATGATGCCTCATCCGCTGGCTTATGTGTTTAAGCGTGAGCTGTTGTTTATCCCATTCTTTGGGTGGTCATTAGCGCGCTTAAAAATGGTTCACATCGATCGTCGTGCACGGGGCGAGGCCTGGAATAAGGTGGCCCGACTGGGTGCAGCGCTGATGGATCGCGGGAAGTGGGTCATTATGTTTCCTGAGGGCACCCGGACGGAGAGGGGCAAACAAGGGGATTACAAAACCGGTGCTGCGCGTCTGGCGTTGGCTACTGACGCTTGTATTGTGCCCATTGCCGTTGCCTCAGGTCGATGCTGGCCGCGTCGTACCTTCAGCTTTGTACCGGGCGTCATTGATGTATCGATTGGGCCGCCCATCACGGGTAACCCGGATGAATCGGCCGCCGAGCTTATGAAGCGGGTAGAGCACTGGATTGAAGGGGAAATGCGACGTATCGACCCCGATGCCTATGGGCCTAAGGCCGATGCCGTGTCGGTAGATCAGGATGCCATCGAGCACCATTAATGATTGGAGGCCGCCCTATGGGTTGGTATAACACGCACGTTTTACCTCGACTCGTGACCTGCGCTTGCGGCACGCGTCCTATTCTTCGCCAACGCCAAAAAGTGGTGCCAAAGGCTCATGGTACGGTACTCGAAATTGGATTAGGCGCGGGCCATAACCTACCTCATTACACCGCATCAGCAGTCGATCGTATTGTGGCCGTTGACCCCTGTGAAACCTCTTGGACGATGGCGCAGGAGCGGGTCCGCAACACGGGTTTGACTGTTGATTTTCATGCAAGTAGCGCCGAGTCTTTACCGCTAGAGGACACCAGCGTCGACAGCGTACTTCTCACGTTTGCGCTGTGTACTATTCCCAACCCAGATCAAGCCCTCGCTGAGGCGCACAGGGTGCTAAAGCCTGGTGGCCAACTATTGTTTTGCGAGCATGGCTTGGCGCCCGATCCATCAGTTGCTAAGTGGCAGGCACGCATTAATCCCTTATGGCGACGCGCATTTGGTGGCTGCCATTTGAACCGCGATATTCTGGCTTTGTTGCGCTCCGCGGGTTTTTCGCTTGATGAGGTGGAGCAGATGTATTTGCCCGGCACGCCACGTTTTGCGGGATTCAACACCTGGGGAACCGCTGGACGCTGCTGAACCCGTGTATCGAGCGATGGACCAAGGCGTGATGGCGGCAAGACAAACCGCGGTAGGCTATTTTCCGCTGTTACCCACTATATGTGTGCGGCTCTGTGTGGCAGTAACGCTGGTAGCCTTGCCATTTTTAGGAGGGTGTGCCACAGAGCCAGCACCCCTTCCCACATTTGCGCCGGCAAAGCCCGTTGACATGACCGGCAGTTGGGAGCTCGATTACGCGCGCAGTGACAACATTCAGGTTCAGCTTGATGTCATGGCACGGCGCTGGCAACAGGAGGCGCAGCGACGCGCTCGAGCGGCTGAGCGTGGGCAGGCCGTTACCGGTGCGCCCCTATCGAGTGGTCGCGATTTGCTGGCGTTGGCGGAGATGGCCGAACTTATCACTGCGCCCACGCTGCTAGAGGTCGTTCAGTCCGAGTCCGAAGTACGCGTATCCAGAGACAACAGCTTTGCTCTGGTGTGTCGCACCGATTCACCACCACCCACCGTTACCGTGACGCCCTTCGGTAAAGAGCAATGTGGTTGGGACGGACGTCAGTTGTTTTTTAACATCGACTTGCCCGAGGGACTGCGCATTAACCATCGGATTACCCGTGCTCAACTGGACGATGCCGTCGTGATTCAAACCGCTGTGTATTCCCCCACAGTCGAGCACCCTTTTGTCGTGCGTCGGGTGTTCAACCGTTACGACCCCGACTCAGCGGGTTATCGCTGTACCCAAACACTCAGCAAAGGTCGGGTATGCACCACTGAGCAGAAGCGCTAATGGTCATTAACAGCAACACGAAAAGTATAGATGCAGACGGTGTGACCTATGTTGTCGCGTAGACAAGCACATCAGCGCTATCGCTTGGGCGTCGCGCTATGGTTGCTGCCGCTGATAGTGTTGGCGCCAATGAGTGTTGGGGCCACCCAGCAAAGCACTGACCTATCCGATAAAGCCCTTGCTGCCTTGGGGCTAGAGGTGGCTGTCGTGGTTTTCGATGACGGCGTTGATGCCTTCGATGAGCGTGATGCTCGGCATGTCTTGCGCAAGGTCGAGGCACAATTATTGACGGTGCTGTTGCGCGATGTCCTTACGGATGCACAGCGCTGGGGGCCGGTGAGGGTATTACCAAAAGCCAGTCAGTTGGCCGCTTTAACCCTTACGGGAAGTGTAAGAACCTCTAACGGCAGCCAACTCATTATCGATCTACAAGCCATCGATGCCGCCGATCGGGTATGGCTCGATCAACGGTTTGTGAGCCCAGCGAAACCGCTATCTGATCGCACCTCGCCAAGTGAGCAAATCGCATATGAAGCCGATGCGTCGGGTATAAATAGTCAGAGTGGGTCTCAAGACGCGCTACCGTTTGCCGAGCTATTTACAGACATTGAAAGGGCACTGGCCGACGCTCTAGAGAATATACCCCTGCATCATCTAGCACGCTTGGCACCTTTATCTCAGCTTCGTTACGGAGCCGAGCTGGCGCCCGACGTCTTTGCCGATTACTTTCGCGTCAGTGACGAGGGGGTGGCATTGCTGCGTCTGCCCGCCGCCGATGACCCCATGTTGGAGCGCATCGAGCGTATCCGACGTCAGGAGACCTTGTTTATCGATACCGTCGATGAGCAATATGTTGATCTTCAGCAACAGTTGCTGCCCACCTATCTACTCTGGCTGCAGTCTGTGCGCGAACAGGCGGCGTATTTGGCGGATTACACGCAGCGAGCAGCGAGTCGTGAGACACTTGCCGATGCCGGCAGCTTTGCCGCCATGCAACAGGCTTACGCTACCTATCGATCACTGCGCATTCAGGAGCAAGACCTCTTTGAGTTGGCCAATGGGTTCACCAATGAGACGGAACCTACGGTCATGCGCACCGATGACCGAGTGGTGCGTTTATCGGGCACCCTCGATACTCAGTACCAACAATGGCGTCAACTATTGGCGCAAATAATGCGACTTGAACGAGGCCTCTCCCCGTGAGCGACTTGCAGTTTTTGGCCACCTGTCCAAAGGGTTTGGGCAGTGTGTTACAACCCGAATTACTGGCGCTTGGTGCCACCGAGGCCCGGGAAACGGTTACCGGCGTGGCATTTCGTGGGGGACTTGGGGTCGCCTACAGAGCTTGCATGCACAGTCGTTTTGCCAACCGGGTATTGCTGCAGCTCAGCGAGTTTGCTGCTACTCGTAGTGATGATTTATACGAGGGATTACTGCGCTTGCCGTGGCAGGAACACCTGCGACCAGGCGGTAGTTTGCTGGTGGATTTTTCAGGGCGCAGTGATGATATTCGCAACACCCAGTTTGGCGCGCAGCGCTGTAAAGATGCAATCGTCGATGTTTTCCGTCAGCGTGGCTTAGAGCGCCCCAACGTCGATTTAAAACACCCCGATTTACGACTTAATGTGCGTCTATATCGGGGCAAGGTGACCGTCGCTATCGACTTATCCGGTATGAGCTTACATCGACGTGGTTACCGGCTTGATCCGGGTAAAGCGCCACTAAAGGAAAATTTAGCCGCAGCCATACTCACCCGGGCCGGTTGGCCTGAGGCGATTCAGCGTGGTTTGCCACTCATTGATCCCATGTGTGGTTCAGGTACGTTGCTCATCGAAGCGGCCATGATGGCTACTGGCCGAGCGCCAGGTTTGGGGCGCAAGGGTTATGGCTTTGAAGGCTGGGCTGGGCATTCCCCAGAGCAATGGCAAGCGGTAGTTGCCGCGGCCGAGGCCGCCTGTCATGACGCACCTGAAGGCGTTGAAATTCGTGGTTATGACGGGGATATACGCGCGGTCCGTCGTGCTGAGGAAACCATCAGAGCATTGGGCTACGAGCATCTGATTCGGGTGCGCCCAAAAGCACTCAACGAGTTGTCGCGACCTAGCCATCGACCCATGCCTGAAGGTCTCGTTGTTTGTAACCCCCCTTGGGGTGAGCGTCTTGGTGAGACGGACACAATGAAACTGCTATACCAGCAATTAGGCCGCACCTTGCATCGGGAGTTTCAGGGCTGGCAGCTAGGTATTGTGACCAGCAACAAGGAGCTGGGTAGGGCTGTGGGGCTGCGTAGCCACCGCCAATATGGCTTCAATAACGGCTCTATCGATATCCAGCTGTTGTTATTCGAGCTGAACAGCGACAACCGACTATCTACCTCGGTGACGGCATCCACTGCCGATGCGGACACGTCGCCATCGACCCTGAGTGAGCGGCCGCTGAGTACGGGCGCTGAGATGGTGGCAAATCGGCTTCGTAAAAATCAACGCAAACTGAAAGCCTGGCTGCAGCGTGAGCAGATCAGCTGTTATCGACTATACGATGCCGATATGCCCGAGTACGCGGTGGCAATCGATATCTATAATGGGCAGCCCCATATTGCCGAGTATGCTCCCCCCAAACAGGTCGATGAGGCCGCGGCCAGTCGTCGATTTGATGAGGTCGTTGCAGCGACGCGCCATGTGCTGGAATTGCCTGAATCGATGCCTGTTGCCACGAAACGCCGTCAGCGGCAGCGGGGGAGAGATCAGTATGGCAAGTTTGACCAGCGTGGTGAGCGACTGGTGGTCACCGAAGGCGCAGCTCAGGTGCTGGTCAACTTACATGATTATCTGGATACGGGACTATTCCTCGATCATCGGCCCTTGCGTTTGCGATTAGCACAGGAAGCGCGCGGCAAGCACTTTCTCAACCTATTTTGCTACACCGGCGTGGCATCGATTCACGCCGCGCTTGGGGGTGCTACGACGTCGACCAGCGTTGATTTGTCGAATACCTACCTACAATGGTACCGGGACAATTTGGCCTTAAATGGTCTATCTGAACGACAGCATCGGGCTGAGCGTGCCGATTGTTTGCAGTGGTTGAATCGTTGTGAGCGGCGTTATGACTTGGTGTTATTGGATCCACCCTCTTTTTCGAACTCGAAGGCTACCGATACGGCATTTGATGTGGCTCGTGACCAAGTGGCGCTCGTTGACGCTGCTATGAGGGTATTAGCCCCCTCGGGCGTTCTGTATTTCTCGAATAATAGGCGGGGTTTCAAGCTCGACACGGCACTCAGCGAGCGATACCAGGTGACAGATATTACTTCGCAGACTATAGCGGAAGACTTTTCCCGAAACAGAGGAATACATCAGTGTTGGCGTTTGCAGCATCGTCAGTAATTGCGTCTGCGGCGAGAGTGGTTTCGGCCTTGGGGTGCATGGCCACCGAGCGTGTACAAAAAGTTCTGCACAGGGGCTTGTAATTGTGGCAGTAATGTGACGGCGCTAGATAGCGGCCTGCTATTGCTAGTTAGCTTTTTAAGCCATTGAAAAATAAGGATTTTTTCTTTTTTATTGCTATTTTTGATGGCAACCCAGTTAACGTGCCTTAAAAAGCCCTTCAACAGGTTTTTTTGTCCCCAAAGTTATCCACATGTGTGCAGAGGCGGCCCCTCCGCTGAATGCTGGGTCTAGAACTTGCTAAGGCTGTCTTGCTGGCTTGTAGCGATGCTATACTCGAGCGCTCTCACGTTCAGCGCGGCGGACGCGTTTGGCGCGGTGTATGCGTGTAGCCGCGGGTGCCAACGCCCGACCTCGCTATACAGCACGACGAGTTAAAGCTCCCTTTAAAGCAACGACAGTAATGACAGCAGTCTCCGGAGACGCCCCACTATGGGTCAAACCTTATACGACAAACTCTGGCACAGCCATTTAGTTGAGCAGCGTGACGATGGCACTGCGCTCATTTATATCGATCGCCACTTATTGCACGAGGTGACGTCCCCTCAAGCTTTTGAGGGTTTGCGCCTAGCGGGTCGCCAGCCTCGCCGTATCAGTGCCAATATTGCAGTCCCCGATCACAACGTATCGACGTTCAGCGCCGAGCGCAAAGCGGGTTTGCAGGCTCTGCCCGATGCGGTGTCGCGTATTCAACTTCAGACCCTCGATGACAATTGTGCGCACTTCTCAATTCCTGAAATACCCCTGAATGATCCTCGCCAGGGCATTGTGCATGTGATGGGCCCAGAGCAGGGCGCCACGCTGCCGGGGATGACGATTGTTTGCGGCGACTCCCACACCAGCACTCACGGAGCGCTGGGTGCGCTGGCTCATGGCATTGGCACGTCTGAGGTCGAGCACGTACTTGCTACCGGTTGCTTGATTCAGCGCAAAATGAAGAACTTCCGGATCAATGTCGAGGGACAGCTGGCTCCGGGCGTCACCGCCAAAGACATGGCATTGGCTATCATCGGCGTCATTGGTACTGCTGGCGGTACGGGCTATGCGCTTGAATTTGCAGGGGCAGCTGTACGTGAGCTGTCTATGGAAGGTCGTATGACACTGTGCAACATGGCCATTGAGGCCGGTGCTCGTGCAGGCTTGGTGGCGGTTGATGACACCACCCTCGATTATGTGCGCGGTAAACCCTTCGCACCGGTGGGTGAGATGTGGTCTCAAGCGGAAGCTTGGTGGCGTACGCTACACAGCGATGACGATGCACTGTTCGACCGTGAGATTACTTTGCAAGCCATCGACATTGCACCGCAGGTTACCTGGGGTACATCCCCTGAAATGGTGATCGGCGTGAATGGCCGAGTGCCGTCACTCGATGACGTCGACAGTGACACTGCGCGAGACGGTTTGGCGAGAGCACTCGATTACATGGGGCTTAGCGGTGGTATGGCCATTACGGATATCCGTCCCGACGTGGTGTTTATAGGCTCCTGCACTAACTCGCGTATTGAAGATTTGCGTGCAGCGGCGGCGGTAGTCCAGGGTCGAACCGTGGCACCCTCGGTAACACAGGCGTTGGTAGTACCCGGCTCAGGATTGGTAAAACAGCAGGCTGAAGCCGAAGGTCTTGATCGTATTTTTGTCGACGCCGGTATGGAGTGGCGTGAACCGGGTTGTTCCATGTGTTTGGCCATGAACGCAGACAAGCTCAAGCCCGGTCAGCGTTGTGCCAGTACCAGTAATCGGAATTTTGAAGGTCGGCAAGGCTTTGGTGGTAGAACCCATTTGGTCAGCCCCGCCATGGCCGCTGCCGCGGCGGTTACCGGTCATTTCGTGGATGTTCGCGATCTGCCAAACCTCACTCAGGAGGGCGCTGCCTGATGCAAGTTTTCACCGTACACACAGGATTGGTGGCACCTATGGATCGTGCCAATGTGGATACCGATCTCATCATGCCCAAACAGTTCTTGAAGTCCATTAAACGTAGTGGTTTTGGCCCCAACCTGTTCGATGAGTTGCGCTACCTCGACGAGGGTCAACCCGACAGCGACAATAGCAAGCGCCCGAAAAATCCTGATTTCCCTTTGAATTTTCCCCGATATCAGGGCGCGTCAGTGCTGTTGGCGCGAGAAAATTTTGGTTGTGGTTCCAGCCGTGAACATGCGCCCTGGGCACTCGTAGATTTTGGTTTTCGCTGTGTCATTGCGCCGAGTTTTGCTGATATTTTTCGGTCCAATTGCTTTAAAAACGGCTTACTACCCATCGCCCTCGAGGCGAGTATTGTCGATGATCTATTCAAAGCTATGTATGACACCGAGGGTTACAGTCTCGAGATAGATTTGGAGCAACAGTTGGTGATAACCCCAGAGGGCAATCGCATTAGCTTCGATGTCGATGCCTTTCGTCGCGACTGCCTATTAAAAGGTCTCGACGACATTGGCATCACGCTGCAGAGCGAGGCCGCCATCAGCACTTTTGAAGCCCAACATGCCCAGCGTTTTCCCTGGGTTTTTCAGACGCTGGAGGTCTGATGAGCTACAAGATTGTTCTGTTACCCGGTGATGGTATTGGCCCTGAAGTGGTGGCGCAGGCCGAGCGGGTGTTGCGACACGTGGCACAGCAATTCGGTTTAACCTTGAGCTTGACCGAAGCCGATTTGGGTGGTGTTGCTATCGACCGGCAAGGTGCAGCCTATCCCGCCAGCACTCAGGCGTTGGCGCGCGATGCCGATGCGATTCTGCTTGGCGCCGTGGGTGGCCCCAAATGGGATACTTTACCTGCGGCCGAGCGCCCCGAGCGTGGCTTATTAGCCATCCGGGCCGATCTTGATTTATTCGCAAATCTGCGACCAGCGCTGCTTTATCCTCAGTTGGCCGACGCGTCCAGTTTAAAGCCAGAGTTGGTGGCAGGACTCGACATACTCATCGTCCGTGAACTCACTGGTGGTATCTACTTCGGTGAGCCACGAGGGATTCGCACCCGCGATGATGGAGAGCGTGAGGGCTTTAATACCTACATTTATCGAGAAAGTGAAATTGAACGCATCGCACGCTTGGCGTTTAGTCTGGCTGAGAAGCGAGGCGGGCAGCTCACCTCTGTTGATAAGGCCAATGTCTTGGAAGTCACCCAGCTTTGGCGAGAGGTAGTCAGCCGCGTTGCTGCCGACTATTCCAAGGTGGCCGTCAGCCATATGTATGTGGACAACGCAGCCATGCAATTGGTCCGAGCACCAAAGCAGTTCGACGTGATGGTCACAGGTAACATCTTTGGCGATATCTTATCGGACACCGCCGCCATGCTAACTGGGTCCATCGGCATGTTACCTTCAGCATCACTCAATGCTGACGCACGTGGGTTATACGAGCCTGTTCACGGCTCGGCGCCTGATATTGCCGGACAAGACAAGGCCAACCCCCTTGCCACGATTTTGTCGGTGGCGATGATGTTGCGCTACTCCCTAAATGCCCCCGAGGCCGCCACCGCCATAGAGCGAGCAGTATCAGCTGTGCTTGACGATGGCTTGCGCACGGGAGATATCGCTGGAGCGACTGACCACGTGGTGGGTACAACGGCGATGGGTGACGCCGTGGTAGCAGCATTGGAAGCTGCCTAGCTTAATTCTTAGTTAACGAGACAGATTTATGGGTAAGACTGTAGACGTTGCTGTTGTCGGTGCTACCGGTGCCGTCGGTGAAGCGATGATGGAAATTCTGGCGCAACGTGACTTTCCGGTGGGTAAATTGTACCCCTTGGCCTCAGAGCGCTCGGCGGGCAAGACATTGCGCTTCAAGGGTAAGAGCGTCACTGTGCAAGATCTGGCAACCTTCGACTTCAGTCAGGTTCAGGTCGGTTTGTTCTCTGCGGGTGGTTCTATTTCTGCGGAGTATGCACCGAAGGCGGCCGCTGCCGGCTGTGTGGTGGTGGATAACACCTCCCATTTCCGCCGCGACCACGACATTCCTCTGGTGGTGCCTGAAGTCAACCCGCATGCGATTGCCGGCTATACGCAGCGCGGCATCATTGCTAATCCTAATTGCTCAACCATTCAAATGTTGGTTGCTTTGAAGCCCATCCGCGATGCTGTAGGTCTTGAGCGCATTAACGTGGCGACCTATCAGGCGGTTAGCGGCACCGGGAAGGAAGCCATTGAAGAATTGGCGCAGCAAACCGCCAAATTACTCAACGCACAGACCATCAAAACCGAGGTTTACCCGAAACAGATTGCGTTCAATGCGCTGCCCCACATCGACTCTTTTCAAGACAATGGCTACACCCGCGAAGAGATGAAAATGGTCTGGGAAACCCAGAAGATTTTTGAAGACGAGAGTATCGCGGTGAATCCCACGTGCGTTCGTATTCCGGTATTTTTCGGCCACTCAGAAGCTGTTCATATCGAGACCCGAGATAAGATTACGGCTGAACAGGCGAGGGCATTACTAGCCAGCGCACCAGGCATTGAAGTGATTGATGACCGGGCCGATGGCGGCTATCCCACTCCCGTCACAGAAGCCGCGGGCCAAGATCCCGTCTATGTTGGACGCATTCGCGAAGATATTTCACACCCACGCGGCCTTGATTTGTGGGTGGTGTCCGATAATGTGCGGAAAGGTGCTGCGCTTAACAGCGTCCAGATTGCCGAAATTTTGGTGGCTGATTACTTGTAATACGTCAATTGACGATGCGCGGAGCGGGCCTTTTTCGGGTTAAACCAATCGTCGATTAGTGGTACAAGGACAACAATTCAGTGTCGACTTCAAACTGGGTAGGAAATAGATGAAACCGTTTAAGCGGATGGCTCTTGCTCTGACGTTGGCGCTGGCACTGAGTGGGCCAGCCTTCGGACTCGGGTTGGGTGATGTGACGTTAATGTCTTACCTCAATGAGCCGCTCCGGGCCGAGGTAGCGCTACTCGATGTGCAAGATCTGAATATTGAGGATATTCGCGTTCGACTAGCCACCCAGGAAGATTTCGATCGACTCGGCGTCGAGCGCGCCTATTTCCTGACCAGTATTCAGTTTGACATTGTTATCGATGGCGCTAGCAGTAAGATTCTGATGACCACATCAGAACCACTACTTGAGCCCTACCTCGATTTCTTGTTGGAGACCCGGTGGCCCGATGGTCGGTTGCTTCGTGAGTACACCGTGTTGGTCGATTTACCCAGGGCAAATCTAATCCAGCCAGCCCCTGAGCCGACCTCCGCACAATCAACACCGCCCCAGATGCCCCGCGAGGAGCAGACAGCCAAGGCGTCTGCTCCGAGTAAGCCCAAGCGCCAATATGACCGCGATGTCGGTGAGCGACCGAAGCCGGGTCAGCGCTATTTGGTGAAAGCCCAAGACAGTCTTTGGGAAATTGCAGCGGCAGGTCGTCCCGCCAATGCCTCGGTGGCGCAAACGATGATTGCCACGGTGGCCATGAACAGCGATGCTTTTCAAGGGGCCAACATTAATGGCTTGAAAGCCGGCTATGTGCTAGAAATGCCCGGCACCGATGATATCTACACCAGCACTGCAGAAGCGGTAGCCATGGTGGAACAACAAAATGAAGACTGGGCAAACGGTATTATGCGCCAGCCCATGCTTCGGGTCTTAGCCGATAACGAGATCGGAGAGGACACGGCCGAAGACACTGTCGACAACGCGAAGGCCCCCTCAAGTCCAGCGGATGCCAGTGGTAAACCGCCGTCATTAAGTGGGGGCGAGGAATCTCCTCGTGGCGATGCTTTGGCGGCGTCAGATGCAGCGGTCGACTCAGCTGCCGCTGCTGCGAAAGAAGTTGTGCGAGCTACCGAAGAGCCTCGCGCGGGTAGTGATGACATGGCAGGTGGTGGCATGAACAGTGTCGAGCTTGCCGCTATCCAACAACGCCTGAATGAGCTCTCCAATCAAGTGGGTGATTTGCGCCAGCTTGTCACCGTGAAAGATCGCCAGATTGCCGCACTGCAGGCCGAACTTACCGCCCGCGACATTGCAACTGCAGCCGCCATCGCACCCGAACAGCAGGCCCAACCCGCAGCACCGACACGCCCTATCAATACCGGTTTACCTTGGTGGGTCTACGCCCTGGGTGGAGTGGTTGTGTTGGCTTTTGCCGGGGTCTACATTGCGCGCCGCGCCGACCGGCGTTACTTGGCGGCGACCGGCGAGACCGGTGCACTCAGTCGCACCTCTCGCGCACTGGTACGCGCCGATGCCAGTCGACGCGAAATGCGAGCGGACCCCGATCTGTCAGAGCATCCTCTCGACGAATCGTCTGTAGAAGTGGGCGCCATATCCGATGCTATCGCTGAAGCCGATAGTTACATTGCCTACGGTCGCTACCAGCAGGCGATAGAGCTTCTCACCAGCGCAGCAGAAGCAGAGCCCAATAACCCCATTGTGTATTTGAAGCTGGTAAACACTTACCTGAAGACCGACCGATGGCATGATGCGCAGGCGCTACTGACAACCCTTGAAGGTTGTGGTGATCCGGTAGTGCTTGATCAAGCGGTGGCACTGATTGAGGCGCATACCCCTGCGGTTGATGATGATTTGGGTTTGCTGGCCCCTGAGCCAAATAAGGCGTCTGCTACTAGCAGTGGCTACCAGAATCCAACTGCCAACCCTAGCCAAACATCGGCGAATGCCCCTAACAGCGGCTCTCGCGAGCCGCTTGATCCCATTGAGTTTGAGCCGGTGACACTCCGGCAAGACCTCGGCGCTAGCGACAAAACCGCTACAGCGTCAGCGGCAGAACCTGAAAATGCAGAGCCAGTGCGCGGTAGTGAATCAGAGGTGCGAGATATGTCAGCCCTCGACGATTTTGATTTGGAGCTGGAACTCGATGCGCCCTTCAGCGCTGATGATAGCGCCAATACTGCCGCTGCGCCCAGCACCGAGTCTGAAGTGACTAATCAAGACACATCCAGTCAAGACGACACATCCAGTCAAGACACATCCAGTCAAGACGCAGCCAGTTCTGAGTGGGGTGGATTATCGGATTCGGTGGGTATCGGTGACGATCGACTACCACCTGAATTAGCCGCTGTGCTGGGCACCGATGTGCCTCCGCCCTTCGAGGAGAGCGCGTCCGATGATGAGGGCAACACGCTGATTTACGCCAAAGATGCTAACCCCGTAGATACTAAGCTCGATCTCGCCCGCGCGTACTTCGATATGGGTGATGAAGAGGGTGCTCGCCCCATCCTCGAAGAGATTATTACAGAGGGAGATTTACAGCAGCAGGCAGAGGCTCGCGAGTTACTGCTCCGGCTGGATTAGCAGCGTGAGCCAGTGGCATTCAGAACCCTTGTTGGCGGGGCAGCGGGTTGCGTTGCGCGTTGAATATGATGGCGCTGCGTTCCATGGTTGGCAGTCCCAACCGCATCTTGAGTGCAGCACCGTCCAGGAGGCTCTCGAGCAGGCCTTGACGGGTATCGCCGGGGGAGAGCCGGTACGCGTTCACTGCGCTGGCAGGACCGACACCGGCGTACATGGCTATGGTCAGATTGTGCATTTTGATGACCCGGTGGGACGCGCGCCCAAGGCGTGGATTATGGGTACGAACAGCAGCCTACCCGATACCGTTCGTGTGCATTGGGCTCACCCCGTTCCTGCTAGCTTCCATGCTCGCCATAGCGCGTTTGCGCGGCGGTACCGCTATATTATTGCTAACACGCCAGTCCGTCCTGCGCACTTAGTCAATCGAGTGAGTTGGTATCGGCGGCCACTAAATGCCGGCATCATGCACGAATCGGCACAGGCGCTGGTGGGTGAACACGATTTCTCGGCGTTTCGCGCCGCGCAGTGTCAGTCATCGACACCTTGGCGAGCGCTGAATGAAATTGCGGTATGGCGTCGTGGGGATTTTGTCATCATGGATATCGAAGCCAACGCATTCTTGCATCACATGGTGCGCAATATTGCGGGCAGCCTGTTAATGGTTGGGGCAGGGCTCAGACCGACTCAATGGATAGCTGAATTATTGGGAGGTAAAGACCGCACCGTGGCTGCAGATACCGCATCGGGCAGTGGCTTGTACTTGGTCGCGGTGCGCTATCCCGAAGATTTTGCGCTGCCTCAAATACCCGAAGGCCCGAGTTGGCTCACCGGATTCGTTTAAACTCCCTCAGGTTTGCTACACTGTGCGGCTAAATTCGACCACGGCGCGACCGATGCAAGTCAAAATTTGTGGAATCACCCGCCCCCAAGACGGCGTAGCGGCGGTTGCAGCGGGTGCCAACGCGCTGGGCTTGGTGCTGTGGCCGGGTAGTAAGCGCGCCGTGGATTTGCAACAAGCGAGTCGTATTTGCCGTGAATTGCCTCCCTTCACAACGGTGGTCGCGCTGATGGTGAACCCCTCGGGCGCCGAGGTCGAGGCGGCTATGGCGGCACTGCCCATCAATTTGTTGCAATTTCACGGGGATGAGAGTGCCAGTTTTTGCGAGCAATGGGCGGTCCCGTACATTAAGGCGTTGCCTGCCCAAGCACCCGAAACGCTGCTTGATTGTGCGGCAGCTTATTCACAGGCCCGTGGGTTCTTGATCGATAGCGTGCACAATGGCCAATTTGGGGGCACGGGCAAAGCCTTTGACTGGTCAACTTTACCCAGGCGGCTGCCCCGCCCTCTGGTGTTGGCGGGGGGCTTAGATAGTGGCAACGTTGCCAACGCTGTGCGGGTTGTACGGCCCGCGGCAGTCGATGTGAGTAGCGGGGTAGAAAGTGCGCCCGGCATTAAAGATGAAGATAAAATGCAACGGTTTGTGGCCGCTGCCAAGACCGCTTCAGAGGAGTTAACACCATGACTGCCGATATCAACCCCGAATTGTACGCGTCTATGCCCGATCAACACGGCCGTTTTGGCCGGTACGGGGGTAAGTTTGTTGCTGAGACCCTTATGTCCGCACTGGCAGATCTTGAGCAGTTGTATCGAGAAATGGCCAACGACCCGGATTTTCAGCGAGAGTTCGATACCGATTTAGCCCATTACGTGGGGCGGCCTTCTCCGCTCTATGAAGCGAGTCGTATTTCCGATGCCATTGGTGGTGCTCGCATCTTTTTGAAGCGTGAAGACTTGAACCATACCGGCGCTCATAAGGTGAACAATACGATTGGCCAGGCGTTGCTGGCCAAGCACATGGGTAAGAAGCGCGTTATTGCTGAGACGGGTGCCGGTCAGCACGGGGTAGCCAGTGCTACTGTGGCCGCGCGCTTAGGGCTCGAGTGTCATGTGTTTATGGGGGCGGAAGACGTTAAACGTCAGTCTCTCAACGTTTATCGCATGAAATTGCTGGGTGCCAAAGTCATTCCCGTGACCTCGGGTTCACGCACCTTAAAGGACGCCATGAATGAAGCGCTGCGCGACTGGGTGACTTATGTCGATAACACCTTTTATATCATTGGCACCGTTGCAGGGCCGCACCCATATCCCATGCTAGTTCGCGATTTCCAAAGCGTGATTGGCCGTGAAGCTCGACAACAATCCCTGGCAATGACGGGGCGTTTACCTGACGCCCTCGTGGCCTGTGTCGGCGGCGGCTCCAATGCTATCGGTTTGTTTCATCCTTTCTTGGCCGATGAATCGGTCGCCATGTATGGCGTAGAGGCCGGGGGACACGGGGTTGAGACCGGCGAGCATGCGGCGCCTTTGTCGGCAGGCACCCCTGGGGTGCTGCATGGCAATCGCACCTACCTTATGCAAGATGACAATGGTCAAATTCTGCATACGCACTCGGTGTCAGCAGGGCTCGATTACCCAGGCGTTGGCCCCGAACATGCTTGGCTAAAGGACATTGGCCGGGTCAACTATGTCGCAGCTAACGACGATGAGGCGCTAACGGCGTTTCACCGTTGGACCCGCATGGAGGGTATTATGCCTGCGCTGGAAACAGCCCATGCATTGGCCTATGCCGAAAAGTTGGCTGCAACCATGCGTCCAGATCAGCACATCATCGTGAACTTATCCGGGCGGGGCGACAAAGACATCCTAACGGTTGCCGCCATCGACGGCATCGAACTGTAATGACCAGACCACAATAGGTAACACTGTGACTCGACTGCGAGACTGTTTTCAATCCCTTGAGGCCACCGGGCGCAAGGCTGTTATTCCCTATGTTGTTGCCGGTGACCCCGGATCGGATGCCACCGTTCCCCTTATGCATCGCTTGGTAGACGCTGGTGCCGATGTGCTCGAGATCGGCGTGCCATTCTCAGATCCGATGTCCGAGGGACCGGTCATTCAGTTAGGCCATGAGCGGGCGTTGGCGAATGGGGTTAGCCTGCGCGACGTTCTGGCCATGGTGGCACTGTTTCGCGAGCAGAATCAGCACACGCCTGTTGTGGTTATGGGGTACGCCAATCCGGTTGAACGTATGGGCTATGCCCCATTCGCCGATGCCTGTGCCGCCGCCGGCGTAGACGGCGTAATTACCGTCGATTTGCCGCCCGAGGAAGTCGCCAGCTTGAATACAGAGCTTAAGCGCGTGCATTTGGATAATATCTTTTTGATCTCGCCAACGACCCCTGATTTGCGTATTGGCACCATAACAGCCGAGGCGAGTGGCTTTATTTATTACGTCGCGGTTAAAGGGGTCACCGGTGCTGGCAATCTCGACACCGACGATGTTGCCCAGTACCTAGAGCGCATCCGGCGAACCACATCACTACCGATTTGTGTTGGCTTTGGCATTAAAGATGCCGCCTCTGCAGCATCGGTGGCTCAATTCGCCGATGGCGTGGTTGTGGGTAGTGCCCTGATTGACAGTATTGCCAAGGCGATGGCGTCGGGCCTCGACGAGGCTGAGGCTATCGAACAAGCCTTGGCGCTACTGCACGATATTCGCTCTGGCGTCGATGGGGTCGCTTCCGCAGCCTAAGGCTGGGCAGGTATACTCACGGCCCTAAAAGGGAGCTTGGCATGAGTTGGATTGACAAAATTCTGCCCTCGGGCGTACGTAAAGATGAAACTGCCAAGCGCGCTAACGTGCCTGAGGGGTTGTGGCGTAAATGCGTCAAGTGTGATTCGGTGCTTTACCGTCCCGATCTTGAGCGCAACCTCGATGTCTGCCCTAAATGCGGTCACCACATGCGCATTGGTGCCCGTCGCCGGCTCGATATCTTCCTTGACGAAGGCGGGCGCACCGAGCTGTTCGTCAATCTGGAGCCAGTCGATCGACTGAAGTTCAAAGACAAGCGCAAGTACAAAGATCGTCTAACACAAGCACAAAAGGCCACGCGCGAACGCGATGCCCTCATTGCCATGCGCGGCACTTTACAGGGTGCCGAATTGGTGGCGCTGGCCTTTGAATTCGATTTCCATGGCGGGTCGATGGGCTACGCTGTCGGTGAGAAATTTGCTCGTGCAGCAACCCTTGCGCTGGAGCAGAGACTACCACTGGTGTGCTTTGCGGCATCAGGGGGGGCACGCATGCAAGAGGCTCTTATCTCACTCATGCAAATGGCCAAGACCTCAGCGGTTATCGAGCGGATGAAACAGGCGGGGGTGCCTTACATTTCTGTGATGACCGACCCCATCTACGGTGGTGTGTCGGCGTCTTTAGCACTGCTTGGCGACATTAACGTCGCCGAACCCGATGCGCGCGCTGGGTTTGCTGGTCCCAATATCATTGAGCAGACGATTCGTCAGAAGTTACCTAAGGGCTTTCAGCGCAGCGAGTTTTTGCTGGAGCATGGCGCCATCGATATGATTGTGTCCCGTGATGAGATGCGCGAAACCCTTGGGCGTATCCTCAGTAAGTTTGCCGGCACTGTTATTGATGATGGCAAAGGACAGATGGTGGCTTCTACGTCTGAGGCGTCTGCCGAATCCGACGCTACAGCCATTAGCACAACGGCTGCCGAAGACGGTTCGGATCAGTCGGCCACCGACGCCGACAACACGTGATTGCAAAGGGTTGAACCTTTTGCTGCGGCGCCAAACAGCTAAAGCCCCAAGATCAGGGTTGGGCTTGTCTCATATCGCCCTTTTATACGAGTGGTCGTTGTGACGAATGGTCCCATAGATCGAAACTCTCTCGACAGCTGGCTTAGCTATCTAGAGACCTTGCACCCCCGCAGTATCGATCTCGGCCTTGAGCGAGTGGCTACAGTTGCGGCCGCACTTGGGCTCGGTGAACATCCACGCACCATTACTGTCGCGGGCACCAACGGTAAGGGGAGTTGTGTTGCAACCATTGACTGCTTATTGCAGATTCAGGGTTTGCGCACGGGTGTGTATACATCGCCCCATTTAATTCATTACAACGAACGCATCGTCATCGATGGTAAGCCCGTTAGCGATGCCGATATCATTGATGCATTTGAAGCCATCGATGTGGCGCGCGCAGGTATTACCCTCAGTTACTTCGAATCGGCGACGTTAGCAGCGCTTTGGCTTTTTAAGCGGGCTCAGGTGGATTGGCAAGTGTTGGAAGTGGGGCTGGGCGGGCGGCTTGACGCCGTGAATATCATCGATGCCGACGCCTGTGTCATTACCAGTATTGGCCTCGATCATGTGGATTATTTGGGAGATACCCGCGAGCTTATTGCCCCCGAGAAGGCAGGCGTGGCCCGTCCTCATCGACCCGCCGTTGTAGCAGAGCGTGATCTACCGCATACGCTCATCCCTGCGCTTGAGGGTCTGGCTGCTTATCCCTGTGTTATAGAGCGAGACTGGTCGGTGACCGATGGTCAGTTGCGGCTTCCATCGGGTGATGCGTATCGACTGACCACCGTTCCCGGGTTGCGCGCTGACAATGTGGCAGCAGCGGTGGTGGTGTTGGCCACTTTGCATTGCGAACCCTCGCAATCGCTTTTGGATCAGGGTCTTGCGACCCTACGTGTAGCCGGTCGGCAGCAGCGCGAGACCTTTTTGGAGCGCGAGTGGTGGTTTGATGTGGCGCATAACACCGAGTCGGCACAGGCCCTGGCCTCGGCACTTGAGGAAACATCAACGTTACAGACGCACCCACGTTATGCAAGGCATGCCATATTGGGCGCGATGGCGGACAAGCCATTGTGCACCATGATTGAAGTCATGGCTCCTCATATTGATTACTGGCATCTTCAGGGTATTGCTTTGCCCCGCGCAGCCGATCCAAATGATGTGATGGCATTGGTGCGTCGAATAGATACTGGTAGTGTCTGTCACAATTATCCTGATGCCGATAGCGCGCGAGAGGGGGTATTAGCAGCTACCGAAGCCGGCGATCGAATCGTCGTCTTTGGTTCGTTTGTCACAGTGGGTGACCACCTCGAGTGGCTGCTGAGGGAGCGCCAGCAACAACATCAAGGCTATCAAGATCAGGGGTATCAAGATCAGGGATATCAAGATCAAGGGGGCGTAGCGTAATGG
>CBFHTF010000009.1:0-48308 GCA_965658685.1 Luminiphilus sp.
CGAGGTGAATCACTGGTCTCCCACCACTCATAGCGAAGACCTGCCACGATATTCAGGTTGTCGCCAATGGTGAAATCGTCCTGAACAAATACCGCATTCAAGGTATTAGTAAAGCTCGCTGCAGCGTCATTCGGATCGTTAGTACCGCCGCCTGAACCGTAGTAGACGCGGCTGGGACGACCCAACTCGAACTTATCGAGGCCGCTGGTGCCACAGTCGGCACTTTCAAACCGTCCTTGGGCATCCAGCGCGTCACAGAGTTCGGGGTTACCGCTGGTGTCGTCGAAGTAATCGTATTCACCACCATTCGAGTGTTGCACGAACAGGTTAAATACCTCCAACTCTTCGCGATGGTAACCGAAGCTAATGTTGTGATCTCGGAACAGGTACTCTGCGTTTAAACGCAAGTAGGTCGAATCATAATTCAAGTCGTTGGCCTGACGACTATCGTCGGCGCCAAGGTAAATCGTGTTGCGGTTAGCGTCCGATATTTGATGGTCACCAAAGCCTTGGGGACCCACCGTCACCTGGCTATCATCTTGGGTCTGCTGACCAATAAAAATATCGGTAGCGAAAGAATCGGTCCACTGGCTGTTCAGGAATACAGAGAACGTCTCGTTCTCATCGCCCTTCACATAGTAGTGATTACCGAATTCAAATTCATTGTCATCGCTGTCAGATGCTCGGTCTTGGAAGCCTTCAAAATAGTTGTAAACAAAGGCAGCCGAGTGCTGGTCATTGATGTTCCAGTCGACACGGGCGAAATACTTTTCAACTTCCTGCACACCATCGCCAGGCAAACCGCCGGGATTGTAGTTGTAAGTATTTTCAGCAATGTCACGCACGCGGTTGAAGGTGGACTCATCTAGCCAATCGCGCTCTTCACCGTTGCCCGACCCGTTATAGCCCTGGGCTAGGAAACGCGGAAACTCCTGCTTTTCATAGGCAACGCTTACGAACAGCTTGTCTTCAATGATCGCACCACGCGCATCGAAGCCGTAGAAAGTTTCTTCATAATCTTGGAAGCTGAAGTTGGTACCGTCGATCTCATCGCCGCGCAGGCTGTCATCGGTGTACTCGTAGAAGAAGCTACCTTCCCACTCATTGGTACCGCGCTTTGTTACCGCGTTGATATTACAAGCCGAGAAGCCGCCGTACTTAACATCGAAGGGTGCCAGCTCAACCGCCACTTGCTCGACCGCGTCAAAGGGAAAAGGCATACCGTTAGCGGTGCCATAACCATTGCTATTCAGCCCAAACTGATCGCTGTAACGCACACCATCAAGGGTCGTCGTGTTAAACCGAGGACTCTTACCAGTACAGTTGATGGCACCGCCCTGATTGTTCAAGCGCGGATCAATATCAAATACATCTTTAATATCCCGCTCAAATGCCACCGCTTCTTGGATATCTGCCAAGCTGAAATCAGCAGAGGGGCCAGGCGCGACGCTATACATTACCTCTTGGCCTAAAACCAAGACCTCTTCAATACTGTTGCCAACCTGTAAGGGCAGTGAATAAGCGTCACCCAATGCGATAGATTGCACCGTCGTTTGCTTCACACCGTCCACTCGAACTTCGTATGGGCCGCCAGCTGCAAGGTTTCGGATGGCGTAAGAACCCTGATTGTTCGAGCGCACGGTGCGGGTGGTCCCTGAGCGCAGGTCAACAACGGTGACCTCTGCATTGGCCGCGACGTTGCCTTCAGCATCGTAAACCTTGCCAGCGATAGCTGAGGTCTGCTGGTTGGCCTGCGCCAAGTGTGGGACAAACATACCACCTACTACGGCCGAACTAACGGCACAAGCGAGCGCAGTTCGCGCAAAGTACTGTGCAACGGATTTTTTCATGAACAAGGTCTCCTGGGAAATGGACTACCGGAGCGGGCACCCTAATTGCGGAATGTTACGAAAATACTACAATCAGGACGCATTCATGAATATTTCACAGACAGTCGTTTCTTTTGGTAACAAAACAATGCTTGGCAGCTGTCTAAATGCCATTAATTCTCATCAATCCGCCAGCAAGGGTACGCCGTACCTGTAGTTCTGAGAGCACACGGTGGGGTTATGCGACATTTACATTGGTTCCGAAATGACCTTCGACTCGCCGACAACCCGGCGCTTGCAAGCCATGCCGCCGCACAATCGCTGCTGTGCCTTTACATACTGCCCAAACCTCGGCCCTGGTTTCAGCAGGTGGGTTTGGGACCGCAACGGGATCGTTTTTTACGAGAATCACTGCGCGAACTCCAAGCCGAGTTACAGCAGCATGGGCAAGATTTAATGGTGCTCGAGGGCTCACCGGAGCTTGTCATTCCCGATCTCGTTGCCCGGTTCAGTATCACTGAGTTAAGCACTAATGCTACCCATGGTAGTTACGAAACCGATCAACTGCTCTTTCTCCAGCAGAAGCTGTCTATCCCCGTGGAAGTACACCGGGGCAATACACTGTTTACCGAGTCGCAGCTGCCCTTTGACCTCGACGCCATGCCAAAGGTGTTCTCGCCATTCCGCCGCAAGGTGGAAGCAATACGGGTCGATGCGCCACTCAATAACGATCTATACCTGCCACCACCGCCGGCTGCGCAATTCGACGCCATCCCCAAGAGCGCTGGATCACCGCACCCAGGGCTACCCATTCCCGGGGGGCGCACGGCGGGCCTGCGCCGATTGCGACAGTTCATTTTCGACGATGAAGCCATTGGACAGTACAAACAGACGCGCAATTGCCTTGATGGCATGACGGGCTCATCTACCCTGTCGCCCTGGCTCGCCAACGGCAACTTGAGCGTGCGTGAGGTGGCGCACGCCATTTTTCGCTATGAGCGTGAACGCCTCAGCAATGAATCTACGTACTGGTTATTTTTTGAACTGCTCTGGCGAGAATTCTTCTACTGGCGGGCGCTGGTTGATGGACGCAAACTGTTCAAACTACGGGGCAACCAAGGCCAGTGCCACAGCTGTAGTTTCGAGCCTCGGGCGTTCGCGCGTTGGTGTGCCGGTGATACCGATTATCCGCTGGTAAACGCACTGATGCGCCAACTCGTCGCTACTGGTTGGATGAGTAACCGCGGGCGCCAAATCGCCGCCAGCTGCCTTATTCACGAGTGCAACATCGATTGGCGCTACGGCGCAGCCTTCTTTGAACGCCACCTTATCGACTATGACGTTGGCAGCAACTACGGGAATTGGCAGTACATTGCAGGCGCCGGCGCTGATCCTCGCGGCGGACGACACTTCAATATCGATAAACAAATGGCACAACATGATCCAGAGGGTCTGTTCACACATAAGTGGGGCGGCTTCCGGCCGACACAACCCAAGCACGTGGTCGATGCCGCTGATTGGCCGATTTCGGATGGCAACTAATGCCAAAAATGCGCAAAAAAGCGGACCTACCGACAAAAACATGCCCCGTATGTCAGCGACCCTTTAGCTGGCGCGCTCGTTGGAAAAACCAGTGGCAAGATATTGTTTACTGCTCTCGTAAATGCAGTTCCCAGCGCCATAAACGTGCAAACGAGCGCACAGATTAGAATAGCTAGGTAAACGCTGTGTTATAGCTTAGCGAGAATCCCGTCGGCCCAAGCAACAATGGCGTTTCGCTCGGCGGGGTCTCGCTTGCGCCAATTGGCAAGAATCAACCCCACGCGAGCGTTTTGCCCCAGGTACTCCTGATGCCTGTTAATGAAATGCCAATAGAGGCTATTGAAGGGGCAGGCATCAGCACCCGTGGTCTTACTGGGATTATAACGGCACTGGGCACAGTGGTTCCCCTGCTTTTGAATGTACTTGCCACTTGCAGCGTAAGGCTTCGAGGCCATAGCACCGTTATCGCCGTGCAGTGCCATCCCTAGGGTATTCGGTAATTCAACCCACTCGTAGGCGTCGACATAAACCGCCAGATACCAATCACAAACAGCTTTAACATCGAGCCCAGCCAGCAGCGCAAAATTACCGATAACCATCAAGCGTTGAATATGATGGGCATAACCCAAATCGAGGGACTGTCGAAGCGCTTGTCGCAAACAGCGCAAGTCGGTGTTCCCATCCCAGAAAAAGGGCGGCAAGGGGCGCTGGGCGCCAAACGTATTGCGCTGCGCATAGTCGGGCATTAACAGCCAGTACACGCCTCTTACGTACTCGCGCCAGCCCAGCACCTGACGGATGAAACCCTCTGCGGCAGCCAGTGAACAGTGTCCCGCCCGATAGGCACGCTCAACCTGCTGACATACCGCAAGCGGCTCAAGCAAGCCGCAATTCAAATACATCGACACCAAGCTGTGGAACAGCCAAGGGGATTCCTCAGCAAGTGCATCCTGGTAACGTCCAAATAGTGCTAAGCCGAACTCACAAAACCAATCGAATTGGGCTTGCGCCTCGGCGTGAGTCACCGCCAGACGAAACTGGTCGAGATCACCGGGATTATTGGGAAACAGCGTTTTAACCTCTGCGATGACTTGCTGCGTAATGTCATCGGGGCTGATATCGGGGCGCTCGGGAATGGCGATCTGATTGCGCCACCCCATACGGTTTTCGGCGTCGTAATTCCATTTGCCACCGCAGGGCTCACCATTATCCAGTAACAAGCCGTATTGCTTGCGCATCTCGCGGTAAAAATACTCCATGCGCAGCTGCTTGCGACCTTTAGCCCAGGTCTTGAACGTGGCCGTGGAACACAAATAGCGATCATCCTCGAGACGATCAACGGACACTCCAAGCTGCTCCGACCAGGATGCGATCGCCTGTTCTACTCGAAATTCCCCAGCCGCACAGACGCGTATGATGCGGATTTCCGGGTACTGGGCGAGAGCATCCTCACAAGCCTGAGTTAAGGAAGCAACATTCTCTCCAAGCTTGCGGTAAAGCACAGTGAAGCCGCGATCTCTGAGCACTTGGGCAAAATGGCGCATCGCCGAGAACAGCAATACCAATTTATGGCGGCTATGGCGAACGTATTGGGCTTCTTCAGCCACCTCGGCGAGCAGTATCGTGTCGGCACCGGGCTCGGCGTGACGTATCGCTGGATTATTCAGACTTAACTGATCACCCAGTACGACCACCAGAGCACTACCGCCCATAAGGGGTACCGTTGACGGTAATACCCACTAGGTATCGTGTCATTCGTCCTCCAGCCAAGGCAGTAACAAGCGATATACATTGACCCGCGCTTTTAACCGCGTCGCCAACATAAACAAGCCTACAATTTTGCGATGCACATAGGCCGCATCAACCGGTGGTGCTTCCCAAAAATCGCGATAGTCGGCCAGATCTTCACCCATCGATGCCACTCGACTGGCAAGCGTACTGGCGCCAAAGTCATAGGGCTCATCGCGAGTCATGGGTTCGAGTACCATCTGAGCCATATCGAGAATAATCGTTCGGTACCGGGAATCCGGCGGGCCTAGATGATAGCCAGCGCGCTCAGCAGCTGTGGCAATTGCCTCTCGATCGGATGCCACCACCGCACGCAATAAATCCCGGTAGGCTCTGGTAAATGCCGCTTTGAACCGGCGCGATGCGCCAAAATCTAGCAGGGCCACCTGTCCTGTGTCAGGGTCATATCGGTAATTGGCAAAGTTAGGATCGGTTTGTACCAAGCGTAAGTGAAACATCTCAGTGAGGAATAACTCAAACAGCAGCGACATGACCCGATCACGTTCTTCGGGTACTTCCGAGATCACTTGCTCAATCGACTCCCCGGGTACAAACGTCATTCCCAGCACGCGCTGCGTAGTAAGCGAAGGAATAACGCGGGGCAGCACAAAACGCTCATCGTCACCCAGCGCTCGCACAAACCCATTGAGGTAACGGGCTTCCTGCTCGTAATCCGCTTCCTCGCGCAACTGCTGCTTGACCTCAGCGAGCAGCGGTTTCATATCCATATGCGATGGCATAAGTCCGGATAACTTCAGCAAAGCTGCCAAATTATCAACATCAGAATCGATACTTTCGCTGATACCGGGATACTGAATTTTTAGCACTGCATCGCGGCCATCACGGGTCTTCAAGCGATGAACTTGGCCGATGGATGCGGCGGCGAACGGTTTGCGATCGAAATCCCTTAACTTACGCTCAAAATCTTCACCGAAGGCCTCTATGAGCATGCCCTCAAGCTGCTGCTCGGGCATTGTAAAACCGGATGACCGAAGTGCCGATAAGATGTCGGCGAGCTCTGGAGGTAGGAATTCACCGCCATCCATGGATAATATTTGGCCCAGCTTCATGGCTGCACCACGCATTTCTCGCAGCTGACGCGTGAGCCGCTGAGCATTGGCAGGTGTGAGTAACAGATCCCTCGCCTGAGGACGCTTTCCGGCACGCAGCTGGCGCACGCCCTCTGTGACCATTGAGCCCGCCACGCCTCCCGCTAATTTGACGAATTTGCCCAGTCGACGACTTCGACTACGAGGCACTGGGTATTGCTGATCGGTCATGATCCAGCCCCTGACAAAGACCTGTCTGAGCGAGCCCTCTCGATGTACGGCGCCACGATATCCCAGGCATTAAACTGGGCATCCAGCACCGCAATAAATGTGAACACCCCCGTTAGCTTGCGCGCGATGAGTGCAAAATCGCCCGAGGGCAAATTGAAATGCCGACTCGTCATGGAACCCGCTGCTTGACGGCCCGCACGGCTCAACAACTCGGAACGACCCCAGCAATAGCTGCCGTCAGCACCTAAATAATGGCGGGGTAAATCATCGGGGTGACGCAAGGGCTCCAACAAGTGTCGAACAAAAGCGCGGAAGGTCTCTTTCGCATAGTCACTACTGTCCGCCCTCAAACATCCTAACCGCAAAAGGGCATCTTGTAACAAGTCATCATCGCCTGCGTGTCCTGCAATGATGGCATCGGCAAGCGCCCCTTGCAGCGCAGTGTCCAGCTCCAATACCGAACCAAAGTCGAGCAAACACAAGGAGCACCCCTCGGTCCCGATAAGAAAATTGCCGAAATTGGGATCTACCTGCATTAGTCCAAGATCGAAAACCTCACGGAAAAACAGCATCAGCATACTGCGCCCTAGATTATTTCGGATTTCCTGAGGCAGTGCTCTCACCTCATCCGAATCGACCTGATACCCGTCCACCCAATCCATGGTTAAAACGCCATCAGCGCAAAACTCTGAGTAGTATCTAGGTATATGAATGGGTACCGGTAAGTCCTGTGCGAACGTGGCGTTGTCGCGCTCGTCAAAAGCCGCTCGCAAGCGTTGCGCCATAGTGAATTCGCGGTGGTAGTCGATCTCGGCATGCAGTTGGCTACGCATAGTACCGAGCCAACTATCAAACTCTCGACTGGCAGGGATCCATCGGGATAGCCGTAGCATGCGCACGACCACATCAAAATCGTCATCGATGACTGCAGCCACTTCGGGATATTGGAGCTTCACAGCGAGCGGCACACCGGTATCGGGGTGACGAGCACGGTGTACCTGACCCAAGGATGCGGCGGCAACAGCCGTTGGCTCTATAGCAAGCTTCTTAGCGTTAGCGCCCAGTGCGTTTTCAACTATCGGCGCCAGACTGGACCAAGGCAGAGCCTCGGTTTGAGAGTCAAGCTGATGCAACGCTTGCGTGAGTGCTGGCGGCAAAAAATGTTCGCCCAACAATGCGAACACCTGCCCAATTTTGACGTAACTACCTTTTAACTGACCCAACTTGTGGGCAAAGCGATCGGCCTCCTGTTGCAAACGTTCGGCATCACCCTCGCGTTCACCGCGCAAACGTCGGAGGGCGCCATCTAGCGCAAAGGCACCGCCGGCCCTGGCACCGGCCAAAGATAGACTGAGGCCGCGGCTCAATGCACCGCGGCGAATGGAGTGACGTTTAGACATACCGTCTGTACGCAGGAGGGCAGTAAACAGACCTTAGCCCAAGCGCCTATGTGTTAAGGCCTATGCATCAGGGCCTATAGCTTGGCGCCCGTGTGTTAGGGCATCTAGCCTGCAGTCGGCTAGGCGGCATCCAGTAATAATCGCGCCAAGTGCTTCCTGTGGTGCCCCGCATCACCAAATGCCTGCCGCGTCCACTGGGCGCGCCGAATGAACAACGTTGAGTCACAATCCCAAGTAAAACCAAATCCACCGTGGAACTGAACGGAACGGTCACCGGCATAACTCATCAGCTCTGTGGCGCTGGCTTTTGCCATGCGACAAGCAATCTCAATGTCTCGTGTGTCAGCCGCTCGATCGATCAATGTAGCTGCGTGATAAACAAATGACCGAGCATCTTCAACACCACAGTAAATATCGACGGTAGGGTGTTTCAGCGCCTGGTAGGAACCAATGAGCTTGCCGAACTGCTTTCGCGTCGTCATGTAATCAACGAGTGCTGCCAAACAGCGATGACTGGTACCAACAGCTTCCGCAGCGCTCAGCAAAGCACCATACATTCGATAGCGATCAATAGCTCCGGTCACTGAGGCGCCGGTTACAAGGTGCAAGGGCGTGACCCCCGTAAAGTCGACGTTTGCAGAACGCTTAGTCAAATCAATCAGCGCATTCGCACTGATGGCAGCCGATGCCACCGCTGTACGTTCGACCACTGCGAGCGCGGGTTCGCCACCATGATCACAGACAACAATGTAAAACTCGGCCTCGAGAGCGTCACCTACAAAGGATTTGCCACCCTGTAAGGCACCATCGGATTGCACTACCACAGACCTCTGCTCAGCGCCCCAATCGCCGGCATCAAGAAAAGCCACTGTCGCTACACTGCCGCTGGCAATGGCAGCCATCACCTCGTCGAGGCCGTGAGAACTCGCGTCATGAAGTAGCTGACCCGCCAAGATCGTATTCATAAGCGGGGTTCCGACAACACCAAAGCCGAGGGCTTCGATGATGGGCACAATGGCGCCAAACCCCATTGCCGCGCCGCCCACTGCCTCAGGCAAAGCGACCCCCGTCCACCCCATGGCAATCATCTCAGTCCACACGGCGGAATCGAATCCTTGGTCACTCTCTAGATGCGCCCGAACTTGCTCAATAGGGGCCTTATCGCGTACGAAATTGCGAGCCACCTCCATTAACATGGCTTGCTCATCGCTCAAACTTAGTGCACTTGTTCCCAGAACCGATGGCATCGTCGCCCTCCTATTGGATGTCATTTGGGCAAGCCCAGTACATGTTCAGCAATAATATTGGCTTGCACTTGCGTAGTGCCCCCACCAATCGTGGCGCCAAAATTGGAGAAGTAGGCACGCTGCCAAAAGCCACCTCGAATGGCATCGGGATCATCAACGTACAGCGCACTGTGTCCCCCTTGCATAGCCGCGCCGAATAGTTTCATTCGCCGAGCATACTCAGTGCCACGGTACTTCGATGACAGGGCCAGGCCCATGGGATAATCAGTGTTAAGTGCAGGGATCGCCATACGCTTGCGACCCAAGAGCATGGCGCGAGCCTCCATAATCAGCCGCACCGTTTCATCGCGCACCAAAGGGTCTTGGAATAGGGGTTCACCGTCACGCTGGACACCCCCGAGATCGGCAATAAGGTCATCTATTTGGGTCGAGACAATCCAGTGACCGCTCGCCTGCCCTGCTGAAACACCACGCTCGTACTCGAGCGTTTTCATGGCGACACGCCAACCATCACCCTCAGCCTCCATAAGGGTGTCTGCTGGAACCCGGGCGTCGGTGAAGAACACTTGATTGAAACCATACTCGCCAGTCACTTTGCGGATCGGCTGGGCATCGACACCAGCAATCGCCATAGGGGCCAGAAAAAACGACAGGCCGTCATACTTACGGTCAAGGTTTGGGGTAGTGCGCGCTAATAAAATCATGTGATCGGCGAAGTTGCCCAAAGTGGTCCAAATTTTGGATCCATTGACCACGTAATCATCGCCATCACGCACTGCTCGGGTTTGTACGCTGCCCAGATCGGAGCCGTGATCGGGTTCAGAAAAGCCCTGACACCAAATCTCATCAGCACTCAGGATAGGGCGGATATACCGCAGGCGCTGTTCATGGGAACCAATATCAAGTAGCAGAGGACCCACCCAATTTAGGCCGATGGTATTAAACAAGATTGGCGCGTTATGACGAGCCAAGGCTTGGTCAACGACGGCTTGATAGGCAGGATCAGCACCCTGGCCACCGTACTCGGTCGGCCAATGCATGCCAAGGAAGCCAGCCTCATACAGGGTTCTTTGCCACTGACGTAAAAAGTCTAGCTGCTGCTCGGTGCCCACCTCCAGAAAACTGAGGGGCAACAGAAAGTCGGGCGGCGTAGGAACGTTTTCTGCCATCCAGGCATCGACATCATCAGCAAAGCGTTTCAGTTGTGTGGCGGTTTCGGTCATGGATAACTCCAAGTTAACGTCGCCGCAAACAGGTGCTGCGAACCAGTGGTTTTATTTGTGTTGAGTGAACCCCGAGTAGGTTTGTATACCAAGCGTTCAAGTGAGGCAAATCATCGCGTGCAGTCCCATCTATTTGACGAAGTTGTGACACAGTTACGGGTATCCAACAGCGGTACCGGTAAACTGCAATCTAATGCGGCGATCGCAACGTAAGCCGTCACATACCTTCTACTGGATACACCATGAAATATCGCGGCGTTACTGATTACGAACACGGCACTCCACCTAAAGTAGGCGTGCTGCTCATTAATCTGGGTACCCCAGACGCAGCAACACCCAAGGCGCTAAGACCGTACCTTAAGCAATTTCTGAGTGATCCGCGGGTCGTTGAGGTACCACGACTTCTGTGGTGGCTAATTTTGAACGGCATTATTCTGAACACCCGTCCGAAAAGATCCGCAGAGGGCTATGCCGAGGTTTGGACCGAGCGGGGTTCACCGCTGCTATATCACCTCGTCGATCAAGTAGAGGGCGTGACGCAGCGCTTAATGGCTGAGTATGGCGAGCACGTCGTTGTTCGGGGTGCCATGCGCTACGGCAATCCCAGCATTGCATCGGTGCTGCAAGAGTTTTTCGATGAAGGCGTCCAACGACTTGTTGTACTGCCCTTGTACCCCCAGTACGGTGGCCCCACAACCGCATCAACGTTCGATGCACTCGCTCAGGATTTCCAGCAAAGACGATGGCTGCCGGACCTTCGGTTTGTCAGCAGTTACCACGATGACGCGGGCTATATCGATGCCATTGCCAACTCAATACGTGAACACTGGGACCAGCACGGGCGCGCAGACAAGCTGATTCTCAGTTACCACGGTATGCCCAAGCGCTACCTGCTCAATGGCGATCCCTATCACTGTCAGTGCCACAAAACTACACGGCTGGTTGCTGAGCAGCTGAAACTGCCACCTGACGCTTACATGACTACATTCCAATCACGGTTCGGTCGTGAAGAATGGTTAAAGCCCTATACCGATGAGACGCTGAAGCAGCTGCCCGAGCAAGGCACGAAATCGGTTCAAGTCATCTGCCCGGGTTTCTCCGCCGACTGTCTTGAAACTATCGAAGAGATTGGCATGGAAAACCGCGAATACTTCATGGAAGCCGGCGGTGAACGCTACGAATACATTCCCTGCCTGAATGCAGAAAAAAGCCACATTGACGTTCTCACGGCTTTGGTACAAAGGGAATTACAAGGCTGGCAGATGCCAAAATACGCATCGGAACAATGTCGCGATGAAGCGCTGAAACTGGGTGCAGCGGCTTAATTGGCGCTAGGCAATATGGGTATGGCCGGGCTCAAACATGCCAATACCCCAAGCAATGGCAATGCCGATTGCAAACAACAGTGTTAACTTGAAGCGATCATGACTGTGAAATTGGACCTCGGGTAGTAAATCGCCCAGCGCGATACAGATAAAGGCGCCTGCCGAAAATGCCAAGGCTGCCGGTAACAAAGCACTCATCCCCAACCCAGGGTCTACCAACAGCCAAAACAGCCACGCGGTAATGGGACACAATGCAGCAAACGCAATATTAACGTAATGACGGCGCCGCACAGGCTGGCCGGCAGCAGTCATTACCGTCTCAATTGACAGCGCATCGAGTGGCTTGTGCAGCAATATGGCTAGAAACACACCAATGCCCAGTAGACCTGCACCGGCTTCTGGCGTTGCCCGCATCACAGCCCCCAGAGCAATACCATCGATCACCGTGTGAACGCTGAGGCCGAATAACAAGCCAAGCCAAGTGAAAGGTCCACGAGGTGCCTGTGCATGGGCATGCTCGTGGGCATGTTCATGGCGATGCTGATTGGCTGCCACATGCTCACAGCCACCATCGGCGGCCGCAAAATCATGTTGATGGAAATGAAACAGACGCAGCAGAAGTAGCATAAATACTAGCCCCACCACTACCCAAAGCATGGTGAAGTCGACACCGGCAGACGGCGCCAGCGCACTGTGTGGGATTAAGTGAAAAAACGCCACGCCCAACATCAACCCTGCCACAAAACTCATCGTGAGCTGGGTGCGGGTGTGGGTCATGTGCAGTCGGCGCGGCAACCAGCCACCAACAACCCCCGCCAAAAACACCGCCACCCCATAAAGAAATAACAACGAGATAGCCATGACTACACACACACCATGTTATCGCGATGAATCATCTCCGGCGGGCCACCGTAGCCGAGTGTTGCTTCGATGTCTGCAGATGCCTTGCCTACCAATTGCCGCGCCTCATTAGCGGGGTAATTCACGAGGCCTCGGGCGATTTCACGTCCGTCACTATTTACGCATCGCACCAAATCACCGCGCACGAACTCACCCTCAACACCCACGATGCCAATGGGTAACAGTGATCGCCCGTGCTCTGTGACAACAGCAACAGCACCGGCATCCAATAACAAGGTGCCCTGGGCATGCTGCAAACTCGCGAGCCACTGCTTACGTGCACTCTGGGGTCGCTTATCGGTGCTTAAAAAGGTGCCGACTGAAGCCCCCGAGGCTACCGCCGAGACCACGCCCGACTCGCGGCCACCAGCTATCACTGTGAGGGTGCCTGACCTTGCAGCCAAACGCGCTGCGCGCAATTTTGTGACCATACCTCCACGACCAAAAGCCCCACCCTCACCGACCATGCTGTCGAGCTCAGGATCATTAACATCAGCGATTTCAATGCGCTTGGCTTGCGGTACTCGACGTGGATCCGCATCGTACATACCGTCTTGATCGGTCAGGATCAACAAAGCATCAGCATCGACTAAATTGGCCACCAACGCTGCCAGTGTATCGTTATCCCCAAACCGAATTTCGTCGGTAACCACCGTATCATTCTCATTGATAACGGGCAGTACACCCATATCAAGCAGGGCATTGAGTGTGCTGCGAGCATTCAAATAACGATCGCGCGCTCGAATATCATCGTGATTGAGTAACACGAGGGCGGTGGTTATACCCTGGGGCGCCAGGGCATCCTCATAGGCTCGTATCAATGCAGATTGCCCAACGGCAGCGGCGGCTTGCAAGGCATGCAACTCGGTAGGTCGATGAGTGAGCCCCAATCGAACAACGCCTGCCGCTATTGCGCCACTTGAAACTAAAATGACTTCAGCGCCCCGTTCACGCAGGGCAACCAGCTGCTGTACCAAGGCATGGACGACGCCGTGATTCAACCGACGCCCTTCATCGGTGAGCATGGCGCTCCCCACTTTAACGACCCAGCGACGAGCAGTGAGCAAGCTCGAACGATCTGTGTAACTCAATGGCGGTACTCCACCTCGATATCGTCATCGTCGTCGTGCGCAATAATCGCTTTTTCGGCTTTACGGGCCGTGGCTCGGGCTTGGCGTAGAGACTCGATACGCTCTCGGGCTTCCTGCTGCATACGTTCTTGAACCGCCAGCTCCATGGCTGCCACTTCTTCGTCGTGGCTTTCCTGCTCCTTAAAGGCTTCGATGCAGGTCATCAAATCGCCACAGATAGCTGCAGTACCCTGCTGGCTAATGGCAGATAAGGTGTATACCGGCCCGCGCCACTGCAGTGCATCGAGTACTTGCTGACGCCGCTCAGCAATGGTGTTGTCGTCGAGTAAATCCACTTTATTGAGCACTAACCATCGGGGTCGGGCCGCCAAAGTTGGACTGAAACGTTGTAGCTCTTCAACAATACTCACTGCGGCGGCAGCCGGATCGGAGCCATCGAGAGGCGCCAAATCAATGATATGCAGCAAAATGCGATTACGTGTCAGGTGCTTCAGAAAACGAATACCGAGACCTGCGCCATCAGAGGCACCCGCAATGAGACCCGGGATATCGGCAACAACGAACGACCGATAGGTATCAACCTTCACTACCCCGAGATTCGGCACTAGCGTCGTGAAAGGGTAGTCTGCAACTTTCGGTGTTGCCGCCGACACTGCACGGATAAAGGTCGACTTACCTGCATTGGGTAGACCCAACAAACCGACGTCAGCCAACACCTTCAACTCTAACTTCAGTCGCCGCGCCTCGCCTTCTGAACCCGGTGTCGATTGACGGGGCGCCCGATTCACACTGGATTTAAAGCGAGTGTTACCCAATCCATGAAAACCGCCCTGAGCAACTGTGAGTCGCTGGCCGTGCTCCCGGATATCACCCAATACCTCACCGGTATCCTCATCGAGGACAGTTGTGCCCAGTGGCACTGGCAACACTAAATCGGCTCCAGCCTTACCAGTGCAGTTGCGCCCTTTTCCCGATTCACCGTTTTCCGCGCGGAAGCGGCGGGTGTAGCGATAATCAATCATTGTGTTAAGGGCGTCATCACCAAGCAGAATAACGCTACCTCCATCACCGCCATCGCCACCATCAGGACCCCCTCGCGGCACATACTTCTCACGGCGGAAACTGACGCAGCCGTTGCCGCCGTTGCCGGCGTAAACGTCAATATTGGCTTCGTCTACGAACTTCATGGTGTCAGTCTACCGTGTTTCTTCAAAAACATACGCTACGCAAACACACAACAAAAAAAGCCCCGTCAGATGACGAGGCTTTTTGCGTCAGTCTGCTTTGCGCTCGATTTAAGCGCTAACGACGCGCACGTGCTTACGCTTATCTGGACCGCCAACGTAGAACTCTACTTTACCTTGAGCCGTGGCAAATAACGTGTGGTCTTTACCCATGCCTACATTATCACCAGCGTGGAAACGAGTGCCTCGTTGACGAACAATGATGCCACCCGCGTTGATGGCTTGACCGCCAAATACTTTAACGCCGAGTCGCTTACTTTCGGAATCGCGACCGTTACGGGTACTGCCGCCTGCTTTTTTGTGTGCCATTGTTCTCTCCTGATCAGCCAGTAATGCCGGTGATTTTGACTTCAGTGTACCACTGGCGGTGTCCAGTCTCATTGCGGTAATGCTTACGGCGATTGAACTTCACGATACGAATCTTCTCGTGACGCCCATGAGCAACCACCTCTGCAGTGACCTTGCCACCCTCGACAACGGGTGCGCCAATCTTGACGTCGCTGCCGGCGCCAACCATCAATACGCGATCGAACTCTAGCGTTTCCCCGGTGGCCACTTCCAGCTTCTCGAGCTTTAGTGTTTCGCCTTCAACCACACGGTGCTGCTTACCACCGCTTTCAATCACTGCGTACATCTTCATTCCTCTCAGTTAGCCTGCTCGCTGTCTATGACCAACGTGGACCGTCGGGGCAGAGCCTAGGCACTATGGGGACCTCGTACCAAAGCACGACGCCTAATAATTTAAGGGGGCGGAGTATAGGGGGCTAACAGGCGTCATACAAGACTAAAGACAACGGTTTGCAACGATTTCATCCTAAACCATGACACGCATCGCCTCACTTGCCTATAATCCGCGCAGTTTCGGAGACTCCCTTGTGATTGAAGACATCCGCCAACACGTTGCGGAGGCGTTCAATCAGGTCAATGACCTGATTGTGGAACACCTCCGCTCCGATGTGGACATGGTCGAGAGTATCGGCCACTACATAGTAGACGCTGGCGGCAAACGCCTCCGGCCCCTGCTGGTATTGCTCACGGCCCAAGCACTGGGCAAGGTGAGTATCGACCAGTGCAAGTTCGCGGCCGTCGTTGAGTTTATCCACACAGCCACGCTACTTCACGACGATGTTGTAGACCTCTCTGCCCTACGACGAGGGCGTCCTACCGCCAATGCGCAGTTTGGTAACGCACCCAGTGTTCTCGTAGGTGATTTCATCTACACACGTGCGTTCCAACTTATGGTGCAGCTGGACAACATGGCGCTGCTATCGCACATGGCAGATACCACCAATACCATTGCTGAAGGAGAAGTTCTTCAACTGGTGCGCGCAGGTGACGCCACCAGTACCGAAGAGCAGTATCTTGCGGTGATAGAACGAAAGACGGCAGCGTTGTTCGCCGCCGCATGTCGTGGCGCGGCCATCCTTGCCGGCGCATCATCGGCACAGCAGGAACAGCTATACCAATTCGGAATGAATCTGGGTGTAGCGTTTCAGATGATCGATGACGTCCTTGACTACACAGGTGACCCTGCTGTGACTGGCAAGCACATTGGCGATGATCTCAATGAAGGGAAACCCACACTACCCCTCATACACGTTATGCGTGAAGGAACTGCCGAACACAGCGCCTTAGTTCGAGATGCACTACAAAACAAATCCAGTGAAGCACTGACAGATGTCATCAACGCCGTAGCGAAGACCGGTAGCATTGATTACACTCGAGAGCAGGCAGAGGCCTACAAGCAAGCAGCACTGACGGCCTTGGCAACCCTGAGCGAGTCGCCATCAAAAGATGCTCTCAAGCAACTGGCCGAGCTCTCGACACAACGGGCACACTAACGACCAAAAGAGCACTTAGACCATGCCAATACCTGCCAGCAGTCAGCAATCCGCCCTTGAACAAAGCCGGTTGCGACTGGCAGATGTTAGCGTTGTTGACTTATTCAACACCGACACTGACAGACTCAGCCATACCCGACTCGACACCGCGGGCATAACCCTAGATTTCAGCAAACAACGCGTTGACCGCGGCGCGCTACAAGCCCTCTATGACCTTGCAGAGGAGCAACAGCTGTCGAATGCTTTCGCGCGACTGACACTGGGTGAGGCCATCAACGTTACTGAGCAACGCCCAGCCCTACACACACTATTACGCGGCACACAGCAGCAGCAACTACCAGACCTTTACCGGGAAGTTGCCAATACACTGACAGCCATGCATTCACTTGTGCAGCAGGTGCACACTGGCCTGCGCTGCGGCTTTACAGGCCTACCCTTTACCGATGTCGTTAATATTGGCATTGGCGGGTCGGATCTCGGGCCTCGCATGGTATGTCGCGCACTTCACAGCCCAACCCCAGCTCTGCGCGCACACTTTGTTGCCAATGTGGATCCGCAAGATCTCGATGAAGTCCTGGCTCCACTCAACCCAGCTACCACCCTATTCATCGTTTGTTCTAAGTCTTTCACCACCGAGGAAACACTGACTAACGCATTACGCGTGCGACGATGGTTACTGGGGGCAGGTGCAGAACAAGCAGACATCGAGCGGCACGTAGTAGCGGTAACGACCAACCTGACTGCAGCAGCCGAGTTCGGGATTGATCTTAAGCAATGCTATCCAATGTGGGATTGGGTGGGCGGGCGATACTCGCTGTGGTCCGCAATTGGCTTGGTGATTGCCCTCAATTGCGGTTGGGAAGTGTTCCAACAGTTACTGGATGGCGGCCAAGCGATGGATCTCCATACCAGTAGCGCACCACCGGCCGGTAATTTACCTATGACGCTGGCTCTGCTGGAATACTGGAACTGCAACTGCTTGGGCACCGACACCCATGCCATATTGCCCTATTCACAGCGACTGTCCGAGCTTCCCGATTTCTTGCAACAGCTCACAATGGAAAGCAATGGCAAACGCGTGCGACTCAGTAATGGCGCTGTCTGCGACTATCCCACAGCACCGGTTTTATGGGGCTCGGCCGGAACCATTGGGCAACACAGCTACTACCAGCTGTTGCACCAAGGTAATCGTCCGTTCAGCGCCGACATCGTTCTACCCCTGACTAACGGCGACGTCGACGCCGATGCGCATCGAAAATTAGCGGCCAATGCCCTGGCCCAGAGCCGTGCGTTACTAATAGGACGGTCGTCCGATGAAGCGGCCACACTGGCAACATCCCGCGGCCAAGAAGCATCCTTGGCGCCTCACTTTGAGATGCCGGGCAACCATCCCCATTCTCTGTTATTGCTCGATGCCGTCACGCCCTATCGTTTGGGAGCGCTCATCGCGGCTTACGAACACAAAACTTTCTTCTTGAGTCAGCTGCTTGATATCAACGCTTTTGATCAATGGGGTGTGGAACTGGGCAAAGTCATTGGAAAACAGATCTTGGCTACCCTTGAATCTGGTGATGACCTAGACACCCTAGATCCATCCACCGCCGCTGCAGCGGTGGCATGGCGTACCGCCAACCGCTGAAAGTTCAATGCCCAGCAGAACGTACGCTGGGCGTCGCAAGCTATTAAGCCTGGTCGATCATCGCCAGTAACTCTGCTGTTTTACGCTCCATCAGATCGCGGTCACACCTACTATCAACATTGAGGCGCACGACCGGTTCCGTGTTTGACATACGCAGATTAAAGCGCCAGTCATCGAGGTCGATACTTAAGCCATCAACATATTCGACACGACGAGAGCCGTGACCATACGAGGCTTCGACCGCGGTTATCAGGGCCTTGGGATCTGAAATGGTGCGATTAATTTCTCCAGAGCAAGGAAACGCTTCGGCTCGCTCGGCAATTAAATCCGCCAGTGGCTTACCCTTTTCAGCGATTAAACCCGCTATCAGCAACCACGGAATCATACCGCTGTCGCAGTAGGCGAAATCACGAAAATAGTGGTGCGCACTCATTTCACCACCATAGACCGCGTCTACCTCTCGCATACGCTCTTTTATGAATGCGTGACCCGTTTTGGACTGAACCGCCTCACCGCCAGCGCTCTCGACGATGTCACGAGTATTCCAAACAAGACGAGGATCATGAACCACCCGCTGGGATTCGCCGTTACTTAAGAAGGCCTCGGCAAGAAGTCCGACGATGTAATAACCCTCGATGAACTCTCCGCGATGATCGAAGAAAAAACAGCGGTCGAAATCACCGTCCCACGCTATACCTATGTCAGCGCCCTGGGCCCGCACTTCGTCGGCGGTGACTGCGCGATTTTCAACCAGTAACGGGTTCGGTACACCATTCGGAAAGTGTCCATCGGGCGCATGGTGCAATTTGGTGAAAGTAAAGGGCAGGTGGGATTCGAGAGCATCAATAACACGCCCCGCGCCACCATTACCTGCATTGCAAACAATCTTTAACGGTGTCAGCGCGGCCACATCGACATAGGTTAAGAGATGCTCAATGTACGCATCGAGGGTAGATACCTGGCCATAAGTTCCCCGCTGGACTGCGTCGCTGAAGGTATTTTGCGCAGCCAGCGCTTCAATATCTTTTAACCCAGAATCACCGGAAATAGGTTTTGATTCGGCACGCACAAACTTCATGCCGTTGTAGTCTTTGGGATTATGGCTGGCGGTAACAGCTATGCCACCATCAACACCCAAATGCGACGTGGCGAAATAGATTTCTTCGGTACCACAAAGACCGATATCGAGGACATCGACACCCTGACTACACAAACCATCAACCAACGCCGCCTTAATGGCTTCACTGGTCAGACGTATATCGTGTCCCACAACCACGGTTTTCGGTTTGATGACTGCGGCATAGGCCTTACCGATACGACAGGCAATATCCTCATTTAACTGATCGGGGATACGGCCACGAACGTCGTAGGCTTTAAAACAGCTCAAGGTGTCGGTCATGCCATATCCTTGCTATAAATATTTTCATAAACATGATTGGTGGCTTCGACAAATCCCGGAACGCTTCCGCAGTCGAATCGCCTGCCCTGAAACTTGTAAGCCATCACACAGCCGGTTTGCGCTTGCGCCTGAAGCGCATCAGTGATTTGCACTTCGCCGTTTGCGCCCGGTTCGGTGTTGCGAATAATGTCAAAAATGTCGGGCGTTAAAATATAACGACCAATAATCGCTAAGTTCGATGGCGCACTCTCGGGGCTAGGCTTTTCTACCATGCTATCAACGCGATACAGACCATCGCGCATACATTCTCCCGCAATAACACCATAGGCCGAGATGTCCTCCATGGGCACCTCTTGAACGGCGACAATGGAGCAGCGGAACTGCTTGTAAAGCTCTACCATTTGCGCAAGCACGCCCGGACCATCGTCGTTAATACATAAGTCATCCGACAAGATCACGCCAAACGCTTCGGGGCCAATCAACGGCTCCCCCGTCAAAATGGCATGACCTAGACCCAACATCTCGCGTTGACGCACCATCGTAAACACGCCCTGATCGATGACGTCGCGGATACTGCTGAGCAGAGTTTCTTTTTTGCTGCCAGCAATCTGATGTTCAAGCTCGTAGCTGATGTCGAAGTGATCGGCAATCGCCCGCTTACCACGACCTGTCACGAAAGCGCAGTTGGTCATACCTGCCTGCATAGCTTCTTCGACCCCGTACTGCACAAGGGGCTTATTCACCACAGGCAGCATCTCTTTCGGCATGCTTTTTGTGGCTGGCAAAAAACGTGTGCCATAGCCGGCAACAGGAAATAAACACTTCTTGATCATTCTAGGTCCTCACTGATTACTAGCGGCCGTAAACGTCTTCGAATCTAACAATATCATCTTCCCCGAGATAAGAACCCGACTGAACCTCGATTAATTCCAGCGGAATTTTGCCGGGGTTAACTAATCGGTGCTGTGTTCCAAGAGGAATATAGGTTGACTGATCTTCACGCAGAATGAATACGTCATCGCCATTGGTAATCTCTGCAGTGCCTTGTACAACGATCCAGTGCTCGGCTCGATGATGATGCATCTGTAATGATAATTTCTGACCAGGATTAACAACGATGCGTTTTACTTGGAATCGCTCCCCAACAATTAATGACTCATAAGAGCCCCAGGGACGAAATACTCGCTGGTGAACCGTCGCTTCTGGGCGACCAGCTGCCTGCAAAGCGGACACAATCTTTTTCACGCCTTGGACTTTATCGCGCGCGGCCACTAAAACCGCATCAGCGGTTTCGACAACCACTAAATTGTCCACACCGGTGGCGGTAATGAGACGACTCTCGCTTCTGAAATAACTATTGTGTGTATCGTCCACGACCACATCACCCTCAGTGACGTTGCCGTCGGCATCGGGTTGCCCCACATCCCAAAGTGCAGACCAAGCTCCAATATCGCTCCAACCACAGCTCAAGGCCACAACGGCACCGCTATCGGTATGCTCCATCACAGCGTAGTCAATGCTATCTGACGGACAGGCGAGAAAAGCCTCTGTTCCAGGACGGGTAAAGTCGAGATCGATACTGGCTTCGACCATGGCCCGTGAGCAAGCGGCGTGGATCTCAGGCGCGAACTGCTCCAATGCATCGAGATAGCGCTCGGCACGAAACAAAAACATGCCACTGTTCCATAGATAATTACCGGCGTTTATGTAAGTTTCGGCGACATCTGCGTCGGGCTTTTCAACAAACTCTGCAATTTCAAAAATATCAGTATCAATGGTGTCACCGCACCGAATGTAGCCATAACCGGTTTCGGCACATGCGGGTACTACACCGAAGGTCACCAGCCGCCCCGATTCGGCAACAACCGCAGCTTTGGTCACAGCGGCGGTGAACGCTTGCGCATCGGCGATATGATGGTCCGCAGGTAACACCAGCAGCGTCGCATCAGGATCGATTGCCAGGGCGCGATGAGCAGCCAGCGCAATAGCCGGTGCCGTGTTACGACCTGCGGGCTCTAAAATAATAGCGGATGGTTCAATACCAACCGCTCGCAGTTGTTCCGCCACCATAAAGCGATGCTGGTCATTGCAGACCACAATCGGCGCAGCTGATTCAATACCCTGTAATCGCTGACTTGTTTCCTGCAGCATGCTGCCGGTACCACCGAGAGGTAAAAATTGCTTTGGACGACCTTCGCGGGACACAGGCCATAAGCGACTGCCGACGCCGCCCGACAAAACAACGGGAATGAGCATTGTAGATTTACCCCAGAAAAAAAACGTGTCGCGATATCGTAGCCCATCGGCGCAAACACAACACCCCTTGCGCTTTTAATTGATACGGTTTTATGAGTTCTCCAAAGACAGGACGAACACTGTGCTGGACACCGCAAGCCCAATCCTTACAATTAGCGGTTAGGCTTACGCGATCTGACCCGCTGCATAAATCAATAGCAACTGTACGGTAATGATGTTTCAGGCCGAGACGAATGCACTCACAAAATGCATTTATATTCTGATTACTCCATTACCGGACACCTTATGACGCCTTCAGAACACACACCCAAAGCCGCTTATGACCGAGATGAGCTTGTCGCTTGCGGCATGGGTGAAATGTTTGGCCCGGGCAATGCCCAGCTACCTATCGATCAAATGTTAATGCTTGATCGAATCACGCACATCAGCTCTGAGGGTGGTGCACACGGCAAGGGCGAAATTCTTGCTGAACTCGACATCAATCCAGATCTCTGGTTCTTTGCCTGTCACTTTCCAGGCGATCCCGTTATGCCGGGCTGTTTGGGACTCGACGCCATGTGGCAATTAGTAGGATTCTTCCTAGGCTGGCGTGGCAATCCGGGCAAAGGACGCGCACTGGGGTCAGGAGAAGTCAAATTCACTGGCCAAATTCTGCCGCATCACAGCAAAGTCAGTTACAACATACAAATGAAACGCGTTATCGAGCGCAAACTCATTATGGGCATTGCCGATGGCTCAGTAGCTGTCGATGGCAAAGTTATTTATACCGCCACCGATCTACGTGTCGGATTGTTTACTTCAACGGATGCATTCTAATGACGCAAAGGGTTGTTATTACCGGAATTGGCATAGTGTCGTGTCTTGGGAACGACGCTATATCAGTCACTGAGTCTCTACAAGAGGGACGCTCCGGTATTACCACGTGCCAACAACACATCGATGCGGGCATGCGCTCCCACATCGCCGGACAACCGGATATCGATCTGGCTGCGCAAATTGATAGGAAACAATGGCGTTTCATGGGTGATGCGGCAGGATACGCCTACCTGAGTCTGGAACAGGCCATTGCCGATTCAGGACTCACACCAGAACAAGTGTCTAATCCGCGCACTGGCATCATCGCGGGTTCAGGTGGGGCGTCCTCAGCAAGCCAAGTCGAAGCCGCCGATATTTTACGCGAGCGCGGCCTTCGTCGGGTTGGTCCCTACCGGGTCACCCAAACCATGGGCAGCACCGTGTCTGCATGCCTGGCCACACCCTTCAAAATCAAGGGCGTCAACTACTCAATCAGCTCGGCTTGTTCGACCAGCGCCCACTGTATCGGTAACGCAGCAGAGCAGATTATGCTTGGGAAACAAGATGTAGTGTTTGCTGGTGGTGGCGAAGAACTGCATTGGACGCTCAGCTGTCTGTTCGATGCCATGGGTGCGCTGTCTACGCAATACAATGAGACCCCCGACAGAGCATCACGGGCCTACGATGCCAATCGCGACGGTTTTGTTATTGCCGGCGGCGGCGGCATGCTCGTCGTAGAATCCCTTGAGCATGCGCTTGCGCGCGGTGCCAACATATATGCCGAGCTCGTTGGCTACGGTGCCACATCGGACGGCTACGATATGGTGGCTCCCTCGGGCGAGGGCGCGCAACGATGCATGCAACAAGCGATGGCCACTGTCGACGGCGCCATCGACTATATGAACGCTCATGGCACCAGCACACCAGCAGGCGACTTACAGGAACTCAATGCCGTGCGCGCTGTGTTTGGCGAAGGTGATAACACACCTTGGATAGGCTCGACTAAATCCTTGTCGGGGCACTCCCTAGGTGCAGCCGGTGTGCAGGAAGCTATTTATTCGCTGCTCATGATGAAAAACAATTTCATCGCAGGGTCAGCTAACATCGAATCCCTGGATCCCGAAGCCGAGGGAATGCGTATCGCCACCGCAGCGGTTCATGATGCAAAACTCGAGAGGGTAATGTCGAACAGCTTTGGATTTGGCGGCACCAATGCCACGCTTGTCTTCCAACGTTTCAACGGCTGAGAACTCGACTCAAATACTGAAGGGATACAGCAGAGACGGCATGAGCAAAACGTCAACCCTATCCCCCGAGGTCACAGTTTGACCAATGGGGATAACGGCAAGCCCGTCACATCGGCTGACACTGCTTAATACACCTGAGCTCTGATCGCCGGCTAATCGTGCAACCCAAAAAGGTTCCGGCGACGTTGTGGTTTGCTCACACAGCTCAACCCGCAAATACTCCTCACGAGTGCCCGGGCGAGTAATGTCGAAATCCGCGACAGCTGGATAATGGCGAGGCAAACTAACCTCGGCCCCTTGAGCACGCATCAACCAGGGCTTAACGACTAACGCGAACGTTACCCAGGCCGAAACCGGATTGCCTGGCAATCCAAACACGGGCGTCTCTTTTATAGTGCCAAACGCCAGCGGTTTACCGGGCTTTATGGCTAACTTCCACAAGTCTAACTGACCACGCGCTTCAATTTGTGCCCGCACGTGATCCTCTTCGCCCACAGAAACACCACCGCAGGTAATAAGGCAATCCACCTCGCCTGCCAGCTGCTCCAGTGAGACACCAATTTTTTCCGGATCATCGGGCAGGCTGTCTAACAGCACCACCTCCATGCCCAGAAGCTGCAGCTGTGTTTGTACTTGCACGCCATTGCTGTTGTAGATTTGGCCTGGTGCTAAATCCTGTCCGGGTTGAATCAATTCATCACCCGTTGTCACAACGGCAACACGCAGCGGGCGGTATATAGGCAACTCAGAGCATCCTACCGATGCTGCAAGTCCGACAGCTTGTGGCGTTAATACTTGTCCTGCGGCGAGCACTTGGGCACCCGCTGCAATGTCACAACCCCGCCGTCGAATGTGGGCTCCCACCGTGGGACAACCGAGAATGGAAACACTCCCCCCCTGAACCAGCGCGTCCTCCTGCATCACTACCGTATCAGCACCTGGCGGTAAGGGTGCGCCTGTAAAAATACGCGCAGCGGTGCCCTGTTGCAGGGGCGCTGGCGCCACACCCGCAGGTATTCGCTGAGAAATGATGAGCTCACCGGGCAAATCCGCGGCACGAACGGCGAAGCCATCCATGGCACTGTTGTCAAATCCAGGGACATCCACGGTTGCCATGACAGACTGAGCGAGCACACGATTGCAGCATTGCGCTAATGGCTGTAATTGGGCGCTGGGAGGGGGCGGCAGCCTCGTCAACAAATAGGTCAGAGCCTCCGGTAGTGGCGTTAACGCCATATTCAGGTCTCCCGCTGTCGGACTCGCAATACCCCGACGAAATTACACGGCCGATGACGGCTATCGAGCTGTTGCTCAATGATTCCCTGCCAAGCGGTGCGGCAGGCACCGGTTGATCCGGGCATACAAAAAATAACCGTATTATTGGCAAACCCGCCAAAGGCACGGGATTGGATCGTGGATGAGCCGATTTCTGTCAGTGACAGCTGCCTAAAGACCTCGCCGAAACCCTCGATCTGCTTATCAAACAATGGCATGAGTGCCTCAGGGGTTGAATCTCTCCCCGAGAATCCCGTACCGCCGGTGGCCAATACAACGTCAATCGAGGGGTCAGCAATCCACTGTGAAACGCAGGCTCTGAGGTCATAGACGTCATCTTTCACGATAGTCCGAGCGCTTAGGCGATGGCCCGCTGTCTCGACCGCCCCAACCAAATAATCACCTGAAGTATCGTTCTCGCGGTTCCGAGTATCACTGACCGTCAGCACTGCAATATTCAAAGGAATTGTTTCATCAGCGGTCACGGCTAACCTCTTTACAATAAAGTTCAATATAACGGCGCACTGCTCGCTCCACGAAGTCCCGCCATGGGCGTCGCTGGATGCCAAATTGATGCCGAATAGCGGTGCAGTCCAGGGAGCGATTGATCAAAAAACCTTCGGATATGGACTCTTCTTTGAGCAACTCGGTGGCCCTGGGAAATACGTCAAACTGGGAAGCAAAAGCCACGAGTGCCTCACAAAAAGCGAAGTAACCGGTATCACCAGCGCTTCCATAATGATAAAGGCCTCGCGCCGGTGCGCCCACGCTTATCTGATCGATGATCCCTGCAATAACCCGCGCCACTTCCGCCGTATGAACGGGACAGTCTCGGCGGGCGTCACTTGCCATGAGCGTTTCGCCCGCGCGTAGCTGGTCTAGCATGAACTTGAAGTGGCTGGGTCCGCGTCCAGAAAACAACCATCCAAGTCTTAATACAAATGCATCGTCCAAGGTGTCTCGAACTACCTGCTCTGCCTTTAACAGTAACTGGCCTTTTGGCTCTCTGCTGTCGGGGGTGTCGCTCTCACGATAGGGTCGCTTCAGTGACCCAGCAAACACCTGGGAACTGGACAGGTAAAAATACCCTATACCAAGCCGCTGTGCTGAACGCGCAAGCCACTGGGTGCGTTCGAGCTCGACAACAGGTATGGACTCACGGTCATCCCAAAAGCTCACCATGCGACTGTCCACGATCATATCGGGCGCCACCGTTCTGAGCATTTTCTTAACCTGCCGTTCGCGCTGCCAACGCGTGCCTTCAATAGGCGTTAGCACCAGCTCATGGCGTTGCAGGGGCGGTATAAACGCCCTCAGCGAGTGCCCCACGGGGGTATCCCCCCCCAACAACAGGAGTTTCAACAGCAGTCCTCGTGGTTATTAGAACGGGATATCGTCGTCGATGGGGTCGAGGCTTGAGGGGCTTTGACTGAATCCGGATGGCCCCTGACCCGATGGCCCTTGAGAAGCGCCTTGCTGACTGTCGTAACCGTATTGCGGCTGTGGACTAAAATCGTTCGATGCGCCTTGACCGCCGCCCATGGCCCCACGGCTATCGAGCATTTGCATTTCGTTGCCAACGATTTCGGTGGTGTAACGATCTTGCCCCGACTGATCCTGCCATTTACGGGTTCGCAGAGCCCCTTCAACATAGACTTTGGAGCCCTTGCGAAGATACTCGGCGGCGATTTCCGCCAGTCGATTAAAGAACACAACGCGGTGCCACTCGGTACGCTCCTGCTGCTGGCCAGTATTTTTATCTTTCCACGTTTCAGAGGTAGCAATACTGATATTGGTGACGGCGCCACCCGATGGCAGAACACGATGCTCGGGGTCATTGCCCAGATTACCGACCAGAATTACCTTGTTAATGCCGCGCGATGCCATGCTGTTCTCCATTGGTAATAACATCAGCACCAGACCATGCTGATACAGAATTGATACAGAGCCCGACAACCTGCGTGCAAGGATGCACAGTACAGTGTCGAGAATGACTCTGACTATAACAATGCAGCGGGGTTAGTGGCGACTGCAGGGGCATAGCACCGATGAAAAAAGCGCCGAAGTGATTCCTACGCGTCAACTGAGTCGGCAATGATCATCGGCACATAGGCAAGCAATAACAGCCAAATCAATGTGAGGCCAATCACTAGGCCGGAGATAGCAAAGAGACCACCACTGCCCAAAACAAAGCCGCCAGCACTACCACCAACGAAAATACCTAAAAACTGACAGCTCGAGAAAACACCCATGGCAGCTCCCCGCGAACGATCGGGGGCAATACGCGTCACCAATGCCGGTAAAACCGCCTCGAGCGTATTGATGCCCACGAAAAAGAGGACAAGTCCAATACCTATGGCGTACAAATTGGCCATATTGAGCGCAACAAGGCTGCCCGCCAGCAATGCCGCAACCGATATCAACAGGATCTGCCGAGGGTCGTCGCCGCCGCGGCCACGCCGCATTAGCAATAAGGCCGGCGGTACGGAAATGATAACCGCCCCTAAATACACCGCCCAGTGATGATCGGCGGGAAAGCCTACGGTGTTAGCCAGTCGATCCGGCACCACCAAAAAGGTGGCCATAATAATGCCATGGAGTAAAAAAATACCCGCGTAGAGCACCGGTAAACCACCACCAAAAATATGATCAGCCTGCCATATTGCGCCTGACGTGTTAGCAGTGACCGTGGGGACCTTGGGCAACACGAGCGCGACTAGTAAAAAGCCAATCACCCCCATACCCGCAGTAGTCATAAAGACTAATCCGAGGCCGCCGACAGCAGCCAACACCGGACCCAATACCAGCGCAATGACAAATGATAGTCCGACACTCGCGCCGATAATGGCCATGGTCTTGGTACGCTGGGAATCGCGGGTGTAATCGGCGGCCATGGCTGTAAGCGCTGCCGCGATAGCACCACAGCCCTGTAGAAAACGCCCAAGAATAATGCCGTTTAACGTTTCCGCGTATGCAGCCACGAGACTACCGGCAATAAACGCACTGAGCCCTAATAGGATAATAGGCCGTCGGCCTACCCGATCCGACAGCCAACCCAATGGCAACTGAAGTGCAGCTTGGGTCAAGCCATAGGCACCCAGAGCCAAGCCGAGCATGGCAGGGGTGGCACCGGGCATCTCTGCGGCGTAAACGCCCAGTAGAGGCAGCACCATAAAGAGGCCAAGCATGCGGAAACTGTACAAACTCGCCAGCGCCAAGACGGCGCGACGCTCATCGCTGTTAAAAGGGGTCTGACTAATCACAGTAGGTCAACATTGGTAAAAACCGCAGAATATCACGATTACAACAAGGCTCTGGAGTGAGCTTCGTAAACTGTGTTGTAGTCGACGCCATCGGACCTGCGGTTTACTGCGTATACTGGTGAGTTTTCATCGGCGGCAGACGAGTTTCATGGACACCATTCAGGTAAGAGGCGCACGCACACACAACCTCAAAAACATCGACCTCGACATTCCTCGGGATAAACTCGTTGTTATCACAGGCCTTTCTGGGTCAGGCAAGTCGTCTCTGGCGTTCGATACCCTGTACGCCGAGGGCCAGCGACGCTATGTCGAGAGCTTATCAACCTACGCTCGCCAATTTTTGTCTATGATGGAAAAGCCCGACATCGATCATATCGAGGGCCTGTCACCAGCCATCTCCATTGAGCAAAAATCTACTTCCCATAACCCACGCTCAACGGTCGGCACGATTACCGAAATCTACGACTATCTGCGCTTGCTGTTTGCTCGGGTTGGCGACCCTCGCTGCCCTACTCACAACATATCACTACAGGCACAAACCGTGAGTCAGATGGTCGATGCGGTGCTCGCCATGCCCGAAGGCTCAAAACTGATGCTACTGGCACCTGTGATAAGGGACCGAAAAGGTGAGCACTTACACGTATTCGAGCAAATGCGAGCGGCTGGCTTCATCCGAGTGCGTGTCGACGGCATTCTTGTCGATCTCGATGATGTACCTGAGCTCGATAAAAAACGTAAACACACCATTGAAGTCGTTGTAGACCGTTTTAAAGTGCGGGAAGACTTGGGCTTACGCCTGGCAGAATCCTTTGAAACAGCCCTCGAATTAACCGATGGGTTAGCGGCAGTGGCACCCATGGATGATGACGGGGAAGAACTTCTATTCTCCGCACGCTACGCCTGTCCGGAATGTGGTCACGCCATCGATGAGCTGGAACCCCGGCTGTTTTCGTTCAACAATCCCGCCGGCGCCTGTTCCAGCTGCGATGGATTGGGTGTTACCCAGTATTTTGATGAGGATCGTGTGGTAGCACATCCCGAGGCCAGCTTGGCGGCAGGCGCCATTCGCGGTTGGGATCGGCGCAACGTGTACTACTTCCACCTCCTGACTTCGCTGGCGGACCACTATGGCTTCGATATCGACCAACCCTTCGAATCACTGCCGAAAAAATGTCGAGATGTCATCCTGCACGGCAGTGGCAATCAAGAAATAGCCTTCGCCTATGTGAACGATCGAGGATCCGTATTTAAGCGCAAACACAAATTCGAGGGCATTTTACCTAACCTTGAGCGGCGCTACCGCGAGACGGATTCTCAGTCGGTCAGAGATGAGCTAGCTAAATTTGTCTCTGCGGCTCCTTGTCACGACTGCGGTGGTACGCGTTTATGCACCAATGCGCGCAGCGTCTACGTTGATGAGCGGACACTACCCAGCATTACCCATATGCCTGTGGGAGACGCCTACGACTATTTCGAAGCGTTAGCGCTAGACGGTCGAAAAGGTGAGATTGCCGATAAAATTTTGAAAGAATTACGCGCTCGCTACCGGTTTTTGGTGGACGTGGGGCTGAACTACCTCTCCCTAGACCGCAGTGCGGAGACCTTATCGGGTGGCGAAGCACAGCGGATTCGGCTGGCGAGTCAAATTGGCGCAGGTCTAGTTGGGGTGATGTATATCCTTGATGAGCCATCGATTGGCTTACACCAGCGCGATAACGAACGCTTGCTGCGCACCCTCACCCACTTACGAGACATCGGCAACACCGTACTGGTGGTAGAGCATGATGAAGACGCCATCCGCATGGCGGATCACATCATCGATATAGGCCCGGGGGCCGGTGTGCACGGTGGCACCGTCGTTGCGCAGGGACCCGTTCAAGCCATCCTCAATAACGAACAGTCCCTCACAGGCGCCTATTTATCGGGCAAACGACGTATAGAAGTACCCTCCAAACGACGATCCTCAGACAGTAAAAAGCAACTTGTCGTAAGCGGTTGCTGTGGCAATAACCTGCAAGACGTCACCCTAGAGCTGCCCATTGGACTTTTGACATGTGTCACCGGTGTCTCGGGATCCGGAAAATCTACACTCATCAATGGCACGCTGTATCCACTGGCAGCCACCGCACTAAATGGCGCGACCACGCTTAAAGCAGCTGCTCATCAACAGGTAGATGGCCTGCAACATTTTGATAAGTGTATCGATATCGACCAAAGCCCTATCGGTCGTACACCGCGCTCGAACCCGGCAACCTATACGGGAATATTCACGCCCATTCGGGAGCTATTCGCGGGTACACAAGAGGCTCGCTCACGGGGTTACAAGCCGGGACGCTTCAGCTTTAACGTACGCGGGGGGCGTTGCGAGGCCTGTCAGGGGGATGGCGTCACCAAAGTCGAGATGCACTTTCTACCCGATGTCTACGTGCCTTGTGATGTCTGCAAAGGTAAGCGCTACAACCGAGAAACACTGGAAATCCGTTACAAGGGTAGCAATATATCCGAGGTGTTGGAGATGACGGTGGAGGATGCGCTTGCTTTTTTCGATGCGGTACCCGCCATCAGCCGGAAGTTACAGACCTTGGTCGATGTGGGCTTGTCCTATGTACGACTGGGCCAAGCTGCCACGACGCTGTCTGGAGGCGAAGCCCAGCGGGTAAAACTGTCGAGAGAGCTATCAAAGCGGGACACCGGCAATACGCTTTATATTCTCGACGAGCCAACAACCGGTTTGCATTTCGAGGATATCCGGCAACTGCTAGAGGTGCTTCACCGGCTGCGAGATGGCGGGAACACCGTGGTCATCATAGAACACAACCTCGATGTCATTAAAACCGCCGATTGGCTCATCGATCTCGGCCCCGAAGGCGGTTCAGGAGGCGGTCAAATCATTGCCACTGGCACTCCGGAGCAGGTGGCAGCTAATGTAAACTCTCACACCGGGCGGTTCCTGGCCCCCCTCCTGGAGCGGCCCTTAGACAACACAGGTCTTGACCAAACCGGTTAAGGCCCAACTAGACATTACCCCAGATCGCTAGCTTATAATGCGCGCCATGAATTCGCCTCTCATCCAGCGTTTACACAAAGCACCCGCTAACCAGAACATTGCTCTGGCGCTGGCAGGCTTAACCCTGGTTATGCAATTCATGGTGGCACTACTGGTGGCGCCCAGTGTTCAGACGATTGAAGGCGACAACGGCACCATCACTGTCGTCTTGTGTAATGTAAAAGGTGAGCGCTACACCACGCTCGATATTCCCGATCTGGCTAGCGATGGCGATGACTGGTGCCCGGCTCTCGTTCTCGGGCATATTACAGGCGCGGCCACGCTTGCCCACATTGACGTTAATACGACAATACCGAGCATTGGACGGTTTGGGTTTACCCAAGACACCGACGAGTCCATTCACCAAACTCGCTTCCCCGACTTCATAGGCCGAGCACCCCCCCTGAGCTGACACTGCATCAATCTGGTGTCGCACCCAGCGCGCCTTCGATCATTGTCCTTTCACTTGTGGGGTTCTCCATGACATTCTCTTTGAAACGCCTTAGCTGCGCGGTGACCGCTATTAGCTGTAGTCACCTTACTCTTGCCGATCACAATCACCAAGCTATCGAAACCGTGAGTGTGATTGGTCAAGCTATACCAACCACGATCACAAACAGTAACATGGCCCAATTCTCTCCCGGGCGTGAAACCGGCGATAGCCTACGCGATTTACTGGGTGTTTCCGGTTCTCGTATGGGCGGTCACGGCATCGACCCAACCATCCGGGGCCTGAGCAAAACACAACTCAATGTACTGCTCGATGGCGCCTATGTTCACGGTGGCTGCCCAAATCGTATGGACCCGCCCACCTCCTATGCATCGGCAACCGGTTTTGAAGAGGTCACTGTGATAAGGGGATCACAGACACTTGCCTATGGCGGTGGCGGCCCCGGGGGCACCGTTTTATTTTCTCGCGTGACAGAACCCTTTGACGCTGACGGCGAGATTCGGGGCACACTGTCAGCTGCATGGCGAAGTAACAGCAACACGCGAGATATGAATGCCGATATAGCGCTAGGCAATCAACAGATGTACCTGAGGGCGCTGATAGGTCAATCAGACAGTGGAAATTATGACGATGGTAACGGTGCAGTTGTGCGAGCTGCCTACCGAGAATATGTCGGAACCGTTCTTTTGGGATATACCCCCAGCGTTGACACCCGTATAGAGCTAAGTCTGGACCGCCAAGAAACGCTGGATGCCCTCTACCCCGGCGCGGGTATGGATAGCCCAGAAGCCATTAATACTATTGCTCGTATTAAAGCTGAAACCCTTTGGGGGCCCTTCGATCAGCTGCGCTTTGAGCTCTATTCATCAAACGTCGATCACGTGATGGACAGCTATAGTTTGCGATCGACTTCACCCATGCGCATGCGAGCCCCATCTACTTCAGATACCGTCGGTGGACGCGCTGTCGCCATGCTTAACACTACATGGGGTGCGTGGACGCTGGGCATTGACGGTCAATACAACGAACGTTCCGCACAACGTTATAACGATGCCACCGAACCGCCGGCACTGAATTCACAGTTATGGCCCGATGTCAGTATCGACCAGACAGGTGTGTTTGCGGAACTGCAACGACCGCTAAATACCGCCTGGTCGATCAAAGGCGGTTTGCGCTATGACTATGTGAGATCTGCCGCATCGTCGATCAATGTAAAACCGGCGGGTATGGCATTGAGTCCTTCAACACTGTATGGGCTCTATTACAGCGATACCAACACTGACCGTACCGACCAAAATATTGGTGGTCTCTTTCGACTTGAATACACCCCCAACAGCGGTAAATCACGCTGGTACGCCGGTGTATCTCGAAGCGTGCGTACCCCCGATGCCAGCGAGCGTTACATTGCCTCTAACGGTATGATGCCGAGCGCACGCTGGGTTGGTAATCCTGGTCTAGCCCCAGAGGTGCATAATCAGCTGGAATTAGGCCTTACCCAACGCTGGCAACGGGTGAATTTAGAAACGGCGGTATATCTCAATCGGGTTAATGATTACGTTTTGCGGGACCGCGCCGTTGAGCCGATGAACAATGCCAGCATCTATCGCAACGTCGATGCCACCCTGGTGGGTGCTGAGTTTCGGATACAAGTGGACTTGGCTGAGGGTCTTAATGCAGAACTTGGACTCTCCACGGTTCGAGGCACAAACCAAACCGATGATAGAGATCTTGCTCAAATCCCTCCTCTTGAGGGTCTGGCCAGTTTGAACTGGCATCAAGGCGCATGGACCGCTGGTGCACAACTACAGTGGGCGGCAACCCAGACAAGAGTCGATACCCTCTCCTCTAGCGGAATAGAGGGTCAGGGTCTCGACGTCCGTGAAACGCCTGGATGGGGTATCGTGAACCTGAATCTCGCCTACCAGATCTCATCCTCCGTGAGGCTAGAGTCTGGCGTCGACAATGCCTTGAACAAGGCCTACGCCCAACATTTAAACCGTGGCAACGCCTTCGATCCGACCCAAATACAGGTCAATGAACCCGGTAGATCCGCCTGGATCAGAGTTACCGCAAGCTTCTGACAACAACCTTTTGATCGACGTATTCACCTTGTCGCCGGGGATGCTATTGCGCTGTAGCTTCCTTGGCGGTATCGATCCTACCGCGCAGCAGAAGTACAAACGCTGTTCAAACACACACCGTTGAATGGTAGTCAATAAAAAACCCCGACTGCCTAGCAACCGGGGTTTTCGCTTTACGCATCATGGCCACGACTCACTCGTCGTCATCGCCCTCGATGTCATCAATAAACTCAGGCTCAGGCCTGTCTACCAACTCAACGTAGGCCATTGGTGCCTTATCGCCGCTGCGATATCCGCATTTCAAAATACGGATATAGCCACCAGGACGCTCTTGGTAACGCGGCCCAAGCTCGTTGAATAACTTACCAACAGCTTCCTTGCTGCGGGTGCGGTCAAAGGCGAGACGTCGATTGGCGACACTGTCTGTCTTCGCCAACGTAATGAGCGGCTCAGCGTAGCTTCGAAGCTCTTTTGCCTTTGGCAAAGTAGTCTTAATCAATTCGTGCTCGACCAAAGACACAGCCATGTTACGAAACATAGCTTTGCGATGGGAGCTGTTGCGGTTTAGCTGTCGACCGCTGTGACGATGACGCATTGTTGTATTCCTTTCGTGAGGCTGCCTTCACGGCAGGCCGATGGGGTCCTATAAACTTAGACGCTCAGCAGACGCTCGTCATTCCGAAGGCTGGCGGGCGGCCAGTTCTCGAGGCGCATACCCAAAGACAGGCCTCGAGATGCCAATACGTCCTTGATCTCGGTTAATGACTTCTTACCCAAATTGGGCGTCTTGAGAAGCTCTACCTCGGTGCGCTGAACAAGGTCACCAATGTAATAAATATTTTCTGCTTTTAGACAGTTGGCTGAACGTACCGTCAGCTCTAGGTCGTCGACTGGACGCAACAGGATCGGATCGACTTCGTCATCCGCTTCTGCAGTGGCAGTTTGTGCCTCGCTTTCAAGGTCAACAAACACTGACAACTGCTGCTGAAGAATAGTCGCTGCGCGACGAATAGCCTCCTCAGGATCGATAGTACCGTTGGTTTCCAAATCAATGACAAGTTTGTCAAGGTCAGTGCGCTGCTCAACTCGAGCCGCATCTACGACGTAGGAAACCCGACGAATGGGCGAGAATGATGCGTCGAGCTGCAACCGGCCAATCGAGCGAGTCTCTTCCTCTGGATTTTCGCGAGCATCGGCAGGCGAATAGCCGCGGCCTCGCTCAGTCACAAGACGAATAACCATCTCACGATCGGATGTGAGCGTACAAATGACGTGGTTGGGGTTGCAAATTTCCACATCGTGATCAACTTGAATGTCACCTGCGGTCACTGTGCAAGGCCCTTTGGCAACCAATGAGAACTCTGCCTCATCCTTGCTTGCCATGGTGAGTGCGACACCCTTGAGGTTAAGCAAAATTTCGATAACGTCTTCTTGCACACCTTCGATCGCCGAGTACTCGTGCAAGACACCGTCGATTTCGGCCTCAGTAATAGCACAGCCCGGCATAGACGACAGCAGGATACGACGCAGCGCATTGCCTAGAGTGTGGCCAAAACCACGCTCGAGGGGCTCTAGGGTTACCTGAGCACGCGTCGACGATTTTTCGTCAACTTTAATGACGCGGGGCGTTAAAAACTCATTAACCGAACTGGACATAAACCACCTGTAATAAAAGCGAATGTGAGGAGTGTGTTACTCAATGCTTACTTGGAGTACAGCTCCACGATCAGGTTCTCGTTGATCTCATTAGAGAGGTCTTGACGGTCGGGACGAGCCTTAAAAGTGCCCTCTAGCTTGTCAGCGTTAACTTCCAACCACTCGGGCTCACCGCGCTGTTCAGCCAATGACACAGCCGATTGAATACGTAACTGTTTCTTGGCTTTCTCACGAACTGCCACGGTGTCACCCGGCTTTACTTGATACGACGGGATGTTGACTACCGAGCCGTTAACCAAGATGCCCTTGTGCGATACCAGCTGACGTGCTTCTGCACGGGTAGATCCGAAGCCCATTCGGTAGACGACGTTGTCGAGCCGCCCTTCTAGCAACATCAACAGGTTCTCACCGGTGGCGCCTTTCATGCGCGCCGCTTCCTTGTAGTAATTGCGAAACTGCTTCTCAAGCACACCGTAGATGCGGCGTACCTTTTGCTTTTCGCGCAACTGAATACCGTAATCTGACAAGCGACCACGTCGAGCACCGTGTTGTCCTGGCGCAGTTTCGGGTTTGCACTTGGCATCAAGAGCGCGTACGCCACTCTTTAGTTGCAAATCGGTGCCTTCGCGTCGAGAAAGCTTGCACTTGGGTCCAATATATCGAGCCATACTGTTCTATTCCTCGGCTGCCAGCTTAAACGCGGCGCTTCTTGGGCGGACGACATCCATTATGGGGGATGGGCGTCACATCGGTGATGTTGTTAACTTTGTAACCACAGGCATTCAGGGCGCGTACTGCCGACTCCCGACCTGGACCGGGGCCTTTCACCTCTACATCAAGGTTCTTCAAGCCGTATTCTTTCGCTGCCTCGCCAGCTCGCTCAGCAGCAACCTGCGCAGCGAATGGCGTTGATTTGCGCGAACCGCGAAAACCTGAACCCCCCGCGGTTGCCCAGCTAAGTGTATTACCCTGGCGATCGGTGATGGTAACGATGGTGTTATTGAACGATGCGTGAATATGCGCAACGCCATCGACAACCTGCTTGGTAATCTTGCGCTTGGTCGTCTTTGTATTTTTGGCATTCTTGGCCATGATTTCCCTGCTTCTATATCGACACTACAAATTAGGATGTAGCTACACAAGAGACTGGCATAGCACCAGTCTCCACATTTACTTACGGATAGGCTTACGCGGTCCCTTACGGGTACGTGCATTGGTTTTGGTTCGCTGGCCACGCAGAGGCAAGCCCTTACGGTGGCGTAAACCGCGATTACACCCCAAATCCATCAAGCGCTTGATGTTCATTGAGACTTCGCGACGTAGGTCACCCTCTACCGTCATCTCACTGACTAAGCCACGCAGTTGATCGAGCTCCGCCTCGGACAGCTCGCCAACCTTGGTGGTTGGTGCTATACCCGTGGCTTCGAGCAAGCGCTTGGCCTGGGTAGGACCCACACCATAGATGTACGTCAGTGAAATCACTGCGTGCTTGTTATCAGGAATGTTGACACCGGCGATACGCGCCATCGATTTATCTCCAAACGTTGACTGTGACAACGACCCAGCGGGTAGCCACCACAATAGTCGCAATCCCCTTTGTTAAAGGGGCGCGAATATTACTGATTTGTGGAACAAAACTCAATGCTTTCAGCCTTGGCGTTGCTTGTGTCGAGGATCTGAGGAACAAATCACACGTACCACGCCATTTCGCCGAACCACTTTGCAGTTCCGACAGATTTTCTTTACGGAAGCTCGTACTTTCATCTTTTGCTCCTGGAACCTACCGCAGCCGGCCAGCAGGACCGGTATTGGCCAGGTTGGCCTTCTTCATCACACCTTCATACTGGTGTGACATCAAATGACTTTGGACCTGGGCCATGAAGTCCATGACCACAACCACCACGATTAACATTGAAGTGCCACCCAGATAGAACGGCACGTTAAACATGACCACTAAGAACTGAGGTAACAAGCACACGAGTGCTATGTACGCAGAACCAAACACCGTGAGTCGAGTGAGGACGCCATCAATGTAATTAGCGGTCTGCGGGCCGGGACGAATACCTGGAACAAACGCGCCCGACCGCTTCAAGTTATCCGCAACTTCTTGAGGGTTAAACATCAGCGCCGTGTAAAAGAAGCAGAAGAACACGATGAACCCGGTAAATAACAAAATGTTCAGCGGCTGACCCGGACCAATGGCAACCGCTAAGTCTTGCAGCCAGTCAGCACTATCGGCACTGCCGAACCACTGGGCGACGGAAGCCGGGAACAGCAAAATCGAGCTAGCGAAGATTGCCGGTATGACGCCAGCCATGTTGACCTTCAGTGGCAAGTGCGACGACTGAGACTGATACATCTGGCGGCCTTGCTGCCGCTTAGCGTAATTCACAGTAATACGCCGTTGGCCCCGTTCGATGAACACAACTAAATAAATAACGACCACAGCCAAAGCAACAATGGCAAGCAAAATCAAGATGTTGAGTTCGCCCTGCCTAGCTTGTTCAAGCGACTGGCCAAGTGCAGCGGGCAATCCCGCAGCGATACCTGCGAAGATGAGCAACGATATACCGTTACCGATGCCACGCTCGGTAATCTGCTCACCCAACCACATCATGAAAACTGCGCCGGTGACCAGAGACGTTACAGCAATGACAAAGAAGCTAACGCTGTTATCAAATGACAACCCCTGATTAGCCAGACCAACCGTCATCCCGGAGCCCTGAACAAAAGCGAGTAAAACGGTCAGATATCGCGTGTACTGGGATATCTTTCGCCGACCCGACTCGCCTTCCTTTTTTAACTGCTCTAGCTGGGGGGTAACTGCCGTCATCAACTGCATAATGATGGATGCAGAAATGTACGGAAGAATACCCAACGCAAGAATACTCATGCGCTCAAGGGCACCCCCAGAAAACACGTTGGCTAACCCTAAAATGGTGCCCTGATTCTGATCGAATAACGCAGCCAACTGTTCGGGGTCAATACCAGGAACAGGTATGTGGGTGCCAATGCGGTACACAATCAACGCAAGCAAAACAAAACGGAGGCGCCCTAAAAGCTCCCCCATTCCCGCTGCGTTCATTGAAGGCATGCCGTTAGCCATGGCTTAAGCCTCTACGCTCCCGCCTGCAGCCTCAATGGCCTCGCGCGCGCCTTTGGTGACAACCAAGCCCTTAACATGAACAACGCGATCAATCGCACCCGATAAAAACACACGGGCACGCAAAACGTCGTCTTTGACGAGATCGGCAGCCTTCAGCGAGGCCAAATCAACGACATCACCTTCAACACGGTTTAACTCGTGCAGACGAACCTGAGCGGTGGTTCGCCCAATGCGTGACGTAAAGCCGTACTTCGGCAAGCGCTTCTGGAGTGGCATCTGACCACCCTCAAACCCGGGCTTAACGGTACCGCCGGAGCGTGCCTTCAAACCCTTGTGACCGCGGCCGGCCGTCTTACCGAAACCGGATCCAATACCGCGGCCAACGCGCTTGGCAGTACGCTTCTCACCGTCGGCAGGGCGCAGGTTATTTAAACGCATCTCTTCAGCCATTGGTTTCACCTTCTACGCGAACCAAATAGTTCACCTTATTAATCATTCCACGCACCGACGGGGTGTCTTCGACCTCAACGGTGTGTCCAATACGACGAAGACCTAGACCTGCGACACAGGCCTGATGATTCTTCAATCGACCCGATGTGCTTTTAACCAGGGTCACTTTAATCATTGACTTGCTCATCTCAACAGACTCCGCCCTCAGCTGAGGATTTCTTCCACGGTTTTGCCACGCTTGGCTGCCACCGCATCCGGCGAGCACATGTCACGCAAGCCATTGTAAGTAGCGCGAACGACGTTCACTGGATTCGTTGAGCCATAACACTTGGCCAATACATTGTGCACGCCTGCAATTTCCAGTACCGAACGCATGGCACCACCGGCAATTACACCCGTACCCTCAGAGGCTGGCTGCATATAGACCTTGGAAGCACCGTGAGATGCTTTCACTGGGTACTGCAAAGTGCCCTCGGTCAACTCCACCTTGATCATGTTTCGGCGGGCAGCTTCCATTGCCTTTTGGATAGCAACAGGCACCTCTCGTGCCTTGCCGCGGCCGTAGCCCACACGGCCTTTGCCATCACCGACGACGGTGAGAGCCGTGAAGCTCATGATCCGGCCGCCTTTTACAGTTTTGGCGACGCGGTTAACCTGGACCAACTTCTCCTGAAGATCACCCTCAGTACGCTGCTCACCCTGCTTCTTCTGGTCATTAAATGCCATAGTGCTTAAAACTCCAATCCGCCTTCTCGCGCCGCATCAGCCAGCGCCTTGACGCGGCCGTGGTATTTGAACCCAGACCGGTCGAATGCCACCTCGGTGATACCAGCAGCCTTGGCTCGCTCAGCAATCAGTTTTCCAACCGACGCAGCGGCGCCGATATTACCGGTAGCACTGCTGCGTAAATCCTTATCAAGAGTCGACGCACTCACCAACACTTGGTTACCCTCGGCACTAATGACCTGGGCATAAATATGCCGCGGGGTGCGATGTACCGTGAGGCGAGTTGCGCCACTCTTGCGCATGCGAATACGCGATTTTCGGGCGCGACGCAGGCGTGATTCTGTTTTCTCGTTCATTGCCTTACCTCACTTCTTCTTCGCTTCCTTACGTCGGACATACTCGTCCGCGTAACGAATGCCTTTTCCTTTGTATGGCTCTGGCGGCCGGTAGCTGCGGATCTCAGCGGCTGCCTGACCCACGGCCTGTTTGTCCATACCACGGATCACAATTTCTGTTTGCGTGGGAGTCTCTGCTGACAAGCCCTCTGGCAACTCATAATCAACGTTATGAGATAGACCCACGACGAGGTTGACAGTATTGCCTGCGGCTTTGGCTCGATAACCAACACCATTGAGGACCAATTTTTTTTCCCAACCGTTGCTAACACCGACAACAAGGTTGTTAAGCAACGCCCGGGTGGTACCTGCCATGGCGCGGTTAGTATCCCAGTCGTAGACGACTTTGGCTTGATCTTCAACGACTTCAATGGAGATGCCATCGGTCAATGACATTTCCATCGTGCCCTTACCACCCTTCACTGCAACAGTGCTGCCGTCGACCTTGATTTCGACACCTTTTGGCACTGTCACGGGGTTGTTTGCGACTCTTGACATTGTTTGTTCTCTCAGATTCGTCGAATCAGAATACGGTGCAAAGTATTTCACCGCCGACACCCGCAGCACGGGCAGCTCGGTCGGTCATCACACCGCGTGACGTTGAGACGATGGCCACGCCTAGACCGCCCCGTACAGATGGCAGTTCACCCTTGCCCGCGTAGCGTCTTAAGCTCGGGCGACTGATACGCTCGATTTCGGCGATAACAGGCTTGCCCTCGAAATACTTCAACTCAATCGACAACCGAGGCTTAACGCCGCTGTTGTCGACGTCGAACGATGCCACGTAACCTTCTTCCATCAAGACTTTAGCGACTGATGCCTTCAATTTCGAACCGGGCATCTCGACCACCTTCTTGCCGGCCATCTGCGCGTTTCGGATACGAGTCAACATATCGCTGATTGGATCTTGCATGCTCATAGTCTTTTACTCCGTTACCAGCTGGACTTAACCAGGCCTGGTACATCACCGCGCATAGCTGCTTCACGCAACTTATTACGGCATAAACCAAACTTGCGATACACACCATGTGGCCGGCCAGTCACTTGACAGCGACGCTGCTGACGCACAGGGCTGGCATTGCGGGGCAACTTTTGAAGTGCAATTTGAGCATCCCAGCGCTCATCATCGCTGACCGCGGGATTACTGATGATGTCTTTCAGTTTTGCGCGTTTCGCCGCGTACTTGGCAACAGTACGGGCACGTTTCTCTTCGCGCGCTATCATCGACTTCTTAGCCATTTTAAATACCCCTTAGCCCTTGAACGGGAAGTTAAACGCGCGCAACAGTGCTCGACCTTGCTCATCATTTGAAGCACTGGTAGTGATGGTGATGTCCATGCCGCGCAGCGTGTCGACTTCGTCGTAGTTAATCTCAGGAAAGATAATTTGCTCAGTTACGCCCATCGCGAAATTACCGCGACCATCGAACGACTTGGGGCTAATGCCGCGAAAATCGCGGATACGCGGAATAGCGATGCTAATAAGACGCTCGAGAAATTCGTACATACGTTCATCACGCAGCGTGACCTTGCAGCCAATAGGCCAACCGTCACGAATCTTGAATCCTGCGATCGACTTGCGCGACTTAGTCACCACAGGCTTCTGCCCTGCGATTTTGGTCATATCGGCCAGCGCATTCTCGAGTACTTTTTTATCGCCCACGGCCTCACCGACACCCATATTCAAGGTGATCTTAGTGATACGTGGTACTTCCATAACGTTCGCTAAACCCAGCTCTTCTTTCAGCTTGGGGGCGATTTCGTTGCGGTACTGTTCCTTCAGGGTTGCCATGTTCGCTACCTCAATTGCGCCGGGCTGGTAAGCCTCAAGCGTCAATCACTTCTCCGCTTGACTTATAAATACGCACCTTCCGATCTCCGTCAATACGGAAACCTACGCGATCTGCTTTACTGCTCGTGGGGTTGAAGATCGCCACGTTGGAAGCCTGAATTGGCGCCTCCTTTTCGACAATGCCACCCGCAATACCCATCTGTGGATTGGGTTTGGTGTGCTTTTTGATCATATTCACACCCGCCACGATGAGTCGCCCACCGTCGAGGACAGCACGCACAGTTCCGCGCTTACCTTTGTCCTTGCCGGTCAGGACGATAACTTCGTCGTCTCGCTTGATCTTCGCCATCTCTATAGTCCTCGTTCCTGTCGCTCAGATAACTTCAGGCGCCAGGGAAATGATCTTCATAAACTTCTCACCTCGAAGCTCGCGGGTAACTGGGCCGAAAATACGGGTACCAATAGGAGCCTCTTGGTTGTTCAGAAGAACAGCAGCATTCTCATCAAATTTAATCAGAGAGCCGTCAGGGCGCCGAACACCCTTTTTGGTGCGCACGACAACCGCCGTCATCACCTGACCCTTTTTGACCTTGCCTCGCGGAATCGCTTCCTTAACGGTCACCTTGATCAGATCGCCCACACGCGCGTAGCGACGCTTTGAACCACCGAGCACTTTGATGCACATAACACGACGTGCACCACTGTTATCGGCAACTTCCAAATACGACTGGGTCTGAATCATTTCTCTACTCCAATCCGCGGTTTAACCCGCACTAAACCGCCCAGATCAAATCTGGGTAGCCGTCTCCAGTACTTCTACCAATGTCCAAGTTTTGGTCTTGGACAATGGCCGCGATTCTTTCACCAGTACCGTGTCACCGATGCCGGCAGTATTGCTTTCGTCGTGAGCGTGAACCTTGGAAGAACGAGTGATGTACTTACCGTACACAGGGTGCTTTACCCGACGCTCAACCAACACCGTGATGGTTTTATCCATCTTGTCACTGACAACCCGCCCCTGGACGGTACGCGTGCGCTTCTCAGTCGTTGCCATTAGCCTTCTACCTTCTGCTGCAGGACGGTCTTAACCCGTGCAATGTCTCGCTTGGTCTGCTTCAACAGATGGCTTTGACCCAGCTGCCCAGTAGACTTAGCCATCCGAAGCTTGAACTGCTCTTCCCGAAGCTTGAGCAGCTCTGCATTGAGCTCGTCTGCCGACTTGTCACGCAATTCACTTGCTTTCATCACATCACCGACCGTTTAACAAATGCAGTCTGTACTGGCAGCTTTGAAGCCGCGAGCTCAAATGCCTCGCGCGCCAACTGCTCAGACACACCTTCAACTTCATAAAGAACGCGACCTGGCTGGATCTGTGCCACCCAGTATTCGACGTTACCTTTACCTTTACCCTGACGTACTTCCAACGGCTTGCCGGTGATCGGCTTGTCAGGAAATACGCGGATCCAAATTTTTCCGCCACGCTTAATATGGCGAGTCATCGCTCGACGAGCAGCCTCGATCTGACGAGCCGTGATGCGGCCACGCCCAGTAGCCTTCAACGCATACTCGCCAAAACTGACTTTACTACCGCGCTCAGCGAGACCGCGGTTGCGGCCCTTCTGTGTCTTGCGGAACTTGGTACGCTTAGGTTGCAGCATGATTCAGTCCTCTTTACCCGACTCAGCCGGCAGTTGCGCGACGAGGCTCTTGGGCTTCGTCACCACCACCAATGACTTCGCCCTTGAAGATCCAGACCTTGACACCAATAACGCCATAAGTCGTGTGAGCTTCATAAGTCGCGTAATCAATATCGGCACGCAATGTGTGTAATGGAACCCGTCCTTCGCGGTACCACTCGGTTCGAGCAATCTCAGCACCACCGAGACGACCGCCAACCTGCACTTTGATACCTTCGGCACCCTGGCGCATAGCGTTCTGTACCACACGCTTCATAGCGCGTCGGAACATCACTCTGCGCTCCAACTGCTGTGCGACGTTCTGCGCCACTAAACGCGCGTCAAGATCAGGCTTGCGGATCTCTTCGATGTTGATGTGCACAGGCACGCCCATCATCTTGCTGAGTTCTTGACGAAGCTTCTCGACGTCTTCACCTTTCTTGCCAATCACAATCCCGGGACGAGCAGTGTGGACAGTGACCCGCGCAGTCTGGGCTGGACGCTCGATCATGACTCGGCTCACAGACGCCGCATCGAGCTTCTTGAGCACGTACTCGCGGACCTGAAGGTCACTGATCAGGTTTTTTGAGTAGCTTTTGCTGTTCGCATACCACACCGAGTTATGGTCTTTAACCACACCAAGGCGAATACCCGTTGGATGTACTTTCTGACCCATGCGTCAGTCCCCTTAACCTTCGCTGTCCGCAACCTTCACAGTAATGTGACAGGTACGCTTCAAAATTCGGTCGCCGCGACCTTTCGCACGAGCGCGCATGCGCTTCATGGTCAGACCTTCGTCGACAAATATGGTGGATACGCGCAGCTCATCAACGTCTGCACCTTCGTTATTTTCGGCGTTAGCTATCGCCGAATTCAGCACTTTACGCACCAGATGAGCGGCCTTCTTAGTGCTGAACTCAAGCGTGTTGAGCGCCTCTTCGACCGGCTTGCCACGCACCTGGTCAGCCACCAGCCGAGCCTTCTGCGCAGAGATGCGCGCGCCACGAAGTTTTGCTGATACTTCCATCGTCTCTATCTCCGCCAACCGTTAGCGCTTGGCTTTTTTGTCAACAATGTGGCCCTTAAACGTACGGGTCACTGCAAACTCGCCGAGCTTATGGCCAACCATGTCCTCATTAATGAGTACTGGGACATGCTGACGGCCGTTATGCACTGCAATCGTTAGCCCAACCATATCGGGCGAAACCATTGACCGACGCGACCAAGTCTTGATCGGGCGTCGATCATTACTCTCAACCGCCGCCTCTACCTTCTTGAGAAGGTGCAGGTCAATGAAGGGGCCTTTTTTCAATGAACGTGGCACAGGTTAATCCTCTTTCCTTCGACGGTTACTTCTTGCCGCGACGACGAACGATAAAGCCGTCAGTGCGCTTGTTTTTACGAGTCTTGTAGCCCTTAGTTGGCACGCCCCACGGTGTAACGGGGTGACGACCACCTGAGGTACGACCTTCACCACCACCATGGGGGTGATCGACCGGGTTCATAGCCACACCACGCACGGTAGGACGAACGCCGCGCCAGCGCGCTGCACCAGCCTTTCCAAGCTTGCGAAGGCTGTGCTCGGAATTCGACACTTCACCAAGGGTTGCGCGGCAATCAACCGGCACCTTGCGGGTCTCACCCGAGCGCAGTCGAATAGTTGCATACTGACCTTCGCGCGCCACCAACTGGACAGAAGCACCAGCAGAGCGAGCGAGCTGCGCACCTTTACCAGGCTTCAGCTCGATAGCGTGAATGACTGCACCAACCGGAATGTTTCGGATGGGCAAGCAGTTACCCGCTTTAATTGGCGCGGCAGCACCAGAATAAATAGGGTCACCAGCGCTTACGCCCTTGGGCGCGATGATGTATCGGCGCTCGCCATCGGCGTATAACAAAAGGGCGATATGCGCCGTACGGTTCGGATCGTACTCAATACGCTCGACCTTCGCAGGAATGCCATCTTTGTTACGCTTAAAATCAATCACGCGATAGTGGTGCTTGTGTCCACCACCTACGTGTCGAGTGGTGATACGGCCGGCGTTGTTACGGCCGCCGTTCTTACTGTTTTTCTCGAGCAGGGGTGCGTAAGCACGACCCTTGTACAGCTCGTCGTTGACCACTCGTACGTGGTGGCGACGACCCGCTGATGTCGGTTTACTCTTTACGATTGCCATGACAAACCGCCCCTTAGCTCACTACTGCAAAGTCAATTTCTTGACCCTGCGCAAGACGTACATATGCTTTTTTCCAAGACGGCTTGGTGGTCCATCCGAAGCGATTGCGCTTGGCTTTACCCTTCACACGCAAGGTGCGAACGTCATCGACCTGCACCTTGAACAACTGCTCAACCGACGTCTTGATCTCTGATTTTGTGGCGTCTAATGCAACCTTGAAGACGTATTGATTGCTGTCTTCAGCTGCTAACGCTGCTTTCTCGGACACATGAGGACCGAGCAAGATCTGGAATACACGCTCCTGATTCACGCCAGAGCCTCCTCAAATTTCTTAACCGCATCGACAGTCACCATGACCTTGTCGAAGGCAACTAAGCTCACGGGGTCGACGCCGTCGACATCGCGCACGTCTACTTGATGCAGATTGCGGGCCGCCAAATACAAGTTCTGATCAATTTCGTTAGCAATGATCAGTACGTTTTCCACGTTCAGCGCCTTGAGCTGCTGCACTAGCAACTTAGTTTTGGGCTGCTCAACGTCAAAGCTATCAACAACCAGCAAGCGCTCTGTGCGCGCAAGCTCAGACAAAATCGAGCGCATTGCGGCCCGATACATCTTCTTGTTGACTTTCTGCGAGTGGTCTTGGGGACCAGCAGCAAAAGTCACACCACCTGAGCGCCACAGCGGCGAGCGAATAGTTCCCGCCCGGGCGCGGCCGGTGCCTTTTTGACGCCAAGGCTTCTTGCCGCCACCAGACACTTCAGAACGCGTCTTTTGAGCACGCGTACCCTGCCGACCGCCGGCGAGGTAAGCGGTGACAACTTGGTGCACAAGCGATTCGTTGTACTCCCGAGCGAACGTCGCCTCAGAGACAGACACGGTTCCCGCGTCACCCGCTCCAGGCTTGACTACATTCAATTCCACGGCGATGCCCCCTTAACCCTTCACTGCCGGACGCACGATAACTTCACCGCCGGGAGCGCCTGGGACGGCCCCTTTAATTAGCAGTAAGTTACGATCGGCATCAACGCGCACAACTTCGAGGCCTTGCGTTGTGACACGCTCAGCACCCATGTGACCGGCCATTTTCTTGCCCTTAAACACCCGACCAGGGGTTTGGCATTGACCAATAGAGCCCGGAGCACGATGAGACAGTGAGTTACCGTGAGTCGCATCCTGCGTACGGAAATTCCAGCGCTTAATGGCACCCTGAAATCCCTTACCCTTGGACTGACCAGCGACGTCAACTTTCTGACCCTGCTCAAATCGCGCCACGGTTAGCTCGCCACCGATCTCGAAGACTTCTTCGACATCATCAAGGCGGAATTCCCATAGACCCAGCCCAGCTTCAACGCCCGCCTTGGCAAAATGCCCAGCTTCTGGCTTGCTGATTTTGGAAGCCTTACGGTTGCCCGTCGTGACCTGAATAGCTCGATACCCATCGGTCTCGAGATTTTTGATTTGAGTGACTCGGTTTGGAAGCACTTCCACTACGGTCACTGGAATTGATACGCCTTCATCGGTAAAGACACGCGTCATACCCGATTTACGGCCGACTACACCAATAGTCATGGTTTTAAACCTCACAGTGTACGGGGCTATACCCTCTATGGCCGTCCCCATAGATGGCGGCGACCCGGTGGTCACCACCCCGATACGGACGTTACACACCCGGTAACCCGGGCAGGTCTTACTAAATTGTTGTGCTTAACCCAGACTAATCTGGACTTCTACCCCAGCTGCCAAGTCAAGCTTCATCAGAGCATCCACGGTTTTTTCTGTGGGCTCGACGATGTCGAGGAGTCGCTTGTGCGTGCGAATCTCATACTGATCTCGCGCGTCTTTGTTGACGTGTGGCGAGGTCAAAATCGTATACTTCTCTTTCTTGGTGGGCAGCGGAATAGGGCCGCGCACTTGTGCGCCAGTTCGGCGCGCTGTTTCTACGATTTCCTGAGTCGACGTATCAATCAGCTTGTGATCGAAGGCTTTCAGGCGAATACGAATACGCTGGTTCTGCACAGTACATCTCCAAAAAAACCGACATCCCGCAGGTGGATGCCGTGAAAAAAGAGCGCGAAGTTTATGCGCGGGCGGTCTAACTGTCAACACGCTTTTTCGCGATAAACGTGTAATATCGAGAAATGGCAATATGTTACTTATTTGAGGTCA
>CBFHTF010000010.1:0-48031 GCA_965658685.1 Luminiphilus sp.
ATCGGATCATAGATCCAGAACACCATCAAGCCGACCCTCAAACATCGTGAGATCAAAGTCCGCTATCAAGAAAGACCGAATCAATTTAACAATACCTTTCAGGTCGCATCTGGACTCCTAACGCCCATCCAGCGCGCGTAACCAACTGCTTGGTCTTTTGAAATCTATGCTCATCGAGCTCCCCCACTATCTGCGCCGCTACAACCCAACAGGCTATGAACTGGTCTATCTCAACCCACTCTTTCTCCGACATGTGCATCGGCCAATCGTACAAATCCTCTCTCAAATCGAGAATGATTTCCTTCGGTGCACAATAGCTGCACTGCGTAGACTCAATGGTGCCATCTTCACACACCACCCACTGTTCAGTGGCGTACACAACTGGATCGCCCGTGGGCGATTTTCCGATAGGTATCAGTACAAGTTTGGTCAATTTACACCCCCCGGGCTCTGTAGTGACTAATCTAGATTAGTCAGCGCGTTGAACCGTTTGGGTCGAGATAGATTTCTCGACAACGGCGGCTTCGCTATGAAAGCTCCCTCAGCCTGATTTTCTTTGACTATAAAGAGCTCTTGTAAAAACACGAAAATTTGGCGCACTCCGCGAGCGCCCTTGCCCCGAGACGTTCGCTGCAAGGCTAGGGGCCCCTTGCTCGCCTTGAGAACGACAATCGCGGAACTCTCCGCTGCCTTATCAAGAGGCTTCAACTTCGCGCCGCGTGCCCGCTCGCCGGACATGCCGGACATAAAATGCCGTCTAGGCCCGAGTTTTACTTCGATATGTAGAAACTTGAACGAAAAAAGCTCCTCAAGACTGAGCACAGCAACCGTAATTGAGGCTCTGATGTCCGGCATGTCCGGCATCAGTTGTCGTCCTCGGTGGCCGCAACCACACGCCAGCGAGTAGTCTTCTTGCGATCGCGCTCACTGTCGAGCGTGCATCCGTCGCGGATTTGCCCCTTCAGCCCACGGAGCACGGCACCAAGTTTTGACGCCTCAAACTTTGTGTTCGGCCTTAACTCGTGGAAAGCCTCGACAACGGCCTCGCATTCAGCGCTCGCTCCCCATCGGCGAGCGTCATAGACGAGGTCCTTTACGGGCCAATAACACCCCTGATACTCAAAACTATTTTCTTGCCACTCGCGTATAGCACGCATCAATAAAGACTCCGCCAAGTACTTTGGATCCTCCTCTTTGTTCGCCGCAAAAACGCTAGCGATGTCCGCTCCTCCAGCCCAGATAATGGGGAAGCGAACAGTCTCGTCCCACTCCTTAAACCTTGTCGGCTTCACGTGTTCTGAGATACCAAACTCATCGACGCACTGCAGAACATCTACCTCCGCTCGAGCGAACCCCGACACCAGCGTAAGCAACGCCCGAATCACCCTCTGCCGGTTTTCCTGGGCCCAGGCCTTGATGTCTCGCGAATAACGCCTGTTCTCAGGGTTCTCAGTCTTTGGCTCAAGTCGAACGGTCAGCGATCTGGAATTGAAGTCACCCGTAGTCTTCACGCCTACGCCGGTCAGGATCATCATCATCCGTCCGGAGCCGGTAGCCGAACGCGATTCGCCCAGCACCCGCCCAGTCAGGCCGCTAGTAGATGTCGCGCACGCCGCGATCGAATCCGACTCAATCACACGACCCTGTCGAACGTTGTCCCAAAGAATGATTGAGCGACCTTCCATCGATGCGGTAAACACTCGTTTCTCGATCTCTTCCTCAGTTTCCGGAAGCGACATTGCCGGGATACCTCGCCCTGTGAGGGAAATCTGCATGAGCTGAGCCAAAGCAGTTTTACCCGCCGCCCTATTTGAACCATCAATCAATCCTATGGGTGCCTCTGGCAGTACCTGCCGCTGCATGCAAGTGAGGAGAATGCCGATAGCCACATCTCTATCGAAGTCTGAAGCAAACGGGAACTCAGCGAGCATCTCCTCGCGCAACCACTTGAGCGCTGCACGAGCCTTCTTTTGGTTTGGGTCCGGGGGGAAGGCATCACGCAATGACTCGCTGTTGAGCCAGAAGCGTGACTTCGGGCAGAAACCATCACCAACAAGAACCTCACCGGTGGGCAGTACGACCGGATGCTCTAGAATCCCATCGCAGTGCGGCACACCAAGATCCTGTAACGTGAGCAGCTCCTGGCAAAGCGGCATAGGTACGGGCTTCTCCTCAGGAAAACCATCTTTGTCGTATCCCATGAATATGAAGTGATCCTCAAGCAGCGCCCTAATGCCCCGTTGCTTGAGTGCCTTAAACTTCAGAATAGGCGGGGGCTCGGCTCCATCCGCGCTGAAAACGTTCTCTGGCACTCCCTCCACGACCGTCACAAGAGCCCCAGAGACTTGAATAAGCGGCCGGCCGCCCATCCGATCGTGCACCTGCTTTGTTATTGGATTGATGTTTACTGCATCCCACCAGATGGTGCCCTTCTGCTCGAGTATCGCGCGCTGCTTGATCTCGATTTCAGCAGCTTCGGCTTGCTTCTTAGAACTACTTTCCGCATGTTCTAGCAGTATCGCCTTCAGCGACCGCTTTACCGCTTGAACACCAGACGGTTCGACCTTCTCCTTTATTTCCTCGACCAGACGTTCGTGCGCGACATCGCCGCCAATCATTTCAGTAGCAACGAGACGCGCCCAACGGGCGTTCCGTTCATCTGCATTCATAGCAAGTAATCGACTCACCATCCCATCGACGTCGTGACGTAGGAGGTAGCTTGCCGACAAGCCGTGTGCCAGTGAGTGAATGAGGGGTGTCGGCTTATGGTCGGTGTAGATGATGCCCTTGCCGGATCCGTATGCCCGGCCTTCGACCGGGTCGTAGCAGGTCACTAAGTGATACTCATCGGCATTTGACAGAATCTCATTCACAGTTACCGAATCACCAGTGTCGAGCAGCACTGCCCTTTCACCTGACAGCACCGAAGAACCGCCATCTCGTCGCTCAATTTCCTCGGTAGCGACGGCCCTGTGAACTCCCATCTGCTTTGCGACGGATTCAACATATGCTGCTCGTCTTTCTGCGAGCACCTTCGGGTCGACGCTGGCTTTTAAGTGAAAGCAGGCGTCTTTGAACGCGTTGCGTTCCTCCAACGTGAGACTCGGAATAGATCGAGTATCAAAAAGGCCGCCCTCAACAACTTCAGGATCTGGCACGCGGCGCTCCAATCCGTTGCCCAATACCGGCGCTCCATAGATGGGTTGCGACGACACGCGAAGTGCCTGGTCAATCGGAGAACGAACGTGCACATCCCCATTCGCCCCGATGAGTGTCCATCCGTGGCCGTCGATAACACTCCGCTGATGAAGCGCCTCCATAGCCCGGGGAATGTCGCTCGCATCGAGGACAGGCACATGCATGTGCCAACGATTTAAGCCCTTAAGCAGTTTTTCCTCGCCAACAACCGTGAGACCAGATGAACTAGACTCCATTAGAAGAAAAGCAGCGGTGAGGCCCGGCGCTAGTGACTCGTATGCTGCTTTGAGTTCCTCCCGACTTGTAATCTGGCCACCGTCATAGTCTAGCGTCATGATCCCTGGCTGGCCTCCTGCCCATGGGAGGTCAGCGTTGCAGCGGGAAATCTCGCCGGGCTTCTTGGTCCGCATAGTCTTGAGCGCAACTTCGTCCGGCAAAGAGGAGTCGAAGACTCCCCCGGTTAGAAAACCACCATTGAGCAACTGCTTAATCTTGCACAAGTGCGCCATGGGCTGGTGCAGATGCAGGATGATTCGCTTCGACTTACCCTTGAAGATTTGCTCTCCGCCTGAAGCTCGCAGCTCACCATCTACTAAGTCGTAGCGTTTCCCAGCAAGCTTCTTCGGATCGGCGTGACGATGTGCAGTTACAACAACCATCAGAAATCCAACTCCGAGGAATACGGAGGGAGAACACCTCGTCCCTCACCCCTTTCGGAACCATTAACTGATGATTGCCATGCTTCCGTTTCACCGTGCTCTCGGGAGTTGAGTGTAGGTTCGATAACGGCCATGCCTGACGTACCGGCCCGAAGAATTTCCGGTATCGCTGAAACGATGTCGGCACGGACAAGGCTGCCGACAGACCCCTGCCGAGAGATGTATAGGCCGCGAGTGGTGAGCTCCTGCTGGTGGCGGAGTAGGAAAGCCTTGAAAGATGTGTACGAACAGAAGACATCCGTTTGTTCGGCCAGCGCATCCTCATAGAACTTTTGCGCCGAGACGTAATGCCGGATGTCGTCCTGGTCTTGCGAGAGACGCTGACTTTCGTCAGCACTGGTAGCGTTTGTCATAAGTACTCCTCATTTGTAGACGGTTGGCGTGCTTGCCGCAGCACAGTCGCAACCATCTCAGAGGAGCAGACGCCAGTCGCGCGTCGCGTTGGGAGATTTCAGAAATCTCCCAGAACCGCAGTTCTAGGTATCGTTTTCCTTCGTTTCAATTATTTTTTTAGATCGCAGCTCTAAGACGCCTTTATTGAGTTATTCCAACTTGTCAGCGCGCTGTCGCTCGATTTTTTCCGAGTCCATCGGAAAGGCCAGCTGCATTTTCAGCCGACATCTCATCTCCTTCAGGAATTGTTTTGAGCGATGCTCGCCAAACTCCTTGGCGCCAGGCGCCGGATCAAGGCGTCGACTAGCACCGTAGGCGGCCTGTCCCAAGCGCTCCCACCCGGGAAACTCGTTATGTTCGCCGCAATAAGCCCAGAAACCATTCACATACGCCCGCCAGACGTTTTCTGGCCACTTCCTTCGGCGACCCTTCGTCTGCGAAGGCATGTGCTCAGACCAAAAATGATCTCTCAGAGCATCTAACTTTGGCCGCGCATCAATAATCAGCTGAATGAGTTCATCCTTCGAGTAGTCCTGCAACTGATCTTGACCCAAACGCAGCGCCTCTATGGCATTAATCTCGTTACCCAAATCTCTCATTTGAATGCACCTACCTTAAGAAGCGCCTCACGCTGGTACTCGGCGTTACTGTGCATATACCGAGCACTTGCTGTTAGCGTTTTGTGTCCAAGCTGTGCGCGTATGGTTGCCTGATTGCACCCTGCACGAGCGAGCGCGGTACCGCAACTGTGGCGCAACCAATGTGGCGTCACCCCTGGTAGACCAGCTTTCGTTACGACCCGATTCCACAACTTTCGATGGTGGAATGGCCTGCCTCGCCTGTTCCCGAATACACGGTCGTCGGCATCGCCACGCCGCAAGGAGCGAAAGGCGAGCATAGCCCTTGGCGTTAAAGGCGTGAGCAACGGATCACCGTTCTTAGTTTGCGCGACGTACACCGACTCGTGCTCCCAGTCTACATCTCGCCATCGAATCTCCATGACAGAGCCAATGCGTAAGCCGGTATTGAACAGCACAACAATCAGTTGCGACAACTTGCCCCAATGCCGATCTTCAAGCTTCGCTACGCGCACGAGAATCTCTACTTGTTCCGGCGTTAGGAACTTGTTCTTGTCGACGGGCGAAGCAGCCTTATCGAGATTGCGGGTGGGCGGCATCCACGAGCGAGGCAGGTATCGTTGCTTCCGCCCCCACTTAAACACTACCTCAAGCGTGCCGAGGTAGCGTGCAATGGAGGACTCTGCGAGCGGCTTGCCCGTGGGTATAGCTCGACCACGAACGGTTTTCATCTTGCCGCGTTTAGCAAGCATACACACGGCACCTTCGATATCGTCGCACGTCAACGACGTCACGAGGCGGCCGCCAAGGGTCTCTATCCAAAAGTTGAGACGTGCGTGGGCGCTGGCATCACTGCCAGCTCCGAGAGAGCGGTACCCGGCAATCAGGTCCGCGAGGGTCATTTGGCTGTCCATATCAGGCTCCTAAGCTGACGAAAAGAGCGGAACACTGTTGTTCCGGCGATTTCCGCTGCGGCAAGCAGCCAAGTGTCTGAAAGTATTACCAAATTCCTATATCTGGTGGAGCCAGGCGGGATCGAACCGCCGACCTCAACACTGCCAGTGTTGCGCTCTCCCAGCTGAGCTATGGCCCCAAATACGAATGTCGCCCACGGGCGATGAAGGACGCGAATGCTATTGGTGTCTCACGCTGGTGTCAACCACCGAAATAGTACAGATGCTGACAAAAGCCTTTAATGTGTCATCAAATGCAACCACATCGCTTGAGCGGCTCCTCAGGCTATACTAGCGTGGCAAGATCACAAGCCACACAAGGAAAAGCAATATGGCGGGTCAAGGGTCGGGCGGTAATGTCATTGCCGCTATCTGTAACTTTTTTATTCCGGGGCTAGGGCAGCTTGTTCAAGGGCGCCTGCTGGCCGCTATTGCCTTCTTTGTATTTACAAGCGCGTGCTATGCCCTCGCGGCAACAGTCATTCTCATCTTTATGTGGCTGCCGGGTGTACTGCTCCATTTATGGAGCATCATTGATGCGGCGCGCTATGGCTCCCATCAATAGTGCTTAAGGTGTTACGCCGCTGGCTACTTTTCACACTGGCCGTTGCGTCCCTTGCAGGGTGTGAATCTACCTATTACTCCACCATGGAGCGCTTGGGTATCGAGAAGCGCGAGATCTTAATCGACCGCGTCAGCGATGCTCGCGACAGTCAAAGCGAAGCCCAAGAGCAGTTTGCATCTGCACTTGAAGAATACATGGCACTCGTTGATTTCGATGGCGGCGACCTACAGGGTTTGTACGAGTCGCTAAGCGACGACTTTGCGCGCAGTGAAGCCGCCGCACAACGAGTGAGCGATCGTATCGATGCCATCGAGCGAGTGGCCGAGGCATTGTTCAGTGAGTGGCAAGACGAGTTGGCGCTGTACAGCAGCGCAGCCATGCGCCGCGACAGCGAACAAAAACTGCAGGCCACCCAGCGCCGCTACAGCCAACTGTTGCGTGCGATGCGCACCGCCGAGCAACGTATGCAACCGGTGCTCAATGGCTTAAGAGATAACGTGCTGTACTTGAAGCACAACCTGAATGCCAGCGCCATCGGCGCGCTACAAGGCGAGCTCGACACTATTGAATCCGATATTGAACAATTATTATCCGACATGGCGTCTGCCATTGCCGAGTCAGACGCATTTATCAATAGTATGACCCAGTAACCTGCTAATCGGACATCAACCTTATGTACCCTCGACTTCTTTTGGGCATCACCGGTCTCATCTTTTTGGGGTACGGTATATTCTGCTGGATTGATCCAGAGCAACCCGCAAAACTCGCGGGACTCTTCATTGCCACCCACAACGGTTACGCGGAAATAGCCGCCATGTATGGTGGTCTGCAGGCAAGCTTTGGTGCCATTTTACTGGCCTCCGCCGTGCTCAAAGGCTACCTTCGCCCCGGACTTTGGTTGCTGGCCATCTGTATTGGCACGCTAGCAGTGGCTAGAGGCAGTGTGGCTTTTGGCAATCTTGATTCCAGCATTCGACTTGAGGGCAGCTCTCTTGGCATTGCCATGAGCTCGGGATTCACCGCCTATACCTGGGGGGCGCTAGCCTTCGAGAGCCTAGTGGCCCTGCTGGCTCTGTACGCCCTGATCAAAACGCGTAAAACAGCTGCCTGACAACCTCGGGTAATAGCTGCCGTTACCAGGAGCACACCACACTCACTCTAGTGAGGCATATTCCTTTTCCAAGCGCTTCATGGCTTTTTTGGAAACACCGCCCAGGGTATCAATCGCTCGACGCAGACGTGCGCGGGTCATATCGGGCCCCAGAATAGCCATAGAGTCGGGCATTGAATAAGCGGCAGAACTGCCTGCTATGGCGAGAAACAAGGGCGCAAACAGCGCCTTGGGCTTAAGCTCAAGGGCCGTTGCCAGCCCCCTCAAGCACTCAAAAAGCGCGCCCCGCTCCCAGTCTCGCTGAGCTTCCAAGCGCCACAGAACAAACTGCAAACGACGGACGGTCTCTTCCAACGGTTCGGGCAATGCCTCGAACTCGGCACTGCTGATGGGTAAATCTCCCGCCACAAGGTAAGCCGACATGGGCACGAAATCTGACATGACTTCCATACGACCCTTGGCATGGGGCAATATTTTCATGAGGGTAGCTTGATTAAGTGCCCAGTCATGTAATCGCTGTGCAAGTTCATCGTCGGACAATGACTCGCGCATCCAGAGGCCATTCAACCACTTCAGTTTTTCAACATCGAAGATCGGGCCACCCAAGGAGACACGGGTGATATCGAAAACCGACTCCATCTCGTCAAGCGAGAATTTTTCACGTTCATCGGGCATCGACCAGCCCATTCGCCCAAGATAATTCAACAGCGCCTCGGGGAGATAACCCATGCGCTGGTAGTACAAAATACTCGTGGGGTTCTTGCGCTTACTGAGTTTTGATTTGTCGGGGTTGCGCAGCAACGGCAGGTGACACAGCACCGGCATATCCCAACCAAAATACCGGTAAAGTAGCTGATGTTTTGGTGCCGAGTTAATCCACTCTTCGCCGCGAATAACATGGGTAATGCCCATCAAATGGTCATCCACTACATTGGCAAGATGGTAGGTGGGCATGCCGTCGGATTTCAGCAGAATTTGCGCATCGACCATCGCCCAATCTAATTCGATAGTGCCACGCAACAAATCACTAATAGCGCAGACACCCCCCGTTTCCGGCACCATCATTCGAATAACAAAAGGTGCACCGGCAGCCTTACGCGCAGCTTGCTCGTCCTCTGGCAGCAGGAGGTCTGAGGGTTTCAGCGCCGTGCTATTGCCCTCAGCGCGGCGGGCCTCTCGCAGCGCATCGAGCTCGTCGGCAGTGCGGTAACAAACGAAGGCATGCCCTGCGGCAACTAAATCCCATGCGTATTGGCCATAGATATCGCCGCGCTCACTTTGACGATAGGGGCCGTGGGGACCACCCACATCTGGGCCTTCATCCCAATCGAGCCCCAGCCAGCGCAGGGAGTCTAATATGGCCTGTTCAGCTTCAGGGGTACTGCGAGCGCGATCAGTATCTTCGATGCGCAACACAAATTCGCCACCGTGGGCTTTGGCAAAGCAGCGATTGAACAGGGCCATATAGGCGGTGCCTACATGGGGATCACCGGTTGGCGACGGGGCGACACGAGTGCGAACGGTCATACAGGGAAACACTCCGAAACAGCATTAAAGAGACGACTAATGCTACCAGACCCGCGCGTCTAAATAGCGTCAGTAGGGTTATTCGTTACTCCAAAAGAAATACGCGAAAAAGCAGAAGTGCTAATGCAGTGGCCGCTGGGCAACCAGAATCTTGTATTAAGTGCTCAACGCACTGGCATATTTTGGGTACGATGCGGGTTCCGTCAAATGAGCACAAACTCCATGAGAATAACGCGCCCGATAAGCGCTTTGTTGCGCATTGTTACCATGCTGGCAAGCTGCACGTTGCTAATCACAGCCTGCGGCACCGGTGACAGCAACGTCGTCACTGGTAATCGCGAAGGTATTCTGCATTACGGCAATGGCGCAGAACCCCAAGGCCTTGATCCGCATGTGGTCACTGGGATTCCAGAAAACCATTTGATCCGCGCCTTGTTCGAAGGCCTTGCAGTCAAAAACCCAATCACCCTTGAACCAGAGCCGGGTGTCGCACAGCGGTGGGATATTAGCGATGACGGCACAGTCATTACGTTTTACTTGAACCCAGAAGCGCGCTGGTCCAATGGCGAGCAAGTGACGGCAGAGGACTATGTATGGTCTTGGGAGCGGGCCCTGCATCCAAATACGGGCAACTTATATGCCTACATGCTATACCCCCTAGTAAATGCAGAAGCCTTCGCCAAGGGCCAAATCGATGACTTCGGCGAGGTCGGCGTCAAAGCCCTCGATGCCACCACCCTCGAAGTAACCTTGAACGCACCCACCCCGTACTTTATTCAGCTGATGGATCACTACAGTACCTTTGCGGTACACCCGGAAACCCTGCTGCAATTCGGTGAGATGACCGACCGATTCACGCCATGGACGAGAGTCGGCAACATCGTCAGTAACGGTGCCTTTGAACTTGAGGAATGGGCCATTAATCGCCACATAAAAATGCGCAAGAGCGAGCACTATTGGGACAAAGACAACGTCAGTCTCAACGGTGTCGTGTTCTACCCAACAGAAAATGAAGTCAGCGAAGAGCGCATGTTTCGGGTAGAGCAGTTACACCGCACCGAGGGGGTACCACTAGAGAAAGTGCCAGCCTATCGCGATCTCGACGACTCTCCCTATATGCAAGAGGTCTATCTAGGCACCTACTACTACTTACTGAACACAGAGGCGCCGCCGGTCGATAACGTCAAGGTCAGACAGGCCTTGTCTTATGCCATCGACAGGGACAAGCTTGCACGCACGGTCATGCAGTCTGTGGTGACACCCGCCTATAGCATCACGCCACCCGGTACCCTCGGTTATCAGCCACCGAAACTGTTCGACTTTGACGTAGAAAAGGCGCAAGCGTTACTAGCGGAAGCCGGTTATCCGAACGGCGAGGGCTGGCCTGGCATTGAAATCATTTACAACACCAACGAAGCTCACCGCAAAATCGCAGTGGCCATCCAACAGATGTGGAAAAAACACCTGAATATCGATGTCACACTGGCCAACCAAGAGTGGAAGGTGTATCTGAACAGCGTATCTCAGCGGGATTTCCAAGTGGCGCGCCGGGGCTGGATCGGCGACTATGTCGACCCGAATAACTTCCTCGATTTGTTCATTACAGGAGGCGGCAATAACAACACTGGCTTTGCCAACGATCGATACGATGACATGATTTTGCAGCAGGCGCCCCGAGCAAAAACCCAGCAAAAACGCTTCGACGTCTTTTTTACAGCAGAGACCCTGCTCATGGAGCAAATGCCCATCATCCCCATATATAACTACGCGACTCGTCATTTAGTGCACCCCAGCGTTGAAGGTATGACCCCAAACCTGATGGATAGCTTGAACCTGAAATACGTAAAACTGGTGCCCGATCGCCGTCTGCCTGAGGGGTTACGTTAATGCTGCGTTTTATCATAGGGCGGCTACTGCAAGCCGTTCCGGTGATTTTTATTGTCATCACCGCCACGTTTTTTCTTGTGCGAGCAGCCCCAGGCGGCCCCTTTGATGATGAAAAGGTAGTACTACCAGAGGTCAAAAAAGCACTGGAAGCGCAATACAAACTGGATCTTCCCCTGCACGAACAGTATCTCGCCTATCTCAGTGATTTATCCCATGGTGACCTGGGGCCATCGTTTAAATACCCCGGGCGGAGCGTCAATGAAATTCTGTTCTCTGGGCTTCCCGTCACCGCCGAATTGGGGCTCTATGCACTACTCATTGCACTGATTATCGGAACGACCGCTGGCGTGTTTGCCTCGCTGAAACCCAACCCGGCGCAAGATTACATTCCCATGAGTTTGGCCATGGTGGGTATTTGTATGCCCTCTTTCCTTCTAGGCCCCCTGTTGGTGCTGGTTTTCGGCATATATTTGGAGTGGTTACCCATCTCGGGTTGGGGTGCCATTCCCGGTGACAAGATTCTGCCCTCAATCACCTTGGGTGCTGCCTATGCGGCGTACGTTGCTCGCCTAAGCCGAGCCGGCATGCTTGAAATTTTGTCCCAGGACTATATTCGTACCGCTCGCGCTAAGGGTCTGTCTGAGTGGCAAGTCGTGATTAAGCATGCGCTGCGCGGTGGTTTAATTCCGGTTATTGCCTTCCTTGGTCCGGCTTTTGCCGGCCTGCTGGCGGGTTCCTTTGTGGTGGAGACCATTTTTCAAATTCCGGGGCTTGGACGTTTTTACGTGCAGGCCGCGTTTAATCGCGACTACACAATGATCTTGGGTACCACCGTGTTTCTATCGACACTCATCGTGCTGTTCAATCTTGCCAGCGACATCACCGCAGCCTGGCTAAACCCAAGACTGCGCGGCCAGTTGAGTGGAGGTGGACGATGACCCAAACGGCCACCTCGGATGTGGATCTGCTGAAGCAGGCTGAACAAGGTTCTTCCCTCTGGCAGGATGCCTGGCGTCGACTCCGTAAAAACAAGCTAGCGGTGGCCGGTGGCGTCATTTTGATATTGCTGATGGTGCTGGCACTACTCACCCCGTGGCTAGCACCCTATAACTATGAGACGCAAAATCTCGACCTAGGCGCAACGCCTCCATCGGCTGCACACTGGCTGGGGACCGATATTTTTGGTCGTGATTTACTGACTCAAATCATGTACGGCGGCCGGGTATCACTCGCTGTAGGTTTCATCGCCACCGCCGTCGCCCTATTGATTGGCGTCACCTGGGGCGCTGTAGCGGGCTATGTTGGAGGCAGAGTCGACGCCATGATGATGCGCTTGGTCGACATTCTCTACGCCCTACCCTTCATGATTTTCATCGTGCTACTCATGGTGGTATTCGGGCGCAATGTGCTGCTGTTGTTCCTTGCGATTGGCGCCGTGGAATGGTTAACAATGGCACGTATTATGCGCTCCCAGGTACAGTCGCTAAGACAACAGGAATTTGTTGAAGCCGCCATTTCATTGGGCTTGGGCCCCGCTGCCATTTTACGGCGCCATGTCATTCCAAACGCACTGGGACCCATCATCGTTTACACAACGCTCACGATCCCAAGTGTCATGCTGCTAGAGGCTTTCCTAAGCTTCCTTGGGCTGGGTATTCAGCCGCCTCAGACCTCTTGGGGTTTACTGATTAGCTACGGCGCCGAGACCATGGAAGAGTACCCTTGGTTACTCATTTTCCCCGGATTGGCTCTCACTATCACGCTGTTTTCTCTCAACTTTCTCGGCGATGGCTTGCGAGATGCCCTCGACGTACGCGGGTCCAAGGATTGATCTATGGCACTGTTAACCGTCGATAATTTGCAAGTTAGCTTCACCACCCGAAACGGCACCCACCGTGCGGTCAAAGGGATTAGTTTTACCGTCGAGCCGCGTAAGCTAACCGCCATCATTGGTGAAAGTGGTTCGGGTAAATCGGTATCCTGTTATGCCATGCTCGGGCTCATCCCCATGCCACCGGGGCGTATTGATGGTGGCAGCGCGATGTTCGATGGTCGCGACCTGCTGACCCTCTCAGAGAGGGAACTACGCGCCATTCGGGGTCGGGACATCGCCATGATTTTCCAAGACCCCATGACTTGCCTGAACCCTTTTATGACGATTGGTGAGCAGCTGATTGAACCCTTGGTGGTGCACCAGAAGCTACCTAAATCACAGGCAGTAGATCGGGCAATAGCACTACTCGACGAAGTGGGTATCCGTGACCCAAACACCACCTATAACGCCTACCCTCACGAGTTTTCAGGCGGTATGCGACAGCGCGTGATGATCGCCATGGCGCTCATCAACGAGCCTCGGTTACTGATTGCCGATGAACCCACTACGGCTCTGGACGTGACGATTCAGGCACAGATTCTGAAACTCATCGCCGATTTACAGAAAAAGCGCGATATTGGCGTATTGTTCATCAGCCACGATCTGGCCGTCGTTGCCGATATTGCCGATCACATCGTGGTGATGGAACAGGGAGAAGTGGTAGAGCAAGGGCCACCCAAAGACCTGTTTACCGCGGCGCAACACCCCTATACCCGCAAGCTGCTCGATGCCATCCCCACCGGTCAGCGCGTAAGTACGCTAAACGATCCAAAATCCCTTATTGAGGTAGAACAACTGCGTACCTGGTTTTACCCCAGCGCCAATGCAGATCCTGTGAAAGCTGTCGATAACGTCTCATTGACTATTCATCGCGGTGAAATTTTGGGCTTGGTCGGTGAATCGGGCAGTGGCAAATCAACTCTGGGCCGAGCCCTGTTGCGACTTGCGCCTATCACCGATGGCCAGGTGGCTTTTGATGGCACTCGGGTTACCGATCTTGAGGGCATTGAACTCAAACAATTCCGGCGCCGCATGCAAATGATCTTTCAGGATCCTTTCGCCTCGTTAAACCCGCGTATGACCGTTTACGACACACTCGCCGAACCGTTGTTACTTCACAACATTTGCACCAAAGCAGAACTCGAGCGGGTCATCGCCAAGCTGATGGATGATGTCGGTCTTGCGCATAACTGTATTCGCAAGTACCCCCACGAGTTTTCCGGTGGCCAACGCCAGCGCATCGCTATTGGCAGAGCGCTTGCAACCAAACCCGAGTTCATCGTCGCCGACGAGCCGGTATCGGCGCTGGATGTCACTATCCAAGCGCAAATTCTTAACCTACTCATGGACTTGGGCACTGAGTATGGCCTGACCATGCTGTTCATATCCCACGACATGGCAGTTATCCGACACATTGCCGATCGTATTGTGGTGATGTACCGCGGCCAACTGGTCGAGCAAGGCAGCACCGACCAGGTGTTCAATGCGCCAAAAGAGGCCTACACCCAATCACTCCTTGCCAGTATCCCCGGGGCAGCGCTGCAGTGAGCCACTGCCGGGGGACCACTGCTCTAGCGTGTGCCAGTAATAGTCAGTGACGTCTGCTCAGCCGCCGCTATATCGTCTGGGTGGAAGCGTATGGGGCGCCAGCGCTTCTGCGCATAGAGCGCAGTCTGATCAGTAAAGTGGGGGGATGCAGGGTTACCCGATTGGGAATAGCTTAGCAGCGCCTGCCCACGGGGCCCTTTGTCGTCAAAACCCAGGGTCATAATGAAACTGGAACCGTGATTGATGTTATATCCTGTCGTCGCAAGGGTGGCACTGTCGCCGACGGGCTCTTCAGAGCCTGTAAATACCGGTGACGGGTGACTACCGGTCACCTGTAAGTTAGCGATACCTTCGTAGCGGTTGCCCCCGTGCAGGGCAATCGACTGCCCCGCCCGATGCCCACGTTGCAGCTCACCCAAGGTCACATCTAAGGCGATACCCGCGCTCATCAACAACGCTTGCGCAGCCGCCAAACGCTGTAGCGCGCCCTCAGGATCAGCAAGTCCTGCTGGCGTCTCTGTAGGCTTTTGTGGATCAAAAGGCTCTGCGAATAATCCGCCTGCCAAATAGGTTTGTTCATAGCCATAGCGGGTCAACCACTCGCGAAACAGAACGGCCCCCTTCGAGTCGAGATCATAGCGCCGGTCCCAATTCGCCAACACCTCGCAACTGGGCTTCAGGGACACGGCTGCGCCCTCAATCGATACCGAGGTTGTCGTTTTGCAAGCATCAAGTAACGCCGGTAGCAGCAGCGCAGCAGCAAGCCCTTCATTACCGAACAGGGCCGTCTGCACCTCGGTCATGGAAAATTTTCCATCGGTGCCCGCATAACCGTACATGCTATCGGGTGATAACAAGGCCATATTCATGCGAGTCCGCAGTGAGCGTGGCGAACCCGTGGCGCCGTATAAGGGCGAATAACCCTCTCTGGGGGCCGCCGGATCACTGAGCCAGTAACTGTCATTCGCATTGAATACAAAGCTCTCGCTTTCGATAAGTGGCCTGCGCTCGAAAGGCTCTGTAAACGGCACAGGTGCATCGGTTTCCAACCATTCATCGCGCGTGGTGGAACCATCGAGAATTACCAAGCCTTTGGCCAAATACAGCTGCTGTAACTGGGGTACTTGCTCTATTCGCTTTTGCCATGCCAATAGCGCGTCATCACTCAATGCCGCAACGGTCGAGTTATCGAGGTAGACCGCGCGACCATCGGCACTGGCCGCTATGGTGTTCACCCAAGGCATCGCGTTATGCCGCCTGTGCGCCTCGATAAAAGCGTCCATATCTTGGGCTTGGCCCATCGCTACCCACTGTGCCAGTGTTTGCGTGTTCGCTTCATTAGCATCGCGGATCGCAAATACCGTGTAGGGATCGTTACTCAGTCCCGGTAGTGCAATTAGTGGTCCATGGTGGGAAAACCAGAAGCGATGGCTTTGAGGGGTGACACCCGGATCAGCCCATACATCTACCGTGACGTCACGGAATGACAGATCCCGCCAACCGTCCTGCCAGCGATACTGCTGCGGATTTTCGGGGTTAAGCGTCAGCTGATACAACACGGTGCGCTTTGAGTCAGATACCGTATGCGACCAACCAACGTGTGCATTAAAGCCAATGGCCACTCCCGGCGTGCCAACAAGACCCACGCCATAGCTGTCTATTTCACCGGGAATGGTTAGGTGCTTCTCCCAAAAACGCGCAATGCCGTACCAGGGATAATGGGGATTGGCCAGCAGCAGACCACGGCCATTTTCGGTTCTCTGTGCGGCTAGAGCCCAGGCGTTCGACCCCATACCCTCGAGGCGCAACAGATCGGCGACCGCGGCCAACTTCATACTATCAATACCGCTTGCAGCAACCGTATCTGCAGCCCCCTCGTTAACTTTCTTTTCAAGTGATTGTGGTCCGGGTAATTGCGCTGCAGCAATGGCAGATGCCACCCGGGGCAAGGTGTGCACCAAAAGAATGTATTGGGCCATAAAGTTCTCGGCCGATGCCGGCTGCACCCAGGGGGCATCGGCACACCAACGGGCATCAGCTTGATTGGGATGTTGCGCTAAATAGTGGTTGTAGCCCGCTGCGTACCCCCGTAGCCACGTTTGAATCTGCGGTGTTTGTGCCGCTAGCGCCGACACGCCTCGATCGGGAATAGCCAGCGCCTTAATCACTGCATCTTGCGCTAGCTTTTCCTGTGGCTCGCCCAAACCCGGGTACTTCGCCGTTTCCCCTCGCGCTTGCAACAATGCCCAAGCCATATTGCAAAGATGATCCTCAGCGGCGGCGTATGCCTCACCGAAACCTAAGCTGCCCCAGTCATTGGCGGTAATATGGGGAATCCCCCACTCTGTACGCACAATGGTGGCGTGGTAAGGAGCTGCCACTTCAGGTTCGGGCCCGCGACCCTCACATGCAGCCAACAATAGAGATACAACCAAAAGAGCTCCACCCAGAGATCTCGTTATTATCATTATCGATTCCTTTTGATTTAGCGTCTCGAATTTAACGCCACGGATTTCATCTGGTGTCGCTAAAGGGTGAACCCCGAGTCAATGGTGACCAACTGTCCCGTCACATAATCGGAGCCCGTGATGACTGAGTTAATGGCATCAGCCACGTCATCGGGAGTCACAACGTGGCCCAGCGGTGTTTGATCGACAAACATTCGCTTTAAATTGGCGTATTGGTCATCGTTGCCACCACCCCACGTGGAAAATGCCCACTCGCCATCAATGAGTCCCGGCAATACCGCATTTACACGAATGCTATCTTTACCGAGGGTCTTGGCGAGCGTGCGAGTGAGACTGTTCAACCCCGCTTTAGAAGCACAATAGGCAATGGAACTGCCGTTAGCTGTCACGCCCGCAATACTTGACGTCATGACAATCTCTCCGCCGCCAACAGCGCGCATGTGGGGCACCGCAAGTCGTGACATGAAGAACGCCCCCATCAAATTGACCTGCAGCGTTCGCAGCCAAATATCTTCAGTGAGTTGATCAAGTTCCTGGTGCGGCACAAAGGTGGTTGTACCCGCGTTGTTTACCAATATATCGACTCTGCCAAAGGTATCGATGGCCGTTTGTATGATGCGCTCACAGTCGGCTTGCTGGCTGACATCACCTTGCACAATGACACCGTCGCCACCAACGTCGGCAACGGCCGCCAGGGTATCGCGAGCACCGGCTTCTGATCGGCTGTAGTTAATAACGACCTTCGCACCCTGAGCCGCTAACCGCTGTGCCAGCGAGGCACCCACGCCAGAACTTGACCCCGTGATCACGGCAACGCGTTCGTTTAACTCCATGATGAAAACTCCGCTGGTATTGGTTATTAGCTGGAGTATACGCACGTTGGCCCAAGCTGATTAGGCCTGGCGCCAACGCTTGGTGGCAATGGTGCTTACGCGAACTGACGGGCGCCGACAGCGCACTGCAATGGTGCCGTCTCGCTAACCGAGAAGGATTTACTCAACACGGTGTCCACAAAGCGCCATTGGCTGTAGGTGGCTTCAGGGGTGAGCGTTACCTTAGCCCAGCCCCGCCGGTGAGTATCAAGGTCAACCAGCTCTGGACTGGCCTGCTTGAGTGCAGCAGCCATCACTGGCGGTGGTAACGGCAGATAGGTCTCCATACCCGGACTGCTAATACCCGGACAGCCAACTTCAATACCCACAGGCAAACCCGCATCAGTGCGCAAATTGAAAGCCCACGCGTTGTGGGTATCACCTGCCACCACTACCGGATTGTTGGCCAAAGTCAGCAGATCGGCGAAGACCCGTTCGCGACACGCTGGGTAACCGTCCCATGCGTCCAGATTAAGGGGCAAACCGGCATTGGCTAGCTGCATAAGGGTGCCTATCCACTGCCTCGTGCGCTCGGGAATCTCTACCTGAGCCAGCTGTTCCTTGGGAATCTGTGGAATCATCAACTTACCCATGAGTACCTGCTGACCAATTAGCTGCCAGGTGGCACCACGCGCTTTGCTCGATGCCAACTGTTGTGCCAACCAGCCACGTTGTTGCTCACCAATCATGGTGCGCTCGGGGTTGCCCAGGACATCACGCTTGAAGACATCGGGGGCCACGGTGGTACCCATATCTCGCCGGTAATCCAATTGCTGATCACGACCAACCAGTCGGGTATCGAGCATGATGATATCGGCCAGATCACCTACCGCAAAACGCCTATAGATGGGCCCTTGGTCGGTTTGAGCAGGTGTTCGAATGGGCATCCACTCGTGATAGGCCTTGCGTGCCATGGCGATTCGGGTATCAAAGTCGCCTTCACCCTCGTTGTGATTTTGCGCGCCGGCGTGCCAAGTATCGTTGGCCAATTCGTGGTCATCCCAAACACATATCCATGGGTGAGCGGCATGGGCGGCCTGTAAGTCGGGGTCCGTGCGATATAGCCCATAACGTTGTCGATAATCCTCTAGGGCCAAAATTTCATGGCTGGGCTGGACCTCTCGACCCAATTCAGAAGTGGCGATGCTATTACTGTAGGTGCCAGCACCGTACTCATAAATGTAATCACCTAAGTGCATGACCGCATCAACCGGCGCATCTGCTATGTCGCGATAGGCGTTAAAGTAACCTTGGGGATAATTGGAGCAGCTACACACCGCCAGCGTGAATGGCGCCAAGCCTGTTTTCGGTAGCGTCCGAGTGCGCCCAACCGGGGACGACACACCCTCGAATAGAAAGCGATACCAATATTGGCCCGCTGGCGCCAGACCAGTGGCATCGACTTTCACCGTGTAGTCTCGCTCGGGACCGGTGCCAATATCACCCTGAGACACCACGCGCCTAAAATCGGCATCCTCAGCCACTTGCCAGCGGCCCTTCAACGGTTTGTTGCCGCCATCTCCGGGCAATACCCGCGACCAACGAATGACGCGATCGGAGAGCGGATCGCCGCTGGCAACACCGTGGGTGAAATGGACAGCTTCTTCAGCACTAACTTCGAAACCGCGTAATGACAGCGCGCCGAGGGTGGCTGCCATACCTTTAATAGCTGTTCGTCGTTTTATACCTGTGGGCATCATGGTTGGCCTGTCTCGCTATGAATGAATACTGGGTTACTATTACAGGTCTAAGTCTTAAATCTAACGCTCTCCGACTACAACTTGATGACAACCCTAGACCCCTCACCTTGGCGCTTTTGCACTGCTCCCTGCATGGACTGGACAGACCGCCACTGCCGATTCTTTTGGCGACTAATCACCAAGCGCGCACGCCTTTACACCGAAATGGTGACCACCGGCGCTCTTTTGCATGGCGATGTCCAGCGACATTTAAACTTCGATGAGGCGGAGCACCCCGTCGCTTTACAACTTGGCGGCAGCGATCCACATGCGCTTGCGCGTTGCACACGACTGGGCCAGGACTGGGGCTATGATGAAATCAATCTGAACTGCGGCTGCCCATCTGACCGCGTGCAAAATGGCCGCTTCGGTGCCTGCCTAATGGCAGAAGCCGAGTTGGTACGCGATTGTGTCGCCGCCATGCTCGACGTGGCTTCAGTGCCCGTCACCGTTAAGCACCGCATTGGCATCGACCATCAAGAGAGCTACGGGGAATTATGTGACTTCGTCGGCACCGTAGCCGACGGTGGTTGCCAGGTTTTCATTGTTCATGCACGCAAAGCATGGCTACAGGGTCTATCGCCCAAACAGAACCGAGAGATACCACCACTCAACTACGACTGGGTCTATCAGTTGAAAAAAGACTTTCCCGCACTCACCTTTGTGATCAACGGGGGTATCGACAGTCTTGAAGCTTGCGGTCAACATTTACAAGCGGTTGATGGGGTCATGCTGGGACGTGCCGCGTATCAACGACCCTGGCTGCTCTCTGAAGTCGACCCGGTACTTTTCAACGAAGAGTGTCCCGTGCGTTATCGCCAGCAAGTGATTGACCGATATGCCGAATACATTGAGCGCATGCTTGCCCAAGAGGCAGAGGATGGCTTGCGCTTAAATCACATGACTCGCCACGTGCTCGGATTGTTCCAAGGTGAGGTGGGCGGCAAGCAGTTCCGACGAACGTTGAGTGAGCAGGCCCATCGGCCAGGTGCCGATCAACGTGTGCTGCTGGGAGCGGCGCCTAATCCGAGATCGGTGGCACCTTAAGAATCGGATCTTGAAGGATCGGGTGCTGCTCGTCCGCAAAGTCATTGACACCCGATTGGTCTAGATGACGTGCCCTTAACAATCGGACAGGATCAACCCCGAAATATTGCTGATATCGGTTAGCGAAATCGCCGAAAGATCGGAAGTGATAGGAACGTACCAGCGCGCGTAAATAACCCGATTCTAACTCGGGATTTTTCCGCATCTCATCGAAGCATCGGGCCAGTCGGCGCGCCTGCATGTAGCGTTTAACCCCACCGACATGCTGCATCTGGCGATAGAGAGTGGCCCGGGACATATGAAAACGCTCACACAGCATATCGACACCTAAATCGGGGTTGCGCACTTGCTCATCGATAAAAGCGGCGATAGCCATGACACGATCCCCATCGACACGCTCGCGGGAGGAGTAGTGGGGCTTGGCCAACTCATCAATACCGCTCTCAAGAGCCCGAAAGAGCGCTCTCGTACCCAGCTGATCTCGCCGTCTCAAGGCCACCTGCATTTGCTGTACCGTCAGTGCCAGCACCTCCCAAAGACCCTGAGTCACAGAGAGCTCGATAACGGGTAGCACATCTGAGATCGTGCTAGCCGCTAACAACGCCGGCTGCTGAAGATGGATGGTAGTGAAACACACTGGATTTTCAGCTGTTACCGTTAAATCGAAGTCCGCCGCACCCAGTAACACCTTGCACTTACCCGCGCGAGCAATCACTTCATGGTTATAATTGACGGTCAGTTCACCCTGTATGCAAACAATGAGAGCAAGTGTTTTCTGAGGCGCTGTGGCTCGCTGACGCCGATACTCAAAGGGCGACAAATGCGCCGAGGTGATCGTAGCATCGGGCACTTGCCAAATTTCGTAATCGCTTAGCAGCTCCCAGGTCGCTGGCGATAAGCTGTGCACAGAGGCTCCGCGCCCCAAGACTTCTTGCCAGCGCGCAAAATGTTCCTCTCGAGACAATTGGGTTGGATCGAGGTGCAGATAATGACTAGCTTTCAACGTTTCACCTAAAAGTTCCCCCCGGCAGGAAGCTTTGCGCGGGCGGTCACAGAGGCAGACTAATATTGCCGCTACATCTAATTGCGAGGCGCTCTTCCAGAACGTGCTCACGAAATTTATACACTGTGTGTTATGGCGAAAACCCACACTGCAGCCCAGTGTTTTCGCACACATTTGGCGCACATGAGACAAAAATGAATAAAAAATTGAGACTAAAATTTGGGCGCTTCATATTTCAGCGCCGATAGATGGTTTACCCTGATGCTCTCTACAAGAGATTCACATGGCTACAAGAGATTCACATGGCTACAGGAGATTCACGATGGCCAACAGCGGTCTAGAAACAGCCAGCAAACTGGACCAACTGCGCGCGATGACCGATGTTGTCGCAGACACCGGCGACGTCGATGCAATCACAAAACTCAAACCGCTAGACGCCACCACGAACCCTTCTCTGCTGCTCAAAGCGGCGGCCCTGCCGCGATTTGAGGATACAGTAAAGCAGTGTACCGCATCGACTGGGTCCGTTGCCGATGCCTGTGATCACTTTGCAATAGCGGTAGGCTGCGAAATCCTCACGCAGATACCCGGTCGAGTCAGTACTGAAGTCGATGCTCGATTATCCTTTGACACTGCCAAGACGGTAGCCAAAGCCCGTAAGCTTGTTGCCCTCTATGCTGACCAGGGAGTGGCCGCCGAACGGATCCTGATCAAAATCGCGGCCACGTGGGAAGGAATACGCGCCGCTGAAATACTCGAACGCGAAGGTATCAACTGTAACCTGACGCTACTTTTTGGCTTTGCCCAGGCGCAGGCATGTGCAGATGCTGGCGTCTTCCTCATATCGCCGTTCGTCGGGCGCATTTTGGACTGGTACAAAACCAACACCGACCGAACAATTGATGGGCCCGGTGATGACCCAGGCGTGCAATCAGTCACCCAGATTTACAATCACTATAAACGCCACGGTTACAAAACCGTCGTCATGGGGGCAAGCTTTCGCAATGTCGGCCAAATCGAAGCGCTTGCAGGTTGCGATAGGCTCACCATCAGTCCCGATTTACTTGAGACATTAGCGGCAGATACCGGCCCACTGCCGCGCTGTTTACACCCCGCCGCCGAACAACAAACCGCACCGGCAACCTTGCCAGAAGGGTCTTTTCGGTATCAGCTAAACGATGACCCAATGGCGACTGACAAATTGGCCGATGGCATCCGACGGTTCGCAGCGGATCAAGAAGCACTAGAGCGCTTATTACAGAGCCAATAAACGGCTCACCGGGCCTCGAGGGTTTGCACCAAACCCTCGAACGCACTGCGGTTGTCTTCGTTTAAGGCCATTAACGTGCGATGTGCTTCAATGACCTTTTGCCTCACCTCTTCTTCTGTCGCGGCGCGCATGGGAATCTCGTAGGCTTCCTCGTCAGCACCACAACTTTCGGTGCGTAACTCGAACAGTTGAGCAAAGCCCATTGTGCTGAGCAGCCGGTTAATACCGTCGTTACAGGAGAAAATAGCCGGTTTAAAGTCGTAGCGTTCATGGGTTGTGATGGCCAACTTGGCGAGCATACCCAGGGTGGTACTGTCGAGTCCCGAGGCCTCGGTTACGTCAACCCACACCGACACAAAGTTGGGGTCGTTGAACATCTGCTCAAAGTATTCATCAAGAGCGGTACACATGACCAATCGCACATCACCTTCCAGCCGCAGTACGTGCGCTCCCTCATTACTAGCAGCGCTGATGCGGCACTCGGTCACGCCAGTCCCCGACTGATAAATAACGCGGCTACATCATCGGGGAGCGCATCCTGATCGACATGCTCAAGACCCAGACGATCGGCAAGTGCCGATGGACGCACCACTGGACCACTCAGTCGCGTCAGCAAACCCTGCTCTTTGGCAATTAAATCATCGCCATCGAGCAACTCGAGAATACCGTCAGAGAACAGCGAAAGAATGAACGTCTCAGGCAGATTCAGCTGTTGCTCGTTGAATTGTGCGTTGGGTAATAACCCCACGGGCGAGCCCTCACCAGTCAAATAGGTCGCACCCTCTTCCGATAGCAGCAGGGGCAATGGTAAATGGCCTGCAATGCTATAGCGAAGTAAGTGGAGACGGAAGTCCAAGACACCTACCACCATAGTGGCATATTTATTCAGATCCAGCTCCAGCAACTCACGATTTGCAAGGGTCAACATGCTGACCGGCGAGCTGATCGCTAAATCGCGCCGACGCAGATAATCCGAGCGCTTTCTTGCGAACAAATTCTTCAGCAAAACCGTGGCAAATGCAGACGAGCTACCATGACCTGACACATCAGCCAGGAAAAACACGACTTCATGGTCACCAACTTGGAAATAATCGACGAAATCCCCGCTCAAGTACAAAGAGGTATAAATCGTTTGGCTGAACCAGTAGTCATCGACTTTCAAGGCTGAGTTGGGTAACAGCGCCATTTGCACCTGTCGACCCGCCTGCTGATCTTGCTCGAGTATCCGCAACGAGTGACGCAGCTGCGCGTTAGTGTGTTCCAGCCGCTGTTTGCTGGCCTGTAATTGACGCTGCAATCGGCGGTGGTGCACACAGCGCTCAATTGACCGCTTCAGCAAACCCGGTCGTTCTTTAGGGCGCACGAAAAAGTCGGTGGCGCCCAGACCCAAAGCCGTCGACATACTATCGAGGTCGCGATCATCGGCAATGACAATAACTGGCACTTGCACGTCGAAGTTACGCATGGCGCGACGCACACCAGCCCAGCTGACATGCATTAAATCAATGGTGCATAAGACGCAGTCCCACGGACTTTCAGGACCCAAAGTAGCCTCGAGATCTTCCACCTCTGCGCAGCAGTCGAATTGGAATTTGGCATCGACAAGGACATCGATCAGATTGCGAGCACGCTCCGGTCGATCATCAATCAGTAGCACTCTGCCATCAACGAAATCGAAACTCATGTGCTGCGCCTATCCCTTGACTTACAGGGGGTCAGATTCCCACTCGTCATCGAAGGTAGAAAAGTCATCGACGACAACGTCCCCAAGCTGCTGGGCCCGGGTTTGTAAGTAAGCGTCTCGGAAGAAGATATACCGATCGCCCGACATCAATTGATCTGCCCCAAGTAAACTGGCTCTAAAATTAACAACATCGGCAGAACGCAGTGCCCACTCAACAGCGTAGTCGTCAACCTGCCCCATAGGCGATGCCCAACCATCGACAAACACACCGACACCCGCTCGAGCAGTACGCGGCCCGAGTAACGGCATAACGACATAAGGACCTTGGGGGACACCCCAGTGTGCCAAGGTCTGACCAAAATCGGTGGCACTGCGCCGTATACCCATATCGGAAGCCACATCAAAGAAGCCTAAAAACCCCAATGAGCTGTTGACGACCACTCTTAAACCGGTCTCTGCTGAGCCTCTGATTTGCCCTTGAAGCAAGGCATTCAGCGCGTTGTTAACATCGAGCAAATTAGAGAAGAAATTGTTGACGCCAATCCTTCCGGGGGTGGGCATGATGGCGTCATACGCCTTTGCAACAGGTCGCAGCGCATAGCGGTCAGCACCATCATTAAACGCAAAAATGACGCGATTAACGGCTTCCAATGGGTCTTCCGTCGCCCTGGCGGCCATACTCCCACCGAGTAGCACCTGGGCAATGGCAGCGATAACGAACCAGTGCCGTACCGTTGCGTATACATTCAAACCCATTGACGGGGTCGAGACACCAACAGTCCTGCGGGAGCAAAGACGCCCCAGAGGGTTCAAAAACAGGCGCAATACAGATAACGAAGTCACAACAAGGGCTTCCACCGTGCTATTGGGACGATACATACGTTAACAAACGTCGATCCGATGGGCGATCATCACTTGGTCGCAGGTATTTCCTGCCAAGGTGCTTACCGCGGGTTTGCTAACAACCACTGCTCAACCGTATGCCACTGCTCGTCGAGGCGCTTGGCAGACACCGGCGTCTTCGTTCCCAGCTGCTGGGCGAACAGTGAAACCCTAAATTCCTCGAGCATCCAGCGATAGTGCTGTGCAGGAGCGGACAACGCAAGCAAACCAGGGTATCCCGCTGCTTTTTTTTCTAGCCGCTCCAAATGAGGTGCCAAAAGTTGCAAGCTTTTCTGATCTTTAGCGTATTGCCCGCTGAGCCTCTCAGCACGATGAGCCAGTGCACGACCGTAGCGTGGGTATTGTGCCAACCAAGTCGCCGGCGCATCTAGCAAAGCACCCGGCCCACAAAGGCTTCTTACTTGCTGCTGGATATCTTGGCGGCTATCACTGTACTGGCTGGCTGAGTAGTGGCTCAAACGCTTTAAGGTATCAGCAACACCCGTCAAGAACGTCATGAGTTGACGCTCCAATGTCATCGCCGTGGGCACCCATGCACCTCTTGCAGTCTCCAAAACCGCCTCAAAAGCGGCTTGATCTCTGGGTAATGGTTGCTCATCGAGCGTCGATAGCAACGCCACTAAAATGATTTCTTGAACCCACTGAACCCTATCGATACCTGAGGCTGCAAACGCCAGCGCGGCAGCGTTATCGGCAAACAAATTCTTACGCAGGTATTTTGCGGTTTGGGCACTCGCTTTGGCGGCCAAAGCTGCCACGCCCCGGCGGTGGCTGTGCATTGCCTCGGCGGGATAATCAAATAAATCCACCGCGACGCTGTCGCCACGATCTACCAGCGCCGGATAAGACACTACATCAAGGCCTGCCGAGCGGTTGCGCACTTCTTCAGGCAGATCACCAAAATCCCAACGAATCACCTGTTCGCGGATGAGGTCTGAACGCTTGACGTTAGCCGTTACCGGTGTACTGTCGCGAAACTGCGCCACCAACATCGCCATATCGCGACCTTGGGCTAACAGTTTCCCTCGATCATCCACCACCCGTATATTCATACGATAGAAGTCTTCTAGGCGCTCCAGCCCCCAATCAGAGGGCTGAATCACTATACCTCGCTGCTGTTTCAATACCCGCGCCATGGCAGCTGCCAAATCGGTATCGTCGGGCTCCAGCACCCCCAGTACACCGTCGACCACGTCGGGCACCGGTACCAACTGTTTCCGCAGCCCCTTGGGTAAGCCCTTCAGCATAGCGATACATTTATCGCGCAACAGTCCGGGTACCAACCAATCAAAGCGATAGCGGGGGGCACGATTTAAAAGGGGCAAGGGGACGGTAACGGATACACCGTCGTTGCTCCGGCCGGGCTCGAACTGGTAACGCAATTTATACTCAATACCCTGCCAATGCAGCGTTGAGGGGAACTGCGCCTGAACATCGGCACCGGGATCACGGGTGAGAGTTTGTTCCCGGGAAAGACGCAGATAAGCGTCTCTGTCCGGCTGCTTGCGTAACCACTTGTCCAATGTCGTCGAACTGTTGCAATCGCGCGGCAAACGCTCATCGTAGAATGCAAATAACGCTTCCTCATCGACCAGCAGATCACGACGACGTACCCGAGATTCCAGATCTTGAACTTCGCGCACCAAGCGCATGTTGTGCTTTAAAAATGCGGGAGGTGACGAAAACTGACCACTCACTAAGCCTTCTCGGATCATTAGCGTGCGTGCCTCCTCGGGCGCCACATCACCATAGTGAACCCGTTTGCCGTCGCTAATGGTCAAACCAAACAGAGAAACCCGCTCACTTGCCATAACGCGCCCTGAGCGCATCTGCCAGGCAGGCTCATAGTGATGCCGTTTGAGCAAGCGCGGATTAATAGTGAGCAACCACTGGGGCTCAATGGCGGCGCACTGACGAGCAAACACCTGGGAAGTCTCAACAATTTCCCCCGCCACTAACCACTTAGGTGGCTTTCGATACTGGCCGGAACCCGGAAAAATCTGCAGTTTACGGTTACTCGCACCATTGAATAACCGCCCCTCATCTTGTTGGGCAATCTGTCCGAGCAAACCGGCCAGTAGCGCCTTATGTACCGCTTCATAATCGGGTTCATCGGCCGGTGCGGTGGCGGGTTTTAAGCCTAACTGTCGGCAGGCAATGGTCAGCTGACTGTGAATATCGCGCCATTCACGCAGGCGTAGAAACGATAGATAATCGGCTTTGCATTGCTTTCGCAATTGATTCTGGCTTAACTCCTGGCGCTGGGCTTCATAATGGCGCCACAGGTTCAACCAACTCAGAAAGTCGGAGTTGGGGTGATTAAATCGTGCATGTGCTTGATCGGCCTGGGCTCGCTTATCGCTGGGGCGCTCTCTGGGATCTTGCACCGATAGGGCGCTGACTATCACCAATATCTCGGGTAGCACATGCAAGTCGACCGCAGCCAAAACCATTCGAGCCAAGCGTGGATCGATGGGTAAAGCAGCCATCCGGTGGCCCACGGCAGTCAGACGTCCTCGGTTGGAGACCGCGCCTAATTCCTCTAGCAATTTGTAGCCATCGCGAACCATCTTTGGCTCTGGAGCATCTACAAAAGGGAAGTCCTTAACTGACCCCAAACCCAATTTGAGCATCTGCAAAATGACCGCCGCCAAATTGGTGCGCACAATCTCGGGGTCGGTAAATTCAGGGCGAAGTTCAAAATCCTGCTCGGAGTAGAGCCTTATACACACGCCCTCTGCAACGCGCCCGCAACGCCCCTTGCGCTGATTCGCACTTGCTTGAGAGATTTTCTCGATGGGCAGCCGCTGCAAACGAGAACGGTGACTGTAGCGGCTAATCCGAGCATCACCGGGATCAATCACGTAACGAATACCCGGCACGGTTAAAGATGTCTCGGCTACGTTAGTGGCCAGTATCACCCGCATGCCACCGCCCGACGGATTGAATACCCGGTTCTGCTCGGCGGCACTCAAACGCGCGTAAAGAGGCAAAATTTGACGTCTATCATTGCCCTTCAAACGTTTGGATAACTCGCGAATTTCACGCTCACCGGGCAAAAACACCAGTACATCACCACGGACCCCAAACACCTGGGCTTCGATATCGTCGATGACCTGAGCTATTTGCTCGGATAACCCCTCTTCCCTATCGTCTAGGTCGCCTAAATACTGGACAGTCACGGGATACGTGCGACCAGATACCTCGATAACGGGCGCATCATTGAAATGACGAGCAAAGCGCTCGACATCGATGGTAGCCGAGGTAATCACCACCTTCAGATCGGGGCGCCGAGGCAGAAGCTGCTTCAAGTAACCCAAAATAAAGTCGATGTTGAGACTGCGCTCGTGGGCTTCGTCGATAATGAGCGTATCGTATTGGTTTAGATCCCGATCTCGCTGCAGCTCGGACAACAAAATACCGTCGGTCATCAGCTTGATGGCACTGGCATCTGACACAACATCGTTGAAGCGCACCTGGTAACCCACCAAGTCACCCAAGGGTGAGGACAGCTCGGACGCTATTCGCTGGGCAACAGTACGCGCGGCAAGTCGTCGCGGTTGGGTATGCCCAATTCGCCCAAAACGGCCGCGCCCCAGTTCAAGGCAAATCTTCGGTAACTGCGTGGTTTTACCCGACCCTGTCTCACCAGCTACCACCACGACCTGATGGTTGGCGATGGCGTCGGCGATGTCCTGTCGACGCTCGGCAATGGGCAAAGATTCGGGGTAATCAATAACGTCGGGGACAAGCCGAGGGGGCGTCCCCGTTTCAGTGTGCGTCATGTTGTTTCGGGGTCAAAACCCAGCTTTGAGGCCTCAGGCGCTGTCGCGCAGCTCCCGACGCAGAATTTTACCGACGTTTGTTTTCGGTAGCTCGTCGCGGAATTCTACCTGTTTTGGCACCTTATAGGCTGTTAGCTGTTCACGACAAAAGGCGATCACAGCCTCTTCCGTAAGGGCCGGGTCTTTGCGAACAACAAACATTTTCACCGCTTCCCCGGTAACGTCGTGGGGTATGCCAACCGCCGCGCACTCGAGCACTCCCGGATGCCGAGCCAGCACATCTTCAAGCTCATTGGGATAGACATTAAAGCCCGAGATCACAATCATATCTTTCTTTCGATCGACGATGCGCAAATAACCGTCGGGCTGAATAACAGCAACATCCCCAGTAGCAAACCAACCGTCTTGCAGCACTTCTGCTGTAGCCTCCGGACGCTGCCAGTAGCCCATCATAACCTGCGGCCCTCGAATACAGAGCTCGCCGGCCTCCTGCAGATTCAGAGCGACACCCTGCTCGTCGATGACTTTGACTTCTGTGAGCGGTAAAGGCACGCCGATGGTACCAATTTGCTGCGCGTACCCCGGGTTCGTTGTGGCAACCGGAGAGGTCTCTGTCAAACCGTAGCCCTCTGAAATTGTGCAGCCGGTAATGCTCCGCCACTCTTCAGCCGCCGCCTCGGTTAAGGCCATACCCCCCGACAAGGTGACGGATAAGTTAGAGAAATCAAGCGCGCGAAATGCCGCGTGGTTACACAGTGCAACAAACAATGTATTCAGCCCACAAAACAAAGTGGGTTGATACGCTTTAAAGGCTTTTACAACACTTTCGAGATCGCGAGGGTTCGGGATGTAGACCGTATGGGCGCCTACAAATAGCCCGTACATGGACGCTGTGAAGGCGTAGATGTGATACACCGGCAAGGGCTGCATGAAGACATCTCCTGCACCCTTAAGCTTGTGAGTTGCAAACACCGCGTCACACTGCAGTACATTCGTCACTAGGTTTCGATGGGACAACATGGCGCCTTTGGCAACGCCAGTAGTGCCGCCCGTGTATTGCAGCATCGCCAGTTCCTCGGGCTGGGCCTGAACGGGCGTTAATGGCTGCTTAGCGCCTTCTTTCAACACATTTCGGAAAGTGAGCGCACCCGGAATGTGAAACGGTGGCACCATCTTTTTGACGTACTTGGCCACATTATTAATCAGCTGCCGCTTTGGCGTCGGATGCAAGTCAGCCAACTCGGTAACCACCACTTGGGTCACCCCGGTACGGGGTAGCACCTGCGCTGCCGTTTGTGCCACGTTGGCCTGCACCACAAGCAGCTTGACATCAGCGTCATTAAATTGATGTTCTAACTCGCGCTCGGTGTACAGCGGGTTGGTGTTTACCACCACCATGCCGGCACGCAAGGTACCCAAGACGGCAACGAGATACTGCACCAAGTTCGGCATCTGAATGGCAACACGATCTCCCACCGCCAGCCCCGAGCGATGCTGCAACCAAGAACCAAATTGTGCCGAGTAGTTGTCAAGCTCAGCATAAGTCAGGCTATGCCCCAAACTACTGCAAGCTTTACGGGTTGAGTGACGACGAAACGCATCCTCGAATAGCGCAACGATGTTGGGGTATTGCGTAATATCCAGCTCGGTGGCGATCTGTAATTCCTGGAGCTTACTGGTAATAAGCGTATGAATAGCGTCGGGTGTCATAGGTCTCGTCTTATTTGTTGTGGTTAATGACGTTTCTTAGGGTAAATGACAGGAGCTGACGTATCATCCTGTGACACGGCCAAGCGGTCAATTACATACCGAGCAATGGTCAATACGCTATGCTCAAAAACAGCACAAAACTGCGTCACATCAACGAGGAGCCAAAGGATGACATCCCCCGACCAGGCACAAACCGTTACCAACAAGACCTTTGACGAGATCAACATTGGCGATAGTGCCACTTACAGTCGCTTGGTAACCCACCGTGAAGTACAGCTTTTTGCGGCTGTATCAGGGGATCATAACCCCGTGCATCTCGACCCCAGCTACGCCGAAGGCACCCAATTTGGCGAGTGCATCGCACACGGTATGTTAACTGGCGCCTTTATCTCCGCTGCAATTGCCATGGAGTTACCCGGTCCGGGCACCATTTATTTGGGACAGACATTGAAGTTCCGAGCACCCGTTACACTAGGTGACACCTTAACGGTGGCACTGGAAATCAAAGAAAAACACCCGAGTAAGCCCTGGCTGACTATTGATTGCCGCGTAGTTAACCAGAGCGGTACGACCGTAGCATTGGGCGAGGCTCAAGTTATGGCACCGGCCAAAAAAGAAACGGTCACCCTAGTGCGGCCACCCGCGATTCAACTGTTGGATGACGATTCCGACACAAACTGACCGGGATCGACGTAGAGTAGGTGTAATGCCACCACAGGTTGCACGGGATCTGGCTCTACGCCGAGCATAAGCGCATTGACCATACCGTCGTGATTGGTCAGTCCGGGGATACCAAAGATGCGTGTGCTGGCATAACCATCGTTCGAGTTGTCTTGATCTTGAATGGGATCAAACACCGTAATCGTTGACCCAGCCCGCAGCGCATCCGAAAGGTTGGCAACGAGTGCCAACAGACCATCTCGAAAAGCAGAAAAATTAAGTACTCCATTAAAGCCGTCGGCATCCATACTTAAATCGAAGCGTATCTCGCCCCCGTCTTCCATACGTAGGCGGGTCAATGAAACTTTACGTCCTTCTTCCAACTCGCGAAAAATACGCTTCGCGGTAGTGCGCTGGGTTTCCAATACGCCCTGATGAAGCAGATTCGCAGCGATAGTGGCAAACTGTTGGGTGTCGATGGTCTTGCTTTCACGCATAGTCATTGCCTTGCAGAAAAGGCTGCAGTGTAGCCGCTAATGGGGCCAATGCTCTAGCGTCCCGGGTGAGCACCATCCTCTGCTAAGCTTTACACGACTCACCGGCGGAACAGACACGCTTGATACAGCACGACAACCAACCCTGGACGCCCGCACCGGCACCAAGTATTGAATGGTTGGGCGCGACACCGCGCTCGACCACATTCAACGACATCTACTTTTCGCCGAAGGACGGTATTGCTGAAAGTACCTATGTGTTTATTGAGGGTGCTCAGCTTGAAACCCGAATTTGCGAACTTTCAGAGCACAATGTTCTCACCTTAGTAGAAACAGGGTTCGGAACCGGCCTGAACTTTTTACTGACCTTGGCGCTTTGGCAACGCCATCGGTCACCTGGCAGCAGGCTCCACTATATCGGCATCGATGCTTACCCACTGCGCCGTCCGGATGTCGCCAAAGCCCTTCAGACCTTTCCAGAGCTGCAACAGCTCAGCCAGTGGCTACTGAGCCGCTGGCCTCACCCCGTAAAGGGTTGTCATAGACTGGTCGATGATGACGCAGGCATACGACTCGATTTGTGGTGGGAGGACGCTTCCGAGACGCTCAATGACTTAGCGTCACTGCAAGGTCGCTGGGTCGATATCTGGTATCTAGATGGATTTGCACCCGCGCGCGACCCCGCACTGTGGTCGTCGTCGTTGCTTAATGCTGTGGCTGCTTTGAGCCGACCGAAAACTCGCTTTGCCACATTTACCGCCGCCAGCGACGTCAAACGGCAGTTACAAGCACTGGGCTTCACCGTGAATAAACGGCCGGGCTTCGGGCACAAGCGAGAGTGCTTATACGGCGAGTACAATCCTCCGAGTCCAGCCGCTTCAAGCGCTGCGCCCACCCTCGGTGCAGCTACGCCCTGGGATATTCCCAGCGAGACAACAACGCCTCAGACCGCTCTGGTGGTGGGCGCTGGCTTGGCAGGTGCATGCGTGGCTAGAAGTTTGGCTGAGCGGGGCATCAAAGTGACGGTGCTGGAGGCAAGAACCCTTGCGAGTGGTGGTTCCAGCAACTTACAGGGCATCACCTACACTCGGTTGTCACGCAAACACAACCCTCTCAGCGATTTCTCTATTCTCAGTTACTTGTTTGCTACCCGCCACTACCAGCAGCTGACAGCCGCAACTCGCTTAAGCCCTGACGGTGGCAGTCAGTGCGGTTTCGCCCAGCTGGGTATCGATACTGTCACAGCCCAATATTTAGAGCAGGTATTAAGTGATATCCCCGAGTTCGCACAATGGCTTCCGCCCAATGAAACGGCTGAACATTTAGGTGTAGAGATTGCAAAGCCTGCGCTTCTTTTCCCCGATGCTTTTTGGCTGCACCCACCGTCAGTATGCGCCGAACGTTTAGATCACCCCCTCATCGAGGTTATCGAAGATACCGGCGCAGTCACCCTCAATCGTATTGAAGCGCACAACACATTACCTTTGGATGCCACTCGTCACCAGTGGCAGGCCACTGCCCCGACCCATGGCAAGACACACACTGCCGACATTGCAGTACTCGCCAATGCTGGCGATGCCGCGCAACAGCCAGGTCTTGAGTGGCTGCCCTTGCAGCAAATTCGGGGTCAAACGAGCCACATCCCGGCAACGTCCACGAGTGAAAAAGTCAGAGTAGCGCTGTGCCACGAGGGCTATTTCCCTCCGGCGCGCCGTGGTCTGCATTGTATGGGTGCCAGCTACGGCCCCAATGATACTGCCCTTGATGAACGCTCTTCAGACCACGACCACAACCTTGCCACCCTCGCAGCAGCGCTGCCTGCCTTGCGTGCAGGGCTAGCACCGCAACCGGAGGGTGGTCATGTGGCTTTGCGTTGTACCAGTACCGATTATTTGCCCCTAGCGGGCAGCGCACCTGACCGGGAGCGCTTTAACGAACGCTACGCGGTATTAAGCCAGCGAAAAACCCAGCTGATACCTGAAGCGCAGCCGAATATCCCGGGGCTGTGGCTACTCATTGCTCTGGGCTCACGAGGTCTGTGTTCGGCACCCCTGTTAGCTGAGCAGTTGGCTAGTCAAATCTGTCAAGAACCACCGCCACTTCCCCGAGGGCTGGCTAGAGCCTTGAGCCCAGCCCGCTTCTTAGCGCGAGCGCTCATTCGAGGAAAGCCCCTGTGAAGTGGTATTCGAGCCCTGCCATGCAGAGCACCAGCAGGCGGCGGTGCTCAGACTTCACACCGTGCTCAAAAGCCCGCGTGTGCGCGTTTCCCCGAGACCTCACAGGCCTTCTCTCGTTACTGCTGGTTGTCATTGTTGCTTGCGTTCAAGTATCAGCACACGCGGATACGGTGGAGAATAATCAAAAGGCCGCAGCGGACCCGGACAATCCTATCCACTACCGCGTTCGGGTATTAGAGCGAAAGCCCTTCGACACCCGTAACTTTGTCCAGGGACTGGAGTTCCACAATGACCATCTCTACGTCAGCTCCGGTCTCTACGGGCAATCGGCGGTGCGGCGCTACCACTGGCCTGAACTCCGTTTGGACGCAGAGCAACCCCTTCCCGACGAGCTATTCGCCGAGGGTATTACCCGCTTGGGCGAGCGACTTCTGGTACTCACATGGCGCGCGCGGAAGTTGCTCATGCTCGATCGCAACTCCCTTGCCATTGTCGGCAGTGTGGCGTTACCGGGTGAGGGCTGGGGTATCACTCACCACAAGGACGCGGTCTACTTCAGTGATGGCTCTGACCGGATTTTTCACTTTAGCGCAAATGGCGAGGGCGGATTAACCGTCATCAATGTCACCCTTTCGGGTAAACCAGTGCATCGACTCAATGAACTCGAGTGGATCAACGGCGAAATTTGGGCCAATGTTTGGCAGACAGACACTATCGTGTGCATTGACCCTGAGTCTGGACAAGTCACAGCTGTGATTGACCTGGCGGGGCTACTACCCACCGGTGATCGTTCGCCCGACACGGATGTTCTCAACGGCATAGCACAGCACCCCGCAACTGGCGACATCTGGGTGACCGGGAAACGTTGGCCTGCGCTGTTTAGGGTCAGCCTTGAACCGGTGGACTAACACCCCCATCTTTGCCCCCACAACAGGTTACACTATGCGCATATTCGCTATCGGCGGCATTACAGCTGCCGACAGATAACGGGAGTCCCATGGAAGCCAAACGCGAGCAGACCACCAGCGTTAACACCTTTGTTAAGCAGCGTGCAGTTGCTATCGACGCACTGAAACTCACCGTAGAGGAGTATCAGCACCCGGCAACCGGTGCCGTGCACCTGCATTTAGCGGCAGATAACCCTGAAAACGTGTTCATGGTGGCATTGCGCACAGTGCCAGAAGACTCGTCAGGCGTGGCGCACATTCTGGAGCACACCGTATTGTGTGGTAGCGAACGGTTCCCCGTCCGTGACCCCTTTTTCATGATGCTGCGCCGATCTCTCAACACGTTCATGAATGCATTTACCAGTTCCGACTGGACCGCCTACCCGTTCGCTACACAAAACCGCAAAGACTTCGACAACCTGCTGTCGGTCTATCTCGACGCTGTGTTCTTTTCACGTCTGGACCCGCTCGATTTCGCCCAAGAAGGACACCGGGTTGAGTTTGAGACCCGAGACGATGGTGAACAGCAGTTGGTGTTCAAAGGGGTGGTCTTCAATGAGATGAAAGGCGCTATGTCATCGACGCCGTCGGTGCTATGGGACCGTCTCAGTCATGAACTATTTCCTACCAACACCTATCATTTCAATAGCGGCGGCGATCCCGAGGCGATACCCGATCTCAGCTACCAACAACTGCGAGAGTTTTATAACTCCCATTATCACCCCAGCAACGCCATCTTTCTGACCTTTGGCGACATTCCCGCCGAGCAACACCAGCGGGCCTATGAATCGCTGGTGCTGCACCGGTTTGAACAATCAACGGCCACCATTGAGGTGGCACTGGAAAAACCGTTTGAGGCACCCAAACGTGCTTTGCATCACTACGCCCTTGATGGCGATGACTGCACAGCAGGCAAGACTCACCACGTGCTGGGCTGGAAATTAGGCGAAAGCGCCGATCTCACCAGCATGCTGGAGGCGCAGGTGCTGTCGGCGGTGCTCATGGAGAATAGCGCCTCACCCCTCATGCAGTACCTAGAGACCAACTCACTGGGATCAGCGCCCTCACCACTGTGTGGCGTAGAAGAATCCATGCGAGAAATGGTGTTCTGTTGCGGTATTGAGGGCAGTGAACCCGAATGTGCAGAGCAATTTGAGCAAGAGGTCTTAGCCGTACTTGAGCGGGTGGCAACCACCGGTATTGAGCCCGAGCGACTAGAAGCCATCTTGCACCAAATTGAACTCCACCAAAGGGAGATCACCGGTGACGGTATGCCCTATGGTTTAAATCTCATGCTGCGCGCGCTAGGTGCAGCAACACACTATGGTGATCCTGTTGCAGCCCTTGATTTGGACCCCGTCATCGCCACCATCCGAGAGCGTTGTTCCAATCCTGATTACGTCCCATCCTTGTTGCGCAAACTATTGCTCAACAATCCGCACCGAGTGCTTCTTACGGTAAAACCCGATACGGAACTATCCGCTCAACGTCGTCGAGCCGAGCGGAACAAACTCGATGCGCTGGAGCAATCGTTGGCGGAGCAAGAGCGCAGCCAAATACTGGATCTCACCGAAAAGCTCAAAGAGCGACAAGCTGCCGAGGATGATCCAAGTTTACTGCCGCGGGTCGAGCTCACGGACATTCCAGCACAGATTCCTGAACCGCAGCCTGCAATCAATGTGGACGGCAATAAGCGCCATTACCGTTACTCTGCCGGCACAAACGGTCTCGTTTATCAACAGATCGCAAGACCCCTGCCATCGCTGACGGAAGACCAATACGCGCGCCTACCGCTGTTGACAGGTTTAATGGGTGAAGTGGGCTTGGGTAGTGCCAGTTACCTTGACGTGCAAGACCGGCATTCGGCAACCGTAGGATCATTGGGCGCGGCCACCCTCACCCGAAGCCAGCGCGAAGATGTTCAAGACTGTACCGCCTATTTCATCGTGTCGTCGAAAGCACTTGCCAATCGTGCCGATGAGCAAATGGCACTCATGTTAGATACCCTCAAAGAGACGCGATTTGATGAGCGCAATCGCATCAAAGAGCTAATTACCCAGTTGCGCTCGCGTAAAGACCAGTCCATCACGGGCAGTGGCCATAGCCTGGCCATGAATGCTGCCACGGCGGGCATGAATCCACTTGCCCGTCTCAGCCATGAGCAAAGTGGGTTGGAAGGTATTCGTCGACTGCGTGCACTCGATGACGCCATTAAAAATGACGATGCCCTCGACCAGTTGTTGGGCGAATTACAGGCGCTGCATGAACAACTCCAGACCGCCAGTGCCACTGCTGTGGCAACCATCGCCGACTCGGAACATTTAGCACGGGCACAACAGATAGCTAGCGCCGGCACCACCCAGCTAGCCACAGCCAGTAACATTTCCACATGGCAACCCGAGCCCATTCGAGAATCCCGTCGCGAATATTGGATTGCTAACACGCAGGTCAATTTCTGCGCGAAAGCCTTCCCTACGGTGGGCGCAGGGCACCCTGATGCACCTGTACTCACCGTGCTAGCCGCTTTTTTACGCAACGGCTTTTTACACCGGGCTATTCGGGAACAGGGGGGTGCTTATGGTGGCGGTGCCAGCCATGACGCCAATATTGGCGCCTTCCGCTTCTTCTCCTATCGAGATCCCAGACTTGCGGGCACCCTCGACGATTTTGATGAAGCCATACGCTGGCTGTTAAGCCACCAACACGAGCAACTGGCCCTAGAGGAAGCTATCTTGGGCATCATTGGTAGCATTGATAAGCCCGGGTCGCCTGCCGGGGAAGCGAAAAAACATTTTCATGAACTGTTGTTCGATCGCACAGCGGAGCATCGTGCCGCCTTTAGGCAAGGGGTCATCAACACCTCGCTCGATGATTTGCGACGAGTGGCAGAGACTTATTTGTTAACTACCGATAGCAGCATTGCCGTTATCACCAGCACTGAGCAAGCACGACAAGAGCAGGCGTATCTCGATAGCTTGCAATTAACACGCTGTAATCTGCTGTAAAAACAACGGTGGCCAGTCTCTAAACACTGCGTTTAATCGAGGGTGGGGGCAGCAACAATCAATGCGCTGAGACTATTCTCAGCCTGCATTTGCCCCATGAGTCTGGCTGTTGCAACCCAGCGATTGCCAACAGCAGGGTCGAACACCTGTGCAGTGCGCCCTCGGACTTGCCACAACACGACGAAGTGCGGCTGTGTTCCTCGGCTCAAGCGCACAATGGCAGGGGTTGGCAAAGACCCGGCTGCAGCCATTGGTACCTTGACGCCTCTGACGCTAAGACCTACGCGCTGACTCAAACGCTTCAGATCCGCCAAGCTAAGGCCACTATCTGGAACGGTTAGCAGTCTTTGCTGGTAGTCCTGTTGTGCCCAGCCCCACAAGCGATGCTCATCTATCGATGCGTAACCATATGACTGAAGCACAGCGGCCAAGGCCGCCGCGCCACAGCTATTGATGCGAGATTGGAGTGCGTAGTGGGGCAACTGTGCCCAACCGGGCACACTGACTGCCAAGAGACCGCCCAGTAATAACGCGAACCGGGCAGCCGATACCATTGTGGCTATCCCCTGCCCCACAAGCCGCTGCGACTCGCTGTTACTGCAATCAACACGCCACTACCGCCACAAAAGATCGTGCCCAAGGTAACCCAATGAGCAGTACCCATGAGCAGCAGGACTACCACCATAAACAAGGCCCAAACCGCCATAGCCAGCAGGTACTGTCGCAACCACTGACGCCCCACTTCACGCTCACGTTGGTCATCGGCTAATTTACGCTTTAACTGCTGAGGCGCATTCATAACATTGCTCCTGGTGTAGTCCCTATGGGTTTTAGGGCAGATTGGTATTAAAGCTTGGCTCCTTTTTCGCATAGTAAGGGACATAGAGCCCCCAATACACACCCATTAAGGTCAAATCAAATGATGCAATGCCCAAGGCCAGAGCCAGCGGTGCCAAGCCCCCGCGTTCGCTTTCCATCACGATGGGGTCAAGCTGCTCAATGGTAGGCATGTGCGGTTCACTGGCGGGTGACGCGCTGAGATTTGCCGCATTGGCCGTGAGGGTCGCGGCGCTGATCAACCCCGCTACGATTAGTGCCTGTGTCTTCATTTTCATAAGCATTCCCTGTCGATTGTGTGCCCATCCTTGGGTCACGATTAAGTCTTAAGATTTGCCAGCACAGTTCGGCTGACTCATCTAGGCTATGTCTTAATGGTAGCCGCCACCACAACATGTCTGGGCAGAACCCTGCGGCGATACAACCAAGACCACAGCTGGCCCGCTGTGATGCGTTTTAAGCACCTACTTCAAGGCTTAAGAGGGAATGCCCAGGTCAACAGGCTGAGTACAACTACCGAGTACACCAACGAAATTGGCGTTCCCAAACGCAGATAGTCGAGACGGCGGTAGCCACCCAGGTTTTGTACCATCAAGTTGGTGGTGTATCCGAAGGGAGTAACAAAGGAGGCACTGGCACCAAAGGCTACCGCCATGACAAATGCCATGGGATCGGAGCCAGTGCTGAGCGCCAACGAGTAGGCCAGAGGGAACACCATGGCTGCCGCGGCATTGTTGGTCATCAGCTCTGTCAACACCAGCGTCAACAAATAGACGGCAATAAGGGCCCATATGGGTGATATGCCAGCGAGCAACGGCGCTGCCAAACCAATAAAGCTGTCAATGAGGCCACTGTCATTGAGCGCTTGAGAGACCACCAAAGCAGAACTGATGATGATCCACATTTCAAAAGGAAATCGGCGTCGCAAGTCACCGCCCGACACTACCCGTAGCGCCAACATAGCTGCCAATAAAAATGCCAATCCTTTAATAAGTGGTAGTAAACCCGCCGCAGCACCTACGACCACCGCCATCAAGGTACCCGAAACAAATAGGCTCTGGAGTATCGGCAAGCTGGCGCTATCGATACTGTCATCGACCACCAAGAAATTTTTACGAAGGTTGCCGCGGTATTGAAAATCTGGGCCCACGGCCAGCATCAATGAATCGCCGGGGCGAAGTACTATGCTCCCCAGCTTTCCACTCAAACGCTCACCATCCCGTTTGAGTCCCACCACCGCCGCATCAAAGCGCGCTCGGAAACTGGTCTCCTTAATCGTCTGCCCCGCAATCGCCGCGTTGGGCATAATAACGACCTCGGTCATATTGGTACTCAACAACCCCTCGTCTATCGCAAAGAGTTTCAGACCATGAAAGCGGTCTAGCGTACCCACCCGAGTTATATCACCGGAGAAAATCAAACGATCCCCCGCTTCAAGCCGCTGAGTGGGCGCTACCGGTGATAGCAGTTCGTCACCGCGCACGATCTCCACAAGGAATAAATCACCTAGATCGCGCAATCCATTGGCGCCGATGGTCTTACCGATCATCTTAGAACTGGGTAATACCTCAGCTTCAATTAGGTACTCATCGATTTGCACCTGAGCACGCCCTCGCTCTGGCAACCAATGACGCAACAAAATAATGGCACCGATCCCGGCAACAGCAGCGGGCGCGGCCACGGGCAAGAAAGCAAAAAAGCCAATAGTTTGACCGGTAGCGTCCTGCAGAAAACCGCTGACAATTAGATTAGTGGAAGTGCCAATAAGCGTCAGTGTTCCGCCGAGAATGGCGCTGTACGATAGTGGCAGCAGTAATTTACTGGGCCGATGATGCCTGTTGCGACGCACCGCCCCCGCTAGTGTGGCCACAACCGCCGTGTTATTGACGAAGCCAGAAAACAGCGCCGTCACCCCCGTTAATCTGAATAAGGATCCCGACAGGGATGGCCCGACCAAACGCTGAGAAACGGTAGCGAGCCAAGGGAGTCGCTCAAGTCCAACGGACACGAGCAGTAGCAACACGAGTGTAATTAGACCCTCGTTACTGGCTTTAGCCAACAGGGTATCGGTGGATACCAATCCAAACAGGTAACAAGCCACCATAGCCGCTGTAAAAATTAACGGTGGTGGCCGCTTGGTAAACACCAAGCCGCCGAGCAGCCCCAAAACAACCAGCCCTGCCAGTATTTGTGTCACTGTTTGCCCAACGCCTCTGCTCTGCTAATAACTAAAGCATACTTGGACTCGAGCCGCCGCAACACGGCACTTTTGCAATCTGTGATGCCCGTCTCAAGTACTCGAAGACAAGTCGATGTCCGAGGTATGGAATCAATCAACGTTGAGATTATTCACTTCAAGTTTCGCGGGATCACCCTCGTAATAGTGGTGCACATCCCGTTGAGGGAAGGGAATACAGATACCCTCTTCATCGAATCGCAATTTAACTTCCCGTTGCAGGCGCCAGTAGACGTCCCAGTAGTGCTCTGTGGCTACCCAAGGCCTAACAATAAAGTCGACGGAACTTTCGCCCAAGCGATGAACCCGAATATTCGGTGGCGGATCGGGTAAGACTTCCGGGGTATTTGCAATAATATCGCCAAGAATAGCCTCCACATGCTCAATACTATCGCCGTAACTGACCCCGAACTCCAAATCGACACGTCGCATACGCTGTCCCGTGTAGTTGCGAATCACGTCTCCCCAAATTTTGCTGTTAGGAATAATGAGCGACTGATTATCGGGCGTGTTAATAGTCGTCGACACCAAATTCATGCGCTTTACTGTGCCCTGTACACCGGCCACATCAATGTAGTCGTCGGTGTCAAAAGGACGGTAGGCCAAAATCATGGCGCCAGCGGCGAAATTGCCCAAGACATCTTGCAGAGCAAAGCCAATAATAAAACCGGCCACACCCAAACCGGCGAGCATTGGCGCCACAGAAATACCCAGTTGCGATAAGGCAACGAGAAAACCAAGTGCCATCACCACGCCACCGGCCATGCGAGTGAGTACATCCTGTAGCAAGACGCCAATGCGATTGCCCCGACTCGCCAAAATCCGCGCCATCGCGCGACGGGTTAATCGGGCTAACACTCTCGCTGCTAGAAGAATAAGGGTGAATATCAGCAAGTTGAAAATGAGATCAAAGGCCTCTTGCTGCCACCAGGCAATGGCTGTTGTAGTCACATCGTCAAACAGCCCTGATAAAACATCGGCATCAACCAGTGATACCGACATAGCGTTTGATTGTCGCAGTAACACGCGACGCTCAGCGGTGGTATCAACCCCCAAGCGTTCCAGCATATCGACCAATTGGGCGAGTTGCTCACCCGCGCGCTCGATGCGTAAAACTTGCATATCCAGAGCAGCTTTTAACTCGGTATTATCGGGGCTATCCGCCAACTGCCGGACCAGCATGGTACGCGCACTCTCGCTGTAACCGATGGTACCTAACATCGCCTCAGTAGAATGCTGCAGGCGCTCGCGCAACAGAGACACCAGCGTGGCAGCGGATTGTCCAACGGCGTTTCTTGCCTCAACAACATCTACTAAGGTCATCAAATACTGCATTCGCAGCTGTATAAGACCCTCGGCATAGGCTTCGGCTGTGATCTGCTCAATCCCCGACAAGGTCGATGCGGATGCACTACGCTGCTCAATCCGCGCCTCCAGCTGTAGTAACCGCTGCTCGACGAAGGCATCGAGCAACTGATCGAGCCGTGCCAGCGCTGTATCATCAATGGATTGGGACGCCGTTTCACCGTCAAGCACTCGAAGATAGCGCTTTAAAAACTGTAATAAGCGTTGGTCCTGTTGGTAAGCGAAGGCATCTTCTTGATCACTGCGAGCGCCTGCTGGCCTGTGGCCTTGCCCAGATAAGGACTGGAAGCTCTGCAGTAATTGACTAACAGCGGAAGTAGCATCTGTGCTGGCGCTACTATCTGAGGCAGCTATTACGGCTGTTGTAGGGCCTGCCCACATGGCTACTAAGCCTACAATGACTAGCAGCGGCGCCCAGTAAGACAAGCGCGCCTTTTTTTGGGCATCTGTTGTGGCATGTGTTGTGGCACGCCAAACTCTGCCAAACCCAGCCGTTATAAGCGACTTGTAGCCGGCACAAGTGGAACAAAACACGCGCTTGTAAAACACCATTGAACCCTCAACAACCCATGACTGACTTATGGCATCAACCTTCTTGCACTAACAGCACTCGCCAGGGTTTCCAGCACTTGCTCGGTCTGATCCCAAGCCATGCAGGGATCGGTAATACTCTGCCCATAACGCAGCGCAACGCCCGGTTCGACGCTCTGTCGACCCGACTCAATAAAACTTTCGAGCATAATACCCACGATAGCCCCGTTGCCACGGCGAATTTGCGTAGCAATATCCGCCGCCACATCAATCTGTCGCGCAGGAATTTTTCGGCTGTTTGCATGACTGGCATCAATCATCAATCGTTGCGGCAAACCCGCCTTGGCCAACAGCGCGCAGGCATCGTCAACGGAAAACATATCGTAATTGGGCGACCGGCCACCTCGCAAAATGACATGACAATCTTCGTTGCCGGTTGTCTCAAAAATAGCTGACTGCCCCTCTTTGGTCACCGACAAAAAATGGTGCGCACGCTGGGCGGCGCCGATGGCATCGACCGCCACCTGAACATCACCATCTGTGGCATTTTTGAAGCCCACAGGACAGGATAAACCTGACGCCAGCTCTCGGTGGGTCTGACTCTCGGTAGTGCGCGCACCGATCGCGCCCCAAGCCACAAGATCGGCGATGTATTGGGGCGAAATCAAATCGAGGTACTCGGTGCCGGTGGGCAAACCCATGCGATTGAGATCAACCAGTAATTGTCGGGCCAGATGTAACCCTTTGTTAATTTGGAAAGAATTATCGAGATCGGGATCATTGATTAACCCTTTCCAACCCACCGTTGTTCTGGGTTTCTCGAAATAAACGCGCATAACGATGAACAGGTCATCCTGCAAACGCGTCGCAGCTCCGCGCAAGCGCTCTGCATAATCAATGGCCGCTTGAGTATCGTGGATACTACATGGACCCACCACCACAACAAGACGGTCATCATTGCCGTGCAGCACTTCATGGATCGCTCGTCGCGACGCTGCCACATGTTGTGCTAGTCCCTCGTCAATAGGGATATCGTTCAGCAATTGCTGGGGTGACACCAACTCTTTCAGAGAGTGGATTCGGGTGTCATCGGTGAGTGCGGACATACCGGCATAACTCCAAGTCATCGATCATTAATGGTTAGACACAAGGTCGTAATTAGCTATCTGTCTATACCCGGGTTGACGGGGCAACAGCGTCAACTGGCGACGCTTCTAATAGGGCATCTGTCAGCCTGCCTACTGTATTTGGCTGAACCCTATGTGCGGCATACCACGTGTGTAAACAGCGCACCCGTGACGGGTCAGTGATCCCGCCAATGCCTCGCTCTGTTAAGGCTGCCATCATGCCACTGCTCTCTAGCAGCTGGCGCTCATCGGGTTCGAGAAAAGTATCTCGAAGCGCATTGTGGTGCTTGTGATCAAGGATCATAGACTGGCGCAGAGCGTCGCTGTCATCGATCATCGTCTGCAGGCGCGCAATAGACCCTGCCGCCTCCAATCGATCGAGCTGCAGGCAAAGCGCAGCGTCAATCAACCAAAACAGCGTCGGAAACGGTTTGCCATCGACCACCGAGGCGACACGGATAACTGCAGGCTCCCCCATCGCATTCCAAGCCGCGATGGCTTTTAAGCCTCTGGGCGTTCTGCCGAGGCGTTGACTAATCCAGTCGAGCCAATGGCTCAAAGCCCGAGGGTCGCTGTCGCTTTTAGTGCCATTAACGTGCGGCATTGCGCCAGTTTACCACGTCCTTGGGTTTGACCGACTTATGTCCAAGGCGTAAAGTTCGTGGCGTTGGGTGCCTGCCGGTCATCGATCTGGGTAGGTTAAAAGGGAAGTCTGGTGCGTCGACGACAAGACCAGCGCTGCCCCCGCAACGGTAACAGTAAGTGCACACAGTGTGCCTACTGAAGCCCGATACCTGCCCAGCATAACGATAACCGCGGAGCGGAGGGCTCTGTCAGGTGCGAAACTTCCCCAGTGGGAGAGCCCCGCCTGCGTCTCTGAGACGATCCTTCCTCCCGCCTCCCCACCGGAGCGCAGGATGAGCAGTAACAGCTACATCAACAACCGACGAGCAACACCTCTTTACACTACCTACAGCTGGTTACTGCTGTGCCTTGGTGCAACCGGCCAGGTCCTTGCGAATACCGATGCCGTCGACACACCTCCTCAGGAAGAAATCATTATCGTCGCATCACGCCTTGCCACACCGTTGGCAGACACGGGGTTGTCAGTTAGCACACTCTCTGCCGATGACATGGCGCTGTTGGGTTATAACGACCTAGCTCCCCTACTGGACATACAGCCTGGCGTCAGCGTCAGCCAAAATGGTGGTCTGGGGAAAGCGGCCGCTGTTCGCATCCGTGGTGAAGATGGGTTTCGCACGCGTATTCTGCTCGATGGCATTGATATAGCCGATCCCTCCTCGCCGCAAGTTAGCCCACGTATTGAACAGTTACTGAGCGCAGGCTTGCAGCGACTTGAGATTCTTCGCGGACCCCAGGGCCTGCTGTATGGGGCCGATGCCGGCGGTGTCATCGCCATCAGCACCCTACAACCCAAAGATGGCCTCAGCACTTTGCTGGGCGTAGAAACCGGCGCCAATGGCTTCACCCGCATGAACGGTCAAGTTGCCGGCGGCAACGAGCGACTGCAGGGAAGTATCAGCCTGGCAGACTTGAATACAGAGGGTTTTAACGCACGCGCCGACGATGACGTATTGGCTGATCGCGATGGCTACAGTAACCAAACGATCCACGCCACCGTTACCGCCAACCTGAGCACTCACTGGCAAGTGGGCGCCACCGTGCACGACGTGGAAGGCAACAATGCTTACGACAATTGCTTTGATGTAGTGACCTTCGCAACCTTAAATACCTGTGACGACGATTATCAACAGCGAGCTTGGCGAAGCTGGGCGCGCTGGGAAGACAATGACTTGGTCTCTGAGGTGAGTTTCGCTGACAGTCGTATTGACCGAACGTTGTTGAGCGCGGGCCTGCCCTCCTTCGATACGCAGGGAGAGCAGCGGGAGCTTTCATGGCTGGGCAGTACCGCTGTTGGCGAGGGCCAATTGACGCTGGGCATCGATTTATTGGAGCAAGCATTCACCGACGGTGGTGAGCGCAAACAGCGAGATAATCAGGGTATCTATGGCGAGTACCGACGGGATATCGCCAACGGCAACATCAGCGTAGGTTTACGTCACGATGACAACGATGATTTTGGCCAACACACGTCCTGGCGGTTGAGCACACTGCAACCCATCGCAAATACGATGCTACCAGTGGTCATGCACGCTGCTATTGGCACGGGTTTTCGCGCCCCCAGCCCCTATGAAATCGCCTACAACGCCGGTCCCTTCGCTGGCGCCCCAGCCACCGATCGAGTACTGCGCGAGGAAAACAGCCGCGGTTGGGAGTTGGGCTTACGACTGGGTGGCAAGGAACATTGGGCGCGTATCACATGGTTTGATCAACGTGTCGACAATGCCATTGATTTCGATCTAGTCGGGTTTTCCGGTTACGTTCAACAACAGGGATCATCAACATCTGAGGGCCTAGAATTTGAGGCACAATCCCAAATCAACAGCCAACTTCAATTTGTTAGCAACGCCACCTGGAATCAAGCCAAGGATCCAGAGGGTAATCAACGAGCGTATCGCCCTCGTCTGACGGGTGCCGCCTCGTTAAGGTGGCAGCAAAGTCAATGGCAATCAGCGTTAACCGTACGTCTCAGCCGCGACAGCATCGATAACTCAGGGCAGGCCATGGACGATTACACTGTTGTTGATTGGTCACTACAACGAGTGCTGGCTGATGACTTCACGGCCACCCTGCGCCTAGAGAATGCTCTCGATCAGGATTATCAACAGATCCGAAACTTCAACACCAGTGGCCGGCTATGGTACGTGGGCTTGCGTTATGCCCTCTAACCACGTTGTACGTACTCAACTGCCACAATAGAACACCGCACTCACTATCTATAATGGAGTTATCAAACCCGTGACGACCGATACAGCACGCGACCAGAAGCACCAACGCGCCATGGCAAAACAAAAATCCGCCGTCGATGCAGGTATTGCTGCAGCTACCCAAGAGCGCGGAGTGGCGGTATTACTGACAGGTGACGGCAAAGGAAAAACCAGCTCTGCTTTTGGCATGGTTCTGCGGGCGCTGGGTTACGGCCAGCAGGTTGCAGTGATTCAGTTCATTAAAGGGGTGCAACTGTCGGGTGAGGAGATGTATTTACGCGATCAGTGCCCACAAGTGCGTTTTTACCAAATGGGTACAGGCTTCACCTGGGATACCCAAAACCGTCAGGCTGATATCGCCGCCGCACAAACCACCTGGGAAGTCGCTCGAGCAGCACTTCAAGACGCATCGGTTGATCTGGTGGTTCTTGATGAAATCACCTACATGCTGGCTTTTGATTATCTGCCCGAGGCTGAGGTGTTGTCTGCCATTACACAGCGCCCAGAGCAACAAAGCGTTGTGGTAACGGGACGTGGGGGTGGCTCCGCCCTCAGAGACATCATGGATACGGTTTCAGAGGTCAAGGAAATCAAACATGCCTACCGCGCAGGTATTAGCGCGAGGCGCGGTGTCGATTACTAGAGTGACCACCGCGTTCACTAACCGTTCTGCCTTGGCGGGCACCATCGCACTGCCCTGGTTTCTGGCCTATAAATTCACCAACTCGCTGTTCTTGGGGCTGTCTATCGGGTCGGTGTTTGTCCTTTACAGCCCTCTGCCCCCCTCCGTATTTTCGGCTGGAGGTATCGGCCTGGCGCTCGCCACACTCACCATCGCAACACAGTATCACCGGCTTTTTAACGTGCGCTGGTTTTTTCGACTGTCACTATTGGTAGAGCTTGTCGTGTTGGCCGGTGTCATTGCAGTACTGCTTCACCCGGTCGATCAGCCCTTGGCGCTGTTTATTTA